>NZ_JBFUHE010000004.1:0-477934 GCF_056402535.1 Mucilaginibacter sp. P4_A11
GACCAAGACTTATTAGCATTCATAGGTATTGAGCTCTCAATAGTCGAAAAGCTGGCGACTCCTCAAGTAAATGAAATTAGTTATCTACTATCCCTAAATAAATCCTTATGACCGAAAATGAAGTTGGAAAAGTATTAGAAAGTTCACCAAATACAATTGTGATTGATGTCAAAGACGAAAAAGTTTTTGAAGCCCACAAAAAGGACTTGCAAATTGGTAAGTACGTTGAAATTTCAGACGGAAATTTAAACAAGGTTGTTGCCATAATTCAAAACATAAAATCAATCGTTGGGGAGGGTGAAAAGTTAAAATTTACTCTCCAAACGCAACCAATTGGATACATTGAAAACAGTGTTTTTACAAGGGGTACTGCCTTAATCCCAAGTCCGACTGAGCCTGTATTTATAATTGAAGCCGCATCACTGAACTTGATATTCGAATCAAGCAAAGATTACACTTTTCCTTTCGGTAGATTAGTTCAAAACAAAGAAATCATCTTGAAGATTGACGCAAATAAATTTTTTAGCAAACATGTTGCATTAGTAGGATCAACGGGTTCCGGAAAATCTTGCACTGTTTCTAAAATCTTACAGGATGTTGTTGGGATAAATAATGGCAAAAATAATCATCTTACCGCTCAAAAAAACTCACATATAATAATTTTTGATATCCATTCAGAGTATAAAGCAGCATTTGAACTACCTACTGACGAGAAGTTTACATTGAACGTATTGGACGTGGATGCATTGAAATTACCTTACTGGTTAATGAACTCTGAAGAGTTGGAATCTCTTTTTATAGAAGGTAATGAAAACAATCATCATAACCAAGTATCGCTCTTTAAAAGAGCTGTAATCATAAATAAAGAAAAACATAACCCAACTCTAAAAGATAGGATTAACTATGATACTCCAGTTTATTTTGACATTGATGAGGTCTATAGATATATATGGAATGTTAACTCTGAAGTGATTAGTAAATTAGCTGGTGAAAATTGTCCCAAACTTGAAGATGGTACACTCATTAGTGATTTGCAGAAAAAAGAATATTTTGAAAATAAATACGAATTTATAGTCTCATCAACGGCGGCAGCAACGAAAGCCTCAAATGGGGCTTTTAATGGCGAGTTTAATAGATTTATATCTCGATTAGAAACGAAATTGTCAGATAAAAGGCTCAACTTTATATTTAATCCTGTAAAAACCAACGGAACCACATATAGGACTGATGATTTTGCAGAAATTTTAAAGCAATTTTTAGGATATATCGATAAAGCAAACGTTACAATTATCGATTTAAGTGGTATCCCTTTTGAGGTGTTAAGCATCACTGTAAGTTTAATATCAAGGTTAGTYTTTGATTTTGCCTTCCATTATTCTAAAATAAAACATAGCTCAGATTCTCAGAATGATATTCCGTTTATGATTGTCTGTGAAGAAGCTCATAATTATATACCCCGAGTAGGGGGCGCTGAATATAACGCATCAAAAAAATCAATTGAAAGAATAGCAAAGGAAGGACGAAAGTATGGTTTAAGTTTAATGGTTGTGAGCCAGCGTCCCTCTGAGGTTTCGGAAACTATTTTTTCACAATGCAATAATTTTATTTCATTGCGATTGACCAACGTTAACGATCAAAATTATGTCAAGGCCCTAATGCCTGAAAATTCGAATGCTATTGCAGATATACTTCCGAATTTAGGATCAGGGGAATGTTTGATTGTTGGCGACGCTACTCTAATTCCATCAGTTGTTAAATTAGAAATGCCAAATCCTCAGCCTAAATCCCAGTCCATTAAATTTCAGGACGAATGGCAAAAGGAATGGAAAGATGAGACTTTCGACGCAATAATCAAGCGCTGGAAAAAAGAAGAGTAGGTGACCAGAGAATATGAGAAATTTGCTGGGTTATAGTTTGATGATTGTCGAATCAACGGCAAATAGAGCGTGTTCGTCGTTAACAAAGTTTATTTATAAATTTTCATAAGAGCTATAACTAGTAGTCGTCTAAAGCTAACTACTTGAAAAATCATTAATTGTTACTATCGATGGAGATTCTGATGAACCAGACCAGCTGATTCCGGGGCAAGCGTTCACCGGAAAATGGCCCGTTTTCAAAAACGTCTTATGCTGAATCCCCAAGTAGGAGGTCAAATGATTATCTGGCGAAGTGTTCCGATATTGCTTGATCAAAGGGGGTGATTGTGGTAAACAAGAAATTCATAACTTCGCTACCATCACAAAGCATTATGGACCCTAAACTTAAAACCAACTTCACGAGCAGGCTGATCAATGCCATCGAGTCATTGTCTTCTCAGAATTTCCCCGCAGTGGCCAAGATCATCATTGAACACAAATATAAGATCCAATTTGAGCTTCGCGGACAGACTATTACTGGTGAGCCGGTCGGGCACACGCTTGATGCTAATACTTCAGGATATGCCGATGTTGCGGAGTTTGGCGTAACCGCCGATTATTTTAATAAACCTTTCAAAAAGATATTTGGTGATTTTAAACATTGCCTGCGGGTTGCACGCCATTGTCAGCGAATGTTCCTGATGTCAAGCCGTACCTGCGGCCCTAAAAACTATGCTTGGTTAAATGATATTGCGGCCAGGTGGGGTAAAAAACTTGGTAAAGATATTCTCATTTTGGATGGAAGATGGTTGGCTACTTATATCATCGATCAAATTCTGGAATCCCAGGATATCACAACCTTGGAATTACTCGAACCGCATTTAGCCTACATCGCCCAAATACATACAGAGTTTGGTTACAGCCATGATCTGCCGACGTTGCCAAAAGATAACTGGCCGAGGCCGGAAGCCGTCGATGATATTTTAGCCTTATTGGATGAACACAGCTACATACAGATCAATGGATTAAGCGGTATGGGTAAAACTTACCTTGCGGTACAAGTTTTCAACGAACTGAAGCGGGTGGATAGTGAACGAATGATTATTTGGATACCTGGCAATACCGTTTCGACTGCGGAAAGTCTGAGTTCTCTGCGCATTGAACGTTATGCCGTGCCTCAAAACATTTTGGGGTTGATCAAACGGTTTAAATGCGTGGTCGTGATCGATAGCTTGGAAAGTTATGTAGAAGACGTTGTGCAACGGATTAAAGCAGTTGGTGCGCCCGACTACCGGTTGATCATTTCTTCACAGACACAAGCAGATTTAGATAGTGTGTATAGTATACCGCCATCTGATGATGAGCTGAGTAATAAAATATTGAATGCTAGTTTGCAAAAACCTTGTCCACAGGAGATTTACAAGCAGATCATCAAAGCCATTGGTGGTCACCCGTTCTTGTTGGATCAAATTAATATTCTTGTTAAGAAGGAGCAGTTAAGTTGGGTAAAAGTTCTTCGGGAAACAGACACATTGACAACGAGTTCATTTGATAACCAGGCATTTTATGATCGGCTATTCGTACATCACCTGAAAACTACTGCGCTGGAATTAGGGGTGCTTAAATGGATAGATACAAAAGAGATCGATGAGTCCCTACTGTTAACTTTGATCGGAAAATCAGGAATTACCAAGCTTAAGGCAAGAAACTTTTTTAACGCGTACCGTGATGGGGCTTTTGTACTTCATGATATCGTATTAAATAGTTTGCGGATAACTACCATTCCTTTCGATGAAATGCTAATTGAGCGGAAACTTGCTGGAAAATTAGCAGAACTATATCACCGGTTTGACGCAGATTATTACAGGATCATCCATGCACACAAAAAGCTGATCGTACGATCATTGGAAAAGATCCAGAGACATGATATTTATAATTATTCCTACTTAATATCTGTTCCATTAGCGGATTATGATAAGCGCATCGTCCCGTCCACGTCTAACGAAGATTTGGCACTCGCTTTTAAGAATTTCAGGGCAGACGATTACTTCCTCATTATGTCCTGGATCGAGCAAACTGAAAAAGAATTCCGGATCATCAAAGCCCATGATCGTGATCAAACCGCGTCTTTTCTTGCGCCGCGGATTAAAACCATTGAAGACCTGCTTGCCAACTCCAACCGTTTAACAGCAGCGGTCAAACGGGACATCCGGAATCATCTTGGGAAATTTTTAAGAGACATTAACGACCGAGCGCGGGCAATTCAGGTTTTTGAAAGTATTTTGATAGAGGAGCCTAATTTCTGGGCAGCTAAGTTTCACTTAGCCAAACTGTACCGTAAAGATAGGGCTAAAGAACAACAGGCACAGAGATTTTTGGCAGAAATTATTGATGCATACAACACTGAAAGTCAAATTTCACCGACAATTGTTCTGGCGTCGTTTAAAGAGATCCGGTCACATAACATGGACCAGTTGCTATTGAAGTTTATTGATTCCTTCGCCCAATTACTGGAGCAAACCATGGTGAGCCGCTTTGATCAACCATATGAAGTTCTTGGGGCACTGTCCTCACGTATTCAGTTCAAAATGCCAGAGAGGATGATCAGTCTGGCCAGTATGCTTCCTATTCCTGCGGAAGATGCCATTGAAAATCACACGCTTTTTGATGTCGGCATGATCTACCTCAATACAGGTAAAGCCTATCAGCAACTAGGGCAGCCGGAAAAGGCGAATGAATATTATCGACAAGGAACAGCTTATTATGCAAAGCTGTCAGAGGCTAGCGATTTCCAGTTAAGGGGAATAGCCGAGGCCTATTTACTATTGAAAGATCCAGACACGTCGCTAGAACAATTGAGCAATATTTCCGACGACAAAAATGAATGGTACAATTATACGCTGTCCAAGACATTGAGAATGTTAGGACGTTTTGATGAGGCGAAGGATGCTATCGATGCCGCAATAAACAAGAATACGAACGATAAAAATATTTCAACTTTTCATCGTGAACGTGGCGCTATTCGACAGGCTCAGAAGGATGAACACTATCACGAAGATTACAACTATGCCATTAAACACTGTGCAGACCAACAATTTATCGATATCATGAATGAAGAACTAAGATCATACACCAATTAGCCGATGAAAGCACTGAATTCAATAAAATTACTATTCTTTTTGACCGTGTTCATGACCTCGTGTGAGCATTCAAAAAAAATCATCCGCATGAAGAAAAAATAGCATCAAACGCTCCGGAGGTTAAGAGCTACGGTGTGGTTAAGGCGGATAAAACCGAAACCACAGGCATCTCGAATTTTGAATACATACCACCCCAATGTGCTTTCAATAACAAACCCATTTTTATAGCAAGGACATAAGGAGCTACCTGACGAAAAAAGCTTTCTTTTTGGAAAGAAAAAGCGAAGTCAGTGGGGATTTGGAAAACAATCTTTGTGCAGTTCCTGCAATAACAAAACTGGTAATTAGTACGACAAGGACTACCGGCTCTCCGGCAACACTGTGTTTTGATATTTTGATGGTCAAGCTCCCACTTTCGATCTCAAATAGCGGTTCTATCGGACGCATGAACTAAGTTATAAATTTAAAATAGATTGCTACTACGCAAATAGGCTGCGCACCACGTGTTTTATTTTATTTTAGTAATGGTACGGTATTTTTAAATATGTCGAAAAAGCTAAATTAGTACAATATATTGAGCTGAGCACTGAAGAAAAAAACACACCTTGATTACAATGGCAGATAAATCAACTCAATCAGAAAAACGTAAAAAGAAGTTTAGCTGCACAGCATTAGTCGAGGACTTTAGCATTTCAAGTGGCTTTTGGTTGCTTGGACTTTCTATTATATTTGTGCTGTTCTCCAAGGCATTCATCCAGTTATGGGATCTGCTTATTACCAATCCATTTTTAAAGTACTGTACAGTTGACAACCTTCTAACTGACTGGATCTTTATATTTTATCTGCTTTTCTGCATTGGCTACTTTGTATGGCAGATTTGGCGCGGTTTGTACATTTCCTTGAACTCATGCGCATTTACACTTGTCTTTATCCTGTTATATTTCTTCGTGGTACGCAATGCCGAAATCAATAATTTCTATTTTTTCAAACTTGGCTTCCTATCAGGCATTCCTTATGCCAATTTTTTTATCATCGGAACGCCTTTGTTGATCAGTACTTACAAATCCTATTTTGAGGGTTTGGTGATCCAGCCTACCCAATTGTCCCTAATCGATGACAATTCATCGCTATCAAGCTACACTGATGCCTATTCTAGGGCCAGTTATGCATCATCTGTCGCTAAACATATCATGGAGACTTCGACAACAAATTCGTTTGCGATCGCAGTAGTCGGTGAATGGGGGTCGGGAAAAACAGATTTCCTGATGCGATTGAAAAGCGAGTTAGAAAAAGATAAGGACAATAATTTGGTCTTTGACTTCAACCCCTGGCGCGCAAGCAAGCCCGATGGAATTATCGACGAATTTTTCAAAACATTGTCCAACGAACTAAAACCTTATAACAGATCGATTCACGCCAAGCTTAAAGATTATTCCAAGCGGATTTTGCAAACCGGCAAAGAGATCTATTTCCGATTTTTCGACACATTGATCAACGATTTTGGTGGCGATGACAGCATTCAAACGCAATATAAAGAGATCAACAAAGCGATCAGCGGATTGTCCCGGCGCGTTGTGATCTTTATAGATGATATGGACCGCCTGACAGGCAAGGAGGTCATGGAAGTATTAAGGATCATCCGCAATACCGCTAATTTTTCCAACACATTCTTTGTAGCCAGCATTGATCAGAACTACGTGATTAATGTATTAAAAGGCACAAAAGACTTTGCAAATGAAGAAGAATACTTAAAAAAGGTGTTCCAATTGGTCATTACATTACCAGCGTTTAAGAAGAATATTTTCATTCAATTGCTTAATGACCAGCTGCTGACCAAGGATATGGAAGCGCTTCATCGGAAAGTAATTACCGATGCTGTTGCTAAGATTACCACAGATTTTGGTGACCTGAGTGTGCCTTTCTTTCCGGCTGCCGACCATGACAACATCCTCGAAAAACTGGTAGATAATACGCGTGACTTGAAGCGTTTCAGTAACTCATTCAAGCTAGCTTTCAATGCGTTGAAAGACGAAATTGATGTTCAAGACCTGATGGTGCTCGAACTGATCAGGAACCGGAATATTGAAGTCTACAATAGGATCAGGAACCGGTATTTCTTAGACTTTGACGTGGATAGCAGCGATCATTTTTTGCTAAATGAGAAAAACTGGGAGCAATTCGAGAAAGATAATAAGAATGCGCTTGGCGACGAAGAAGTTAAAAAGCTTAAATCAGCGGTTAATTATCTGGTCACCGACATGGGATATAAGAACCGGCGGAAATTTAAGGAGGTTCATAATTTCTATCTGTATTTTTCTTACCAATTGTTCAACTTGGTGTCCCTCAAAGCATTCAACGATATTTTGGAGAAAGATCATCCGGATATCACCGAGCAATTCGACGAATGGAACGGAGAAGGTAAAGGCCAGGAATTGATACATATAGCATCGCGTGCTACCGACTTTAAGGACAGTGGTACCCTGCTGAAGATGATCACTGCTTATTTGAACGTTAAGAACGATCACGATGTCTGGCTTGAATTGTCAATAAAGCTGCTGGTTAATTTCAGCAACTACAATCTCAATAAATATTTTGGCGACGACGATACTAAATACGAGCAGTTTTTAACTGAATTAATGGATAACAACGCCATTGCTCTTGTTGACCGCTCTGCGATAGGCAGTCGTTTTCTCGATTCGCATTTTAATGACACTGGTGAAAACCGGGTGCTAAGCAAGGAATTTTGGCAAGGTAAAATATATATCCTACTCAAAGAATTCTTAAATATTACTAATAGTCCGGCATCATATAGCCAAATGATGAACTTATATTATTGGAATAAGTTTGAGCTTGATCAGGAACGTCACATAACAATCAAAAAAGAAGCGTCGTCTGATTTTAAGGAGTATTTGTTAAATAATGCAGAGGCATTTCAATTGTATGTGCGGCACATGCTAAGGCCATACTATTCCCCTTACAGTAAGGGCGGTCTGATCGTATTTGAACCGTTCCTGGAACAGATATTTGGAAACTGGCAGGATTTCAAAGGGCACTTGGAAAAACAAAGTTTTGCTGATCAGGATACCCAGAATGTTCAGCGCATCATTCTATTCCATATTGATAAATACTTCAAAGAACAAAAAGGCTTTAAGATCACAGATAAAGCCGATGAGCAATTGATGCTGGATATGCTCGCAAAATTAAGAACATGAACCTGACCAAAGCCGAAATATTAGCCCTCTATAATGCGACGATTGATAATTCTCACGAATTACTCAAAGCTGCACATCATAACATTTTTAAATATGAAGGCAAAAAATTTATTGGATTGGGTATTGCAGAACTAGCCCTTGAGGAGTTGGGTAAATCTTTCACTTTATTAGCGTACTACTCAAAAGCCCATACGATCAACAATTGGAAACCATTCTGGAAAGACTGGCGAAATCATGACACTAAAGCGGCACGCGGATTCTTTTACGAATTCTTTTGTACTATTAGGATGGAGATCAAGAATCCTAATGAAACTATTCTGAATGAACTGATCCCGCGTGGTAGATTCTCTATGGAGAAAGAGCTTGCCTTTTACGTGGATATCGATAAGAATTCGAGAGTTATACATGTCCCAGAGCAGCACGTCAGCGATGAAGAGGCGATCAATCGGGTGATTTCCCTGTATGGATTGTTAAGTCCTGCTTTATTTATTAAAGATTGGTTGAACTCGACAGAGCCGGACAGCTTTAAAGAAGCAATTTCGGATTATGCGTATGTTACATTGACCGAAGATGTTTATCAACAGGATGTCCCGTCGATTTTAAGCGCTTTACGGAATAGCGATACAGATCGCGATCGCGCTTTGGACGAAATATGGAAAATGTTTGATCGAAAATTTGAAGACCATGACTCGGCTGAAGAGAAGTTAATAGATTAGTATCCGCCCTTAGTCGAGGATTAAATGTTTTGGGCGTTCCCCGGTTTCGGCAGCACCCTCGATCAGATCGCATTGCACAATTTCGTACATTTGTAGGTCGGACATTTCCGACATTTTCAGCATGAGCAAGATATCGCAGATCAAACAGGAAATCTATGGCATCGAGGGTGGCGCATTCCAGGAAGTTTGCAACCGTTATCTCGTCAGGACCTATGGTGGTGAACTACATAGCCCGGGTTCCGTCGGTGATAAAACGAAAACCAAACCAGGAAGACCGGATACTTATTTGGTTCAGGAAGACAGTACCTATGTGCTGGCTGAAATCACGACGCATGACAGTCTGACTAAGCCAAAATACCGTGAGAAACTGATCAGTGATCTACAGGGGTGCCTTAAATTTGAAAGTTTGGGTATTACTGCAAACCAGGTACGTTGCATTGTTTTGTGTTGTAATAGTTCGATAGATATAGATCTACGGGAGGAGTTGAAGCAACTTGTAGCAGACTTTAAGATCCCGCTCCATTTTGTCCCGCAGATGACCCTGGTCGATTACTTTTACAGTATTGATAAGGTATTTGCGCGTGATTATTGGGGCGTTGCGTTTGAAACCGGTCAGATCTTATCCAAACAGGACTTTCTGAATCGGTACCAGGCCGGCGGGTTTGCCACGCCACTGGACAATAAATTACATGGGCGGGAACGCGAGTCTTTGGACCTATTGCAACTATTGGAAGCACATCATGTATTGCTGGTTTCCGGCCAGCCCGGCGTAGGTAAATCGCGGTTAGTCATGGAAGTAATGGACGATTTTGTGGACAAACATCCGCACTACCTGCAATATTATGTGATGTCCAAACCAGAATCGATCATCGAAGACCTGCTTTCTTTTCTTAGGCCTGGAAGCTCATATATCCTTTTGATCGATGATGCTAACCGGCAATTGGACAACTTGCTTTCCATTCTCGACCGGGTCATCAGCAGCAAACTGGACGTTAAAATTGTTTTAACGGTAAGGGAATATGGACGGGCAAGTGTTGAAGAGGCATTGTATCCGACGCCATTCAAAAATTACCACATCGATATATTATCAGATCAGGTGATCGAGCAGATCTTGTTCGAGGAGCCATTTAATATCAGGCGGATCGAATTTAGGGAACGTATCACCGCGATCAGTAACGGAAATGCACGTTTAGCGATCATGGCTGCGGAGGCCGTCAAAAAAACACCGGACATCATCGTATTGCGCGATGTGACAGCCATTTACGATGAGTATTTTAAGAGTATCCTGAAAGATGCGAGCGCACTGAGCGACGACACCACGCTGAAAGTACTTGGCTTGTTATCATTTTTTCATACGATCGACCGGGATGTGCTGGAAGAGATCGCCGTGATCAATGATTTTGGGATCTCGCTGGAAGCATTCATGGAGTGTGTCAATGTGTTGGAGCCACTCGAATTAATCGATGTTGATTTTAAAAGCGTAGTAAAGATCAGTGATCAGGTGCTGGGGACCTATTTCTTCTTTGACGTCTTCCTCCGCAAACACCTGCTTGATGCGGAACACTTGTTATTTAATTACTTCCAGCGATTTAACTACCGAGTCAGAGACACGTTTCTCCCGGCGATATCGACTTTCGGCATAGAAAATACAGTCGGTGCTAATGCAGAATTATTGACCCGGATCTACGATCGGATCAGCGGGAATACTGATGATTGCTATGCTTTCTTTGATGTATTTGGCATTTACCTGCCGGATAAAGTATTCGGTTTTGTACACCGGATCATCAACGTCATGCCGGTTGATGAAACCGAGTTCGAGTTTATTAACGCATATAAAAACCGCCAACCGAATGAGCATGACCGGACTTTATTATTGCTCGCAAAATTTTACGACAGCACTGTGGCTGCACATTTGACAGCCATGGGGCTGGCGATAAGGTATGTTCATAAATGCAAAGCCATGCTGGATATGTTAGTGGGACAGCTAAAAGCACCTTTGAATCTGGGATACGACGCCGTTCACAGTAATTTTGAAAGGCAGCGGGCAGTTTATCAATTTCTGAAAGATCACATTGATGATAGTCCGGCTTATAAGTACCTGTTTTACTACGTACTGCAACCTGTGTTTTTAGATAAATCCTATGATTATCGAGTATTCACAACAATTGACGGAAAAACAACCTTTAATCCCACATTTGCTGCATTACGTGAGGGCTTTTTACAAGATATTGATGATAGTTTTCAGCAAGACCGTTTAATCTGCTATGACTTGCTGATGGAATACCTGCAGCCACATGGCCGGGGAACTTATGAATACTTGCATGCCGATCAATCCCAGTTGCTTTCGCTGATTAAAAATCACTTCGTTCCGGAAAATTTTGAAGATGCCTATTTTGTACTGGCTTACACCGACCTGTTATCCGACCGGCAAATCAAAATCATTCCGGAACTCCGCACCCTGAGAAGAAAATACAACACCAAGATACAACGGATCTGGCACGTCCTTGCACTTGAACGGGATAAAAATGGTAAAAAGTTTGACCGCCTGACAGATTTCCGGGAAGAATATGACGCGAAGATCCGTAGAATAAAAGAAGGGTTTAAGATCAACAACCTTAATGATTTCATGGCGGTTTATCGTGCCGTTAAAGCATTTATCGATTTCAAATATCACCATCGGCATTCCATTTTCTTTGGTTTTACTTTGCTGATCGAACACGTTTTTGAAAAAGACATTGAACTTGGTTTTGAAGTGCTCTCGATATATCTTTCTGAAAATGACCTTGCAAGTATCATATCCGGTCGGATATTCAACACCCTATTTCAACTAAATATTGAACTACATCAACGGGTCTACAAACTGGTAAAGAGTATATCCTTTAAAAAGCAGCAGGACTGGATCGAACGTTTTTATGAGGTGCTGCCTGATGAACTGGTTAGTGAGGTGATCATCGACCGGATGCTGGATGATTTTATAGGCGTCAACAGTCATTATAAGCTGCATACGCCCTGGTTCGAGAAATATGAAAATGTGCGGCCCGGTGTGATCCACGATATTGCGGTCACGCTGATGAACAAACATGCAGATGATACCACATTTGAATACGAGTTACCGCATCACTTTTTCTCGGAATATCCGTATTTCAGTGAGCACGATTTTAAAACGGCCTGTCAGCTATATCTCCAGCAGGAACGCTTAAACGGTCGAAGCGATCCTTACGGGGAAGATCTTTTCTTCCTGGTCCAAAAAGATGTTTGTTTTTTTCAAGAATACATTGACTATCGGATCGGTGTTTATAAGCAGTATCATACCCCTCCGAGGGCACCGATGAGCCCGGTCTGGGGTATTGATGGAGCCCCCGATCTCGTTTATGAAGCATTGGTCAAGTTGCATAATGCGGACATTTACAGCTTCGGATTTAAAGATTTTTCGGAATCATTTTTTGTTCAATTGGGTGCGGAACAGGCTTCTTTAGCAGTAGCCTTAATGGAAAGGTTGCTGCATGATTTTTCAGCCGATGCTAAAATGTTAGACACGATCTGGGAGGTCAGCCGAAATCTTATGGAAGAGCACTACGGTGATCTGATCCGCGGTTGGGTCGTTACGCTACCCGACCTGGAATTATTTAAGAAATGCGATTGGACCAACAATTCATTCAGTTGGTCGGGGCAACGCAAGGTCTGGGCTGAGTTCCGAGAAACGGAGTACAAACTGGTTTATGATGCGATCTCCGAACTACCCGATAGTTTTTTATATGTCGAATACCAGGAATGGTTGGTCGAAAAAATGAGCAAAGAAAAAGAGTACAGCAAATACGAACGACGCCGGATATTCAGGGGATTCGATTGACGGGCGATCGATGTATTTTGGTGTGTTTTATCCGACTTGTTAGTAGAGAAAGTTAATTTACAATATCAACGCTACCATTTCAATGTAACCATTCCCGTTAAATATCGATTGCATTTAAATTGGATTTCACTGCCTGTTTGTAATATGTGAAACCAAAGGTTGATTTAATTGAGCAAGCCATGTTTTGGTCGGACCAAAACGCTTGCCGGGACACCCGGACCCGGTATGCTTTCACTTCGTTCTGCATAAAAATTTTGAAGGGTAACTGTAAATAAATATCTTTGGTCAAGGCATAAATGCCGGGCCGCTTTGCGGCTGATAAACGCAGGTCGAGCCTGCGGCCCTCGCGGGTCACGATATTGCTCATTGCCTTGAGCAATTCTTACAAATCATTTTTTGAACTTATGGCAAGGCCAAAAGTTACGCCATCAGAAAAGAGGTCGGTCAAGATCACTTTCAGGGTTACGGAAAAGCAGCAGCAAAAATTGCTGCTGCTTGCCAAAGCATGTGGCACCACGCCGGGCGATCTGGTTCGGACAAAATTATTTAGGGGGCATTTTCCAGCCACCAGCCTACCGAAGATCGACGAAGATACCTACATCGAATTGAAGAAGATCGGGGTTAACCTGAATCAACTTACCAAGCACGCCAATTCAGGCAGGCTGCCTATAGGCATCGATAAAACGCTCGCCGCGCTGTTGCGGCAGGAAGAAAAAATTATAAGGCTTTTACTGAGGGATGATAGCAGATCAGAAGATAGGTAAAAGCTTTATGGGCGCATTGGGCTACAACCTTAAAAAGTTAAACCATAAGGATAGCAGTAAACGGGCTGAGCTTTTGGAAAGCAATTTTGCCTCACTGGACATTGACCTGATCAAAAAGGAAATAGAACTGGTAAGACGCAAGCGACCAATGCTTGGGAATTACGTTTATCATACCAGCCTTAACTTCTTGCAGGAAGAAACCGGAAAACTGGACAACGATAAACTACTATCCATTGCAAGCGATTATTTACAAGGAATGGGTTTTACCGATAACCAGTATATGATTTTCCGGCACCATGATGCAGAGCATCCCCATATCCACCTACTGGTTAACAGGATCACCTTTAACGGTGATGTAGTATCAGACAGCAATAACTTTAAGCGCAGCGAAGCCTTATTGCGAAAGCTGGAACGCGTACATCACTTAAAGGTTGTACCGCAAAGCAAATTCGTTGCGGTACAAGCGTCGAAAGAAAATTTTAAGATATTTCCTACTGTTAACAATTCCCGCCGGGCACCCAAAAAGGATGAGATAGAAATGGTAGTGCGTACTGGTCAGGCATCCCATAAAATGTTAGCTCAGGAAAAGCTATCGCTTATCCTGAGCCAACCTAAGCGGAGCATGCAGGATTTCATCCAGCATTGCGAGGCTGAAGGAGTGAATTTACTATTTAACCAGGCGAGCACCGGACATATAAGTGGGGTTACCTTTTTTATCGATGGGTTTAAGGCTAAGGGGCAGGCGTTGGGTAGCCGCTTCAAATGGATGGAGATCGTCAAACAATTAGATTATGAACAAATTAGAGACAGCAAAAGCATTAGCGAAGCTAACCGCCGAACAAAGGACAGATACGGAGACTTCACAACAGCCGGAAACGGCACCGAAAGAAACGGAAGAAGAAACGATGTTGAACCTACTATTTATCATGCAGCAAAACTCGACGAGGTCGGGCAAGTTTCTGGCACGGATAGCAGCGACACAGGACAAGATATTGCAACGGATGACCGAGATGGAAGCGCGGGCTTTAAAACAGGAATATCGCCTGAAACAATTTCTGACAATACTGTTGGCGCTGATCCTGATAACTGGCGTTATGCTGGTTATGGTATTCAGATATCAGATGACGAGGACGATGCATTAAAAAGGAGAAAACGGCGTGGGATCGGTAGGTGATCAATTATATCTTTACCTTATTAAACTTATGATGACGGATAAATATAAGATTAGAATACTCGACCTCGCGCAGCGTTGGCGGATGGATCTGTTAACCGAGGGCGAGCGAACGGATTTGGAAAATTGGTACAGATCCCTGGAGGATAAGGAACTCGGCCTACCTACCGAAACTTCCGTTGACAGGCTTGAAAAGCGGCTACACCAACTTTTTACAAATAATCAGGAAAAGCCCGATCAGGACGGCGCACCGCCTTATCCCTTTTAATAAGGCTCATTTATAGGTATTTACTACCAATGCGCTTTATCAATAAATTTAATGGTTAGATCAACAAGTTGGTTGACGAAGCCAACCGATAAAGTTGAGGTAAATCAACTTTTGAATATTTTATCCTTTTGATTGTGGGTAATTATGCATTGAACTATCTTAGCGACAACTTATTTTTTATCTTTTTCAGCCTGAAGCAGACGTTCTAATAACTCAATTTTTTCAACGTACAGCCTTTTGTTTTCTTCGAATAATTCGACCACTTTCTCAATGGGATTGAAGTTCATCGTCCCATAATTGCTTATAGGACCATTGTTGTTCTGAGAACCTTCGTAATTATTCTGAATATTATAAATAGCCTTTTCCTCATCAAAGTTCTTAATTGCCTCTTCGGGCACTTTGAGTGCTTTAGCCACCTCGCTCAGCATTTCCGGCTCAATAATTTCCTTGCTTTCCAGCAGGGAAATACGCTTTTGTGTCCAGTCGTCACCTAATGCTATAGCCAAGGCTTCCTGTTTAAGGCCAAGCATTTCCCTGAAGCGTTTAACGTTTCTTCCCTGATGTATTTTGTTTGGTGATTCAGCGGTCATACCACAAATATAATGAATAAACGAGATAATAAATTCTAAGCTATCTCTAAATTATCCCTAATAAGGGATTTATTATACCAATGCTTTGCGGCTCCTTTGTATTAAAAAGGAGGATGTCATGCGCGATAATAACGGAACGATCAATATCAATTATGTGGATTTCGATAGCCTGAACCGGGCTACACAGAAACAAATCATCTCGAAACTTAAATATGAAGATGATGCCATACCTTATGAAATGGTAACAGAAAGCGGTGCACCTACCGAGCGAAGCCTTGATACTATTCTAAGGGAATATGAAAAAATTCTCGCAAGATTTCAGGAACTGCTTGAAAGACATGGCAATAAATAGTAGGTAATTGAACGGCACTGAGGTCAAAAAAAATTAAGCAATACAGATCATGAACAGGCTATTATTCATTGCACGTAGTGTAAAAAATCTTACTCCATTGCAGGTTGCCAGGGTACTTAAGGTTACGGAGGCCGAATACAAGGAGTTCGAACACTCCCTGAAAGACCTCACAGCGCAGCAGGCAGTACAATTGGGCAAGCTGTTTGGCATCGAGGCCGAATGGTTTTTCCACGATAATGGCCGCAGGGCAATCGTCATCAAGGAAATGTCCCAGGAGGTCTGGAATATCGCTAAGGAAATTCAACCGGAAAATGGTAATTCCGCCCTGATGAATTTTAAGATCGTTCACCTCGGTTTTACCGCGCTGGCGGCGCAGGCGGAACTAAAGAGTGCACTGCTCAGGCAGATGGAACTGGAACTTGATAATAAGGCCTTACGCGAAATAATCAGCGATCTTAGTGCCTAGTCTGATTAGACTAACGACGTTTCATTCATAGTCATGGCACCCGTCACAAAGGTAGCTTCGCCGGAAAGCAGTCAAGGGCAGGTAAATGGCGCCGTTATTTTATTTTTTGGCAGCGTCACCCTTGACAGCTTCCCGGCTTTCGGCTGCCAGTTGTTTAAGCGCTGCAATGAATACACCTGTGCATTTTTAAGGCAGATGTAACAAACAGCTGTTAATTACGTCTTATATATGCTTGCCGATCTCTTTCGGCCACCAGCTTAAAAAGCCTGTCCATGTACTGGTTTAATGGTGTTAACGCGTATCGTAAACGGCCGGAGGCCTTAAAGGATCGTGTTAATGCCGTCCTTTAACCCCGGCTTGAATATCGTCGGGACACCCCCCTGGAATTGTTACTGGTGACAAGTGATCCCGATCAGACGGACTACAATACTGTTTGCTATGAAGAGCGATTCTTCAAAAAAAAGATCGGTTACAACCGAACAAGCCATAAAGATGTTGAGTGATGAAGGCTTGGAAATAAATGAAAAAGAAGCGGAAGAAATCTTGGATTTCTTGTATTTTTTAGCTAAATTAACTGTAAATCAACTGGTTAAAGGCAATTCAAAAGTTGATCTACATCAACCAAATAAACAAGGCAAATCAATCAAATCACCTGACAAAATCAAGAAACAATGAAAACTGCCGATCTATACATCAGGGTAAGTACAGACGAACAAGCTGACAAGGGATACTCCCAACGCAATCAGGAAGAAATTCTTCGCAGGTATTGCGAGATCAATAAGATCAACGTCCGAAAAGCTATTTATGAAGACCATTCCGCAAAAACTTTCATGCGCCCACGTTGGCAGGAATTGTTAAAGGAATTGAAAAGAACGAAAGGGCGGCATGTTGATCTGATTCTATTTACTAAGTGGGACAGGTTTAGCAGAAACGCTGGTGACGCCTACCAGATGATGAATATTCTTAATTCATTAGGTGTCGAACCGCAGGCCATAGAACAGCCATTAGACCTCAGCATCCCTGAAAACAAGATGATGCTGGCTATTTATTTGGCTGCACCGGAAGTGGAAAATGATCGCAGGGCATTAAACGTCTTCCATGGCATGCGTAGGGCCAGAAAAGAAGGCCGATGGATGGCGTCTGCCCCGGTTGGTTACGTCAATAAGACGGCGGAAAACGGTCGAAAATATATTGGCTTCAGGGAACCGGACAGTTCCATATTGAAATGGTGCTTTGAGAAGCTGGCGACCTCAGAGTTTTCAACTGAACAAATTTGGAAAGTTGCTCGTCAGAAAGGTCTGAAGTGTGGAAAAAACAATTTTCTTGTTGCGATACGAAATCCGGTTTACTATGGTAAGATTACCATTCCGAAATATAAAAATGAAGAGAGTTATCTGGTACAAGGACAACATGAACCATTAATATCTGAAAGCTTGTTTAATGATGTTCAAGACGCATTAGATGGCAAGAAGAGAAAGCAGGGTATTAAAGTAATGTCGCCAGAGGAACTGCCCTTAAGAGGTTTCTTATTGTGCTCCCGCTGCTCAAGGCTTTTGACTGGCAGTGCATCAAAAGGCAGGAACCAGTATTACTATTATTATCATTGTTCCAGCCAATGCGGTTGCAGGTACAAAGCTGATGATGTTAACGATGCATTTCTGAAAGACCTGAACAAGTACACTTTAGGCGAGGAGATGACAAAACTCTGTACGAAGATATTGCTTGACGAACTGGATCAGGAAACCAGCGGGGTCAGAGACGACAGAAAAAGTTTACTTCGTCAGATTGACGAGCAAAACGACAGGTTGCGTAAAGCAAGGGAATTGATGTTGTCGTCTAAGATYGATCCTGAAGATTATGCTTTAATTAAGAATGAATCCCAAATTGTCTTAAATAAACTGGAAGCAAAATTGACAGAGCATGCAGAGAATCCATTGAAGGTAGATGTATTGCTTCCTAAAGCAGTTGAGGTAATAACGAATATCGGTAATCTGTATCAACTTGCTGATAGTGAGGCAAAAAGGGCTATTGTCGGTTCGATGTATCCCGAAAAATTGCATTTTGACGGGCAGCAACATCGAACCACCAGAACCAACGAAGTGGCAAGCGCTATATACATGATTTCCAGTTGGTTAAAGAGTAAAAAAAGAAGGGCAAGCGATGAAAAATCATGCTTGCCCACTTGGGTGCACCCTAATGGGCTCGAACCTGTATAAAAAACATGAAACAACTATTATTATTACCTTTTAGGTTTTCCTCAAGCATTCATCAACTTAAATAACGTATTCTAATTAATGTGGGATGGTTAAACCATCTTTTATTTTCCTTGCAAAGGGATTCTGGACATTATAAGCAAGTCTTCTTTAAATTGGTTCGAACCAACTAAGTCAAGGAGTACTATTTTAGGCAAGTTGTCAACAAAGTTGGTAACTTTTTTTATGGGAAAAATGTCAATCTTTATTCAGCTAACTTTAAACAGTTAATGGGCATGGACCGCTTTGTTTTCCCCTTAATTTAATCATTTAAAACTGAATTTAGGCTAAAGATCGGGATAGATTTTACGCAACAATAATTTCTGGTAATATAATAAGCAAAATCTGATGTCAGGACTTTTCAGGGAATATCCCGGAACATGATCTATTAGTTTACTCCATGAAGCACCGTTTAGCTATTTGCCTCCATCACTGCTTGTCCCAAATAATCGTCGCTCGCCAATCACTGTTATCAAAGCCTTTTACCGTCATTTAATCTCTTACCAAATAGCTCTATCATAATACTATGTCATTTTCTTAAGAGCGTTCCCTCATTGAGAAAAGAATAATTATGCTTAATTCAATCTTTGTAACAATATTATCAGGTACTTAATGATTGGTTAATGTCTGCTTAACGCAGCCGTGTTGTTTGCTGACTACATTTGAACCGAAATTTGCTTTGTATTGCTGTATATGGCTTTAAAAGGATTATCGGATAATAATTTACTGAACGAATGCGGAAAGGATAACCTGAAGGCATTCGGCATTTTATTTGAGCGATACTCTGGCAAATTATACAAATACGCCTTACGTTACATCAATGATGAACATCTGGCCGAGGAGGCAATGATGGATTTAATGCTTTGGGTGTGGGAAAAGCGGCATACGCTGAAGGTTGAAGGCGAGTTTCAGGCCTACATTTTCAGGGCGATGAAAAATGCAACCATCAAAGCAATTCGCAAAAAGCCGTTGTATAATGATCCGGTTGAGCTTTTTGAAAACGATGCGGCACTTACCACTTTATCTGCCGATCATCGCTTAAACGAAAAGGAGGTTGAACTTGCCTATCTTGAAAAGCTGGACTTGCTAAGCCCGCAGCGTAAGCGTGTATTCCAGTTAAGCCGCGAAGAAAACCTAAGCCATGCCGAGATTGCCGATAGTATGAACATCTCTGTTTTTACGGTTAAAAACCATATCAAAGCATCATTGTCTCATTTCAGGGAACATCTGAAAGGATTCGCAGAAATTACTACCATCCTGATCCTGATTGGCTGGTACTGTCTTTAAATAGAATTCCGCGCAATAGTTTTTAATTTGATTTTCTGAAAAATAATCTAATTGAAAATCAGCCACTTGAAAACATAATCCATTTTTATGTAAAACRGATTAGCCCTCCGAAGCATTTTTTGTCCCTTTACGGTTGTACGGCACCAATAAAAGGTTCGTCGGGATGAAGTAATATGTCAAAACAAGTAGATCGCGGGTTAATTGTAAAATATCTCAATAATGCCTGTTCGCGGGAAGAGCGGATTTTGGTGGAACAGTTTTTACAACAAACCGAATCTGAAGATCTATTAAATGAAATCCTGACTGAACGGTCTTTGCAGGATTGGGCGGAGTTCAGGCAGGATGACACCAGGAGCGAAAAATTACCACTCTGGCTTAAATCAATTCATCAACGAATAGATGAATCATCTTTTTCTCCGGAAACTCCTGCTTCAAAACCTTTCTACCTGCGTTACGCGGCGGTATGGATTGCCTTTATGATGATAGCCGGCGCTTACAGTATCTGGCAATATAAAAAAAACCAGGCCGAAGCGGTCTCTTACTTCGTGAGCAATAATCCAAACGGCAAGCGGTCGGTTATTACGCTTGCCGATAGCTCGGTTATTTACCTCGGTGCCGGAAGCAAGTTAAACTACCCCGATAAGTTTGTTGGCGACACACGCGAAGTCAGCTTATCGGGCGAAGCTTTTTTTGAGATCACTAAAAACCCAAAAAAACCATTCATCATCCATACCGGCGATGTAACTACCAAAGTATTGGGCACCTCGTTTAAAATAGAGGCTTTTAAAGCCCGCCCGCTTTCTGTTGAAGTGGCCACCGGTAAGGTAAGGGTTGATCAGCACCTGGCCAACAATAAAATAAGATCGCTGGCTATACTTACACCCGGGCAAAAGGTAACTTGGAACAATGACAGGGCCGAAACGGGAGAGGTTGCTATCGATGCTGTGCGGATGTGGAAGGATTCTAAACTGGCATTCAATAATCAATCGCTCAGGGATATTGCCGATGAGCTGGAAAGATGGTACAACCTGGAGATCGTTTTTAAAGATCATGCTAAAGCCGAAGAAAGAATGACCGTTACCCTTAATGCCGGCGTATCTGCCGATAAAATTTTCAACGTACTGGCCAATGCAGCCAAGTTCAAATACACCATTAAAAACAACCTGGTTACAATTAATTAAAAAGCGAAGAAAGGAATGGAAATGAAATAAATGTAAAACGTCCCCTTTGCCATAGGCAAGGGAACGCTTTAATGATGCAATCAAAAAGCTGTGAGTTTTGGACGACAGAACAGCTTGATGACCAATCCCACAAACTGTTTAAAACAGCGCGGGCTGCTAACAGATTTTCCCGGCTGGGCCGGGGTTAACTATTAATGCACAAAAATATGCAAAAAGGATTACGAATTTATCCTTCAACCCGAATTTTAAACTGGTTAGGTATAATACCGATAAGTATTGACAGCCAGCAACATCATCAAATAAACAATGCCCGGCCAACAATAAAGGCCGGGATTATTAAGCGGCTATTCACA
The DNA here is from genome assembly GCF_056402535.1 of Mucilaginibacter sp. P4_A11. NCBI lineage: Bacteria > Pseudomonadati > Bacteroidota > Sphingobacteriia > Sphingobacteriales > Sphingobacteriaceae > Mucilaginibacter > Mucilaginibacter sp. P4_A11. The sequence continues at coordinate 21,459 of NZ_JBFUHE010000004.1, forward strand.
AATGAAAAAATATCCTTTCTGATGAAGTGCTCTTTTATTTTTTTAGTGGTTCAACTTACCTGCATAGGCATGTTGTTGGCGGGCACCGTTCATAGCCAGGATCTTAATCAAAAGATTTCATTGAACCTGGAAAACGCCACGTTAAAAGAAAGCCTGCTGAAAATAGAGCAGGAAAGCAATATCCCTTTTGTACTGCCCGAAAAACTAATTGGGCAGGTTGAACGAAAAACATCTTTAAACCTGAAGGATGTTACCATAAAGCAGGCGATAGAGAAAGTATTGCATGCCACGGGGCTAAGGTATAAAATGGTGGAAGGCTATATCGTTATTGAAGCCGTCCCGATCCCCCCGCTGGCCGGCGTCATAGAAGGCTCTGTTTATGACGCCAAAACCAAAGAAACACTGATCGGGGCAATAGTTGTTATCAATGGCCGCTCCTATCCTACAGATGCAAACGGGCATTTCAGGGCCAGTTTGCAACCGGGCACTTACGATTTGGAAGTACGATTTGTTGGATACATTACTAAAAAACTACCCGGCATATTGGTAAAAGAAAAGGTTACAATCACGCTGAATGTTGTACTTGAATCAAATACCACAGCTTTAAATACTGTAACCATCGAGGTGCGCAGGCGGGCAAATACCGAATCGTCGGTATTGAACGACCGGAGGAGGGCGGCCGCGGTATCCGACGGGATCAGCGCGCAGAATATTGAAAAAACAGCAAGTATAACCACCGCGCAGGCCTTACAGCGTGTAACAGGTGTAACCATTACTGATGATAAGTATGTTGCCGTAAGGGGTATGGGCGACAGAAGCGTGATCGGCATCCTGAATGGTGCAAGGCTATCATCTTCAGATCCCGACAGAAGCACCGTACCGCTTGACCTGGTACCTGCCAGTTTACTTGATAACATTGTGGTATATAAAACGGTTACCCCCGACAAGCCGGCCGATGCCTCGGGAGGTATTATCGAGCTAAAAACCAAGTCCATCCCCGAAACCGAAACGCTTACCATTACGGCGCAATCGGGCATGAACTCCAATATTGGTTTTGGCGGTCAGGTAAATAGCTTTTATAACAGCGATATGGGCTTTTTAGGTCAGAAGGTGAAAGATCACGACCTTTAAAGCGATTTCCTGAACCTTGGCAAACAGTATCCCGGCGGCCTGGCGCAAATACAGCAAAATATAACTACAGCTAATGGCGATAAAGCAAGCCTTGATGAAGTGAACAGGATTAATGGCATCATGCACCAGTTTGATCCTGTGTTAACCACACGATATAAAAAAGCACCCCTTAACGGCATTTACAATGTTACTTATGGCAACTCCTTTCATGTTTTTAAAGATCATGAGTTAGGGGTGATCCTGAGCGGGAGTTACTACAACCGGTCAACCGATATCAGTGGTGGCACACTCAATCAATATAGTATTTACCAGGGTGTGATAACCGGTAATCCTTATATCGATCAATCGAGATATATCCCCGCGTATATCACGCCTAATAAACCGGGGCTTGGCAAATACGTTGGTTATAAGGAAAATACTGGAAACCAAATACTTAACTATGGCTTCTTAGGTGGTTTGGCATACCGTTTTAATAAAGACAATGAATTAAGCTTTCAATATATAGGCAGCCGTGGGGCAGAAACACAAGCGACAAGTTTAACTGGCCAATACGGTTATACATCAGGCCTTAAAGGTCCGGTATACAGTAATATTTATTCGCTTAAGCAAACCTACCGTACGTTTGATACTTATAACCTTCAGGGCGAGCATAAAATTAATACAGGTAAGTACAGCCCGCGTTTAAGCTACAATATTTCATCCTCCAAATCTACACAGGATGACCCTGATTACAGGTTTGTAAACTTGGCCGACTACAGGCCTACAGGTGGTGGTTATTACGCGATCGCCCCTCAGGTGCCAGGATCAGATGTTACTTACCTGGGAACAAATGATCATTATGCGCTGGTATCCGGCTATGTAAATGGATACGGCCCATACGGAAAAATTCAGGCTGACCCGAACGGCCGCAGGTTCCGGAATCTCGATGAAACCAATTATAACTATAAGGCAGATGTTACCATCCCTTTTGGTTTTAAAGGCCTGGATCAGTCTTTTAAAACGGGTATAAACTACTTGTTCCGCAATCGCAACTTTAGCGAATACGCGCTTTCGCTTCCGGGATCTAACTTTTCTGCAAATAAGCAATACCCGCTTTACCATGTAAACGGCAACCTGGATCAACTGGTGGGTAACAGCCAGATTGGTATCCATCCGCCAACATCATCAACCCCGGAGGGAGCACCATTGGTAAGCGGTTTTTTATATAACCCGCTAAAATCTCCAAATAATTACAAGGGCTATTATGAAACCAATGCTTTGTACGCCATGCTTGACCTGCACCCCCTAAAAAACTTGCGTGTAACGGGAGGTGTACGTTTCGAAAAAACAGATATCAAAAGTAAGATAGATACCGCGGGCGTGTATATTGATCCTTCGCTTTCTGAGGGCGGCATACCCCTGGTTTTTGCTAATCCTATTTCGGCATATAAAACAAAATACAAGCCCTACTATTCGGTAAATGCAACCTATGCGCTTAATGAAAAGATGAATTTCAGAGGGGCTTACAGTACTACGCTGGCCCGCCCCGAGATCAGGGAGCTAACCAACGTTTTTGAGTTTGACCCTTTTCAGCAGGCATTGGTGGTGGGTAACCCCGACCTGATCAACCAGGAAACAAAGAGTTATGATTTTCGTTGGGAATGGTTCCCCAAAAGTGGCGAGGTTATATCAACCTCCTTCTTCTACAAAGAGATCAAGAACCAATTAGAGAAAGTGTTTATCCAAAACTCTGATGGTATAGCTGCAACGTTTCCTGAATTCCCTACTGTTGGATATCGTAATAATCCAAATGAAGGTCATGTGGTTGGTGTGGAAATGGAAATTGTTAAAAACTTAGGGCTGCTATGGGATCCACTTAAGAATTTCTTTTTGGGAACCAATTTAATGGTAGCCAGCAGCAGCGTTTTGAAAAACCCTGAACGTTTGAATGCATCCCGCATAATTGACCGTAACTCGCCGTCAAAAAGCCCGCTGGCCGAACAGGCTCCATATTCTATCAACGGATTTTTAAACTATGCTAACCCGCGTTCGGGGACAGACCTGTCCGCTTCATTTAACATGGTTGGCGAAAGGCTGATCCAGATCAATATGGACGGCGCGCCGGATCTGTACAGCAGGCCAACGCCGGTATTGGATTTCGTATTCAGCCAAAAGATAGGGAAACGCCTTGTATTTAAAGGATACGCTAAAAACATACTAAACCGGCCTTATGAAGAAACCTATAGTAACCCGGGTACTGGTGGTACCTATTACGGTACTAAATACATCAGGCGAAGCTATCAGCGCGGAGCAGAAATTATGATGGGCTTTACCTATAACCTGTTTTAAACTACAATGGAGAAAGTGATGAAAACAAAAATATTTTACAGGGTAATAATAATTTTTACGGTGTTGCTGGCTATGGCATGCCGTAAGGATAAGCAGGACGTACGGGTGGGAAACCTGCCCGATTACAGCAACAACGCTAAATCAACGGTGCGGTTAATAAGCTTAGATTATGCGGTTGACCTAATAGTTAACAATACCAAATTAACCAACTGGCTGGGATATGTGAACCAGCTACCACCTATGCCTTATCCAACCCCTTATTTCCCCACTACGGGAAAATTTAAAGGTACTTATAACTTGCCGCAGCAGTTTTTAGATAAAAACAGCGAAGCAATGATCAAGATTTATTTACCTAATGATGGCGGAATTAATCTGCTTGATTCTTTCAAGGTACAGGAATCTTATAACCAGCCACGTGACTATTATACTGTTGCTGCAACGGGAATACCAACTATGGTACCAAGGTCTGTTACAGCACCCGCCGATCCGGGCCACATCCGTATCAGGCTGGTTAATCTCTCCGGCGAAACACAAATTAGTGATGGAAAAGACAAACTGAGCCTGGCTTACGCCGATGGAAGCATTGTTAATTCGGTTACCTCGGGCATTGCGCAGGGATTATGGTCTGAGTATATAGAACTGCCTTATGGCACGTACCAGTTTAAGGTGTTGGCTGCAGATAAACCCTTACAGTTTGCGGGTAAACCACCTGTAAAGCCCCAAATAAGCTCGCCAACTGATGCATCTTTAAACAATAGCCAGGTATATTACGCACCAGTACGAAGCTTTCAGCCCGGCGGTGTATACACTATAGTGGTAGCCCCTGCAGAGGCATTTCAATTTGACTCCGATTCGCATATAACCGCTAACGTTTATTCGGTTGTAACCGATGTTGACCCGCCTGCTAACATCACCTACGGGCGCCTGCAAGCCATTAATGCGGCAAATGAAAATGGCTTAAAACTACAGATAGATGGCACAGAAACTTCGCTAACGTACGGCACAGCTGGCGATTATTCTACGTTGATAAAAGGTAGCCATAATATTAAAGTAGCCGATGCATCGGGCAAAATAGTTGCTCAAAAAAGCATCAGCCTAAACGGCGGCGATAACCTCTCACTATGGGTTTACCCATCAGCAAACGGAAATGTGGAGATAACCGTAGTGCAAAATAACATGACAGGCTTGCGCAACACTACCACAAACCCGGATGGTTCTGATAACGGACAGGGGGTTTATGATCCGCTAACGGTTGATATGCTGTTGCAAACCCGTTTCCTGAACCTTTGCCCGGACCTGCCTTATGTAACATTCACCAGCGACAACGGGAAACTGTTTCCGGAAAACAAGGCCACAAGCAGTGCATTGGCCGCCCAAAATCTGCAACCCGGTCAGTTACCCGATAAGGCAACTGTGCCATATCCATATGTAGATATGGGATACCTTTCTGGTGGTGTAGTAAACGCTTACCGCTCGCGCCCGGGGGTAGTGCCGGGCGACAGGTTAACCGGAATAAAGGCCTTGGCACCGGCCGACTTTGTAAGGATGGGATCTCAGTTCTTCAATAACGGAAGATTTATAGCGGAGCCCGGTGTATACACTGTTGCCCTTATTGGCCGTATTGATGCGGGGCATCAGCCAAAAATGATCGTTGTAAAACATAACCGTTAACTATTTAAGCGAATATTTATGATTAACAAGAAATTAAACACCAATATGCCTTTAACAGGGATGCTTGCGGTTTGTTGCTGCCTGCTCATCCTGTTATCGGCTTGCCGTAAAACGGAATATAATATAATTGACAGCCCGGCTTACCTGCGGGTGTTCAATAGCCTCAATTATGATATTAATGTAAATAATAAGGATTTGCCACCCCCATTCCTGGTGATGGTGATAGACCCTGTATATGATGCCTCGGGCTTAATTACCGGAGGGGATGTGTTGGGTGATTTTTTGGATAAAAGGGCACCTTACGCACCGCCATACCCGGATAAAGCGGGTAGCACATCTTTTAAAAACACCGAATACCCGGGTAGTGCCAAAGTTTTAGCTGGCCCCATACTAAATGGCATCGACCTGTCCAGCTGGGCGCAGGTAAAATCGGGTAAACATCGTGTTGTTTTTTATAGCAGGCCTATTAACCCAACGCCATTCTTTTCGCTTGAGGCGCGCGACAGGCAAAGCCTGCTTGCAGACAGCACCATAAATTTCACCCCGGGCGAGGTTTATACAATGGAAATATTACAGAAAGCCATCAAAAAGCAAAATGAATTGTCAACAGCCTTATACATAAGGCAGGAGCAATTTACTAAAACGCCTTTCTCAGACTCCTTATTATATGTAAATTTTTATAACCTCAGCGCTGAGGGCTATGCAGCTGCCAATCCCGATCCCGCAATTAACGGTACACAGGATTACTACAACATTACCAATAAAGGCAGGGCATACGGCGATGATATGAACATTTACTATTCTGTATATACTACTGATACTGAATACCCATTTTCACAAAACGGCTCAACTTTGAGTACCACGCTTGTTCCCGGCTATAATAACATCCGCGTAGGCCGCTTGGTTCGGTCACAGTCTGCAGGTTCGGCAGCCTATACCAGTATCCCAATGTTTGCAGGCCCTGATACTACAGGCAGGATATTAAGCAGGCAATGGCAAGTGTTCAGCATACTGGCACCGCAAATAGCACCTATTAACGGACCTGTTACCGTGGGGACTAACAATGGATTTGCCGATGCAAACATAGATTTTGGTGCCATAGGTTGTTCCAATTTAAGTAATGATGGCAAAGGGGTTATTGATGGCCCGTCACAACTGCCATTATTGGGTTTTCCGCCAAAGCTTGTGGCAAGCAACTGGTTGCCAAATTTGATCAAGTATACAGCATCAGGCAAATACCAACTGCGGTCTTTCGCAACCATAAGCACTATCGAGATCATTAACAACCAGGTTTATTTGATGAGTGTGCAGCGCAGCTTCCCACCTCCGGTTACTGTAAACTAACATTATCACTAAGCAAATACATGATGAAAAAACATAATACTGCATATATTATAGCAACCTGGCTGGGCATATTAATGGCGCTGGCTTCATGCAAAAAGCCAGATTTTGTAGATACCCTGCCCCCTGGGCAAATTGGTACTATAACCAGCTACCTGGCCAATAACTTTGATATGTCGCTCTTTTCGGCGGCAGTACAAAAGGCCGGGCTGGCAGACAGCCTTAACCAGTCGGCATCCGCTTTCACTATCTGGGCCCCGGTAAATTCGGCATTTAATAAAGAGGGTATTTTTAACCCCGCTGATTTTGACAAATGGGGTACAGATAGTCTTAAATACTTTGTGCGGTCGCATATTATGCCGGGCAAATTATTTTTTAAGGATATACCTGTAGCGAGCGATAACCGGTATAAAAATGTTAACGGCACTGATCTGTATGTATCAAGGGTCGCTATTTCTTATATACCACTGATTGTTGATGGTGTGGCTGTAAAACCTGTTGGCCAGCTAAACGGCGGTATCCCAACAAACTTTGGTGTCGCACAGTTAAATGGGGTGGTATATCCATTAACAAGCCCCCTTAAAACTTTTAAGGGTACAGTGCAGGATTTCCTCAATTCAAGGCCCGATCTGTCTCTGTTGACCGCCGGTATCAAAAAGTTTGGTCTTTGGGATAACCTGAAGGGAAACGGCCCATTCACCGTAATTGCCCCCCAGGATACGGCCTTTGCCAAATATGACTTAACCCAAAGCAGCCTTGCAACATTGAACATTAACCGGTATGACCCTGTGCTATTTGGGGCGTACTTTGCTACGCCTAACCATGTTTATCCGCTTGATGTATTCCAGTTGGTAGGCCAAAGTGATTTTTTTGGACTAAGCACCACGGTGTCTGATTATAGTTTGGTCATGAGTGTTGTAACTAACCGGACAAATGGTTATTCGGTTTTGCTCGCGAAAGGGAAGGTAACCCCGGCAAGTGCCGAGCAATTCTTAGGACCGTTTGAACCGGGAACCCAAAATCGGCTTGGTAGTGTATTTTTAGGAGAAGATCGAAGGACAGGCATACAGATAGACACTGACCATCCATCTTATGGTCGCTATATCAATTATACCTGTTCAAACGGGGTGGTCCATTTATTATCCCAGGTGGTGGTTATGCCATCAGAAGTAAAAAAATAATTCATCAGCTTAAAATATTATCATGAATTTAATACGCAAGAAAAGCAATTGGTATATGTTTTTGATTTATACCATCTGTACAACGTTTACATGCTTTGTTTCCTGCAAAAAAACCGAAGAGCCTGTAAAGCCGATAGGGCAGGAACTGCCGTATATAGTAAAAAGCCCAAAGAAACTTGATGCAATTGTTGATTCCATCCCCGAAGCATCTTTGTTTAGAGCAGCGTTTAAACGTTCAACCGTACAGGATTACAGGGATAGCCTGTCCGGCGGGAACGCTGATGCGGCCTACACCTATTTTATCCCGACAGACCAGGCTTTTATTAAAGCTGGCTATACTGCCGATAAAATAAGCACCATGACGGTTGGCGAACTTAACCAACTGTTGGGTTATTTGATCATCCGCGGATACATTAATTCTACGAAGGAGAATCCACGCCAGGGAGTTTCTTACCAGCCACTTATTCATCCTGACCCAACGATGGAGCGTACAAATCCCTACGTGTTTGGACGGGGTAATCCTTATATATATGTGTTAACGGTAGGGTTTTCAGGTAATGCCTTGTTGCTAAATGGAAAAAAGGTAAAAGAGAATTCGGCAGGGATACAAGCCAGTAATGGTGCTGTTTTTATGATAGATAGTATCATTAAAAAGCCCGAAGACGAAATGTACCAGTTGTTACAGGCCGATACAAGCCTGACCTTTTATATGGCCGCTTTACAAAAAAGTAACGATGTATATAATCAAAAAGGGATAGCAGGGTATACCTATTACAATATTCGCTTTAATGATTACGACTGGCTTTTATTAAACAATAATGTTTTCACCGGGGGAAAGGGAGCATTACCTTTTGTTGTTGTATTTGCCCCTGTTAACAGCGCCTTCAGAAAGGCCGGTTTCCGGTCCATCAGTGATGTGGAGGCTTATATAGACAAGTCAGAGTTGGCTACGACAACCGATTATAAGGAAATATTAACCAATATGGATTCTATCCTGGTTAATCACCGCTTTCTGTCAGGCTTTACGGGTACCATGAATCCTATAAATACAGGATGGAGTTATTTATACACACCAGACCTGCTCAGTTTAAAGACCATATCCAACGGAGAAAATGGGGGTGCTATGATATTTACAGATAGCGGGGGCGGCAAAGTAACCATGCATCGTCAGGATTTTCCTGACGGACGCGGAGCTAATATCATCCCGGTATCTGACATCACCACATTAAACGGGGTGGTTCATCACGTTGATAACTTGTTATTGCCTACACCTTAAAACCCATCGCAACATGAAAAATTCAATTATAAATACCGGTAAAATTTGCCGGTTAATGGCGATAGCCTTGCTGCTGCTTTCGGCTTGCAAGAAAGATAAATTGCCACCTGCCGATGCAAATGTTACTAATGGTATTACAGCCGTTGTGAGTAATAATGCAAGCAGTTTATCACTTTTCGGCTACGCGCTTAACGCTACTCATTATAATGATACGTTGAGTAATCCAGGCCCCTTTACTGTATTATGCCCGTCAAATACCGCGTTCATTAATGCTGGCTATACATCTGGTGTTGATATCATACAGGCAACTGGTTTGATGAATACCTTGCTTCCTTACTATGTTATTCGTAAGGAAATAAAACTAAATGCCCTGCCGCTTGCGTTTGACCAGCCGGTTACGGCATCAAACGGGCAAACTATTTACATTACCTGCTGGCAAAACAGCCGTGATACGGCCATTATAGCCAACGGTATCCGGTTAAGCACTTTTGATAAACCCGCGGCCAATGGACTGGTAAATATTACCGATGGAATGCTTACTCCGCCTGTTTATAAAAATGTACAGGAAGCTGTTTCGGGCGACCCTTTGTTATCATTTTTCAATGCCGCCCTCATCAGGAGTGGCCTTGTCGAAACGTTTAAAACAGGCGGCCCCTATACCATATTCGCGCCTGTTAATACCGCGTTTAACAGTATCGGCCTGTTATCGGTTGATGATGTGTATAAGGCTGATCCTGCCTTTTTACAAGCCCTTGTTAAGGGGCACGTGGTTACCAAAAGAAGCTTTGTATATGATTATATATTAAAAGCGGATGTGCCCACAAATACCTATGAGGAAACCATGCTGAACGGTGCCAAATCAACCATTACCCTTATCCCGGATTATAATTTGCCGGGGAGGTTTTTGGGGATCCAGATTCAGGGAACATCAGGCAACAACATAACGCTTTCAAAACCAAATGTGCTGGCCGGCAACGGTGTGGTGCACAGCATCACCAATATTTTAACGCAATAATTATTGACACATGCAGATTTTTAAAAATATCATAAAGAGCATCCTGTTGCCCGTACTCATGGTTTTTGTACTATGGGTACCCGCGGCAACAGCCCAGCAAACAGATGGTACCATCCGGGGCAAGGTTACCGATGCCGGTAATGTGGCACTTTCGGGTGTAACCATTAAAGCGGTACACACGCCATCGGGCACGGTATATAATACCATAACCGATAAAACAGGGTTGTTTTATTTACCCGGTTTACGCATAGGCGGGCCATATACGGTAACCGCGACCATTATAGGCATGCAGGCCTCAACTCAAAATGAGATAACCGTACATTTGGGAGAACCACAACAACTGGTTTTTATCCTTACAAATGCGACCACCGAGTTACAAACGGTAGTCATCAAATCAACTTCTGGCAGGCCGCGTGCAAACAGTTACGGCGCAGGGCAAAACATCAGCAGTAGCCAGCTTAAAAACCTGCCAACTGTTTCGCGCAGCTTGCAGGATCTTACCCGTACGGTACCCCAATCAACCAAAGATAATTCATTTGCAGGTACCAACTTCCGTTACAACAACATCACCATAGATGGCGCTATTAATAACGACGCGATAGGTTTCAGCCCTTCGGCAGGTGGTATAACAGGTTCATCGGGCGCGCCGGGTTCAAGTACCCATAGTAACGCTATCTCGCTTGATGCTATTGAGGATCTGCAGGTGTACCTCGCGCCTTATGATGTGAAGATCGGTAACTTTACAGGAGGCAGTATCAACGCCGTAACCCGTAGTGGTACAAATACGGTTACAGGTTCGGTCTATGCTTACGGGCGCAATGCTTCCATCACCGGGAAGGATAGGGTGGGCACCTTAGGCAAAATGAACAATGATTTTTATGATGCACAAACCGGTTTCCGGGTTGGTTTCCCGATCATTAAAAATAAACTCTTCTTTTTCACCAACGAAGAAATTACCAGGAGGCGTACTCCCGAACAATTGACCGCCGGGCAACAGGAAACAGTGCAGATATTAAGCAGCAAGGACGCCGATGACATCCGCAATGCAACGCTGAGCCGCTACGGCAAGGCTTTTGATCCGGGCGACGCGGGCCAATACAATACCTCGTCGCGCTCTGAAAAGTATTTTAACAGGATCGACTGGAATATCGACGAAAGAAACCAATTATCCATTCGTAATAACACGATATTTTCCAACTCGGTTGAACTGGACCGCGACCAGCAGGATTTCAGGTTTACCTCTATGGCTTACAAGCAGGTAAATAACCAAAGCTCAACCGTTGCCGAGCTTAAAACGAGGCTGAATGGCGGCATTTCCAACAGTTTTATTTTAGGATATACCTCCATCCATGATTATCGCACGCCGACATCAGATCCCGCGCTTCCGCAGGTACAGATCATGGGCCGCACACCCGGAACCACCATCTATCTTGGTACCGACCGCGAAGCATCCATCTTCAACATGAAGCAAAAAACCTGGGAGATCACCGATAATTTTACCTGGCATAAAGGGAAAAATACGTTTTTGTTCGGTACCCATAACGAGTTATACAATATCAACTATGGCTTTGTAAACTCATGGAACGGCAGGGTTGATTATTTGAGCATTGACGATTACCTGAATAACAATCCCTATCGTGTAAGGGGAAGTTTTAATTATCAAAACAATTCAAGAGATTATATCCTTGCCCACCCCGAAGCCGATTTTAATGTTAACCTGTTAAGTGTTTATGCCCAGGATGAGATCCAGGTGAGTGATAAACTACAGGTTATTCCCGGCATTCGCGCCGATTACAGCTTTGTGCCCACCAAACAGCCACTGAGCGATGTTACCAAAACAGCCCTAAAGGATGATTTTTTTGGTAATACTTACAGCTACACCCCTTTAAACCAGATAACCAATAACTACCTGGGCAAAATACAACTCTCGCCCCGTATAGGTTTAAGGTATGATTTTAATGGCGACAGGAGCCTGGTATTACGTGGCGGCGTGGGTATGTTTACCGGGCGCATCCCGTTTGCATGGCTGGGTTATGCTTTTTACAATACCGGTGTTAATTACGGCTCTTACGATCAAAAGGCAGATCAAAAGCCATTTGCCCCCGGTTCCGACCCTTTAAAGGGAGGAGCTAACGGCATTGCCAATTTCATTTCGCAAAATGGTGTTGTTGTTAATAATGCCAACGCCGGGCAAAAACAGGTAGATGTTGTGGATAACAATTTTGTGATGCCCAAAGTACTGCGTGCCAGTTTAGGGCTTGACCGTACCACCGCCGATGGCTACAAATTCAGCCTTGAAGGTATTTACACTAAAACCATTAAGGATGTTTATTTTCAGCAGGTAAATATTAAAGATGACCCACGGTATTACGGGTTTGATACACAGCACCAGTTCCCGGTATACAGCGGCTCGGTTGATTCCCGTATTTCCAACGCTTACGAATTAAGCAATACCGGTTTGGGCAGCAGGTACTCTATAACCGCAAGCATCAGCAAAACCTACCAAAACGGGCTAAACGGCTCGGTTGCGTATACCTACGGGCAATCGAAAGACGCTTTTAACGGCATCCGTAACTCGATGGAAAGCAACTGGCAGCTAAACCAGGCGCTTAACCCAAATAGCGCGGGGCTGGCTTATTCTAATTTCGATATCAGGCACCGCATCATTGCCAATATCGGTTATCGCAAAGGCTGGAACGCGACGTGGGTGAGTAGTTTTAATGTTTTCATCAGCGCGCAGTCGGGCAGTCCGTTTACTTACGGTATAGTTAACAACAGCAGCCAGGGGCTTCCGCAACAGGTAAGCCTGGCCTATATCCCGATGGCAAACGAAGCAGTACGATTTTTTAAGGACTATGCCGATCCTGCATCCGGAGTTAACATAACCGCCGCTCAACAGGCCGATGCCTTTAACAACTACATCAACAGTAATAAGTACCTGAGCGGTTTAAGGGGCGATTTTACCAAAAGAAACGAAGGCCGCACCCCATGGAACACCAATGCAGATCTTCACTTTGCGCAAGAATATCATTTCTCAAAAAAACCGGGCAGCGAGTTTATCACCCTTACCGTTGATATTCTGAACCTTACCAATTTGCTTAACAGCAATTGGGGAAGGGTATATTTTTCGCCAAATACATTCAACTCTACAGCGAGTGTTGGGCTAACACCGGTTTTATTCCCGCCACAGCAAACATTGGGCAATTACCCGGTTTACCGTTTTGCCGACCCGGGTAAACCTTATTCCATAGATTATTTTGCCAGCAGATGGCAAATGCAGATAGGTTTGCGATATACATTTTAACACTATCTGAAAATGCAGGGCATCAATAAAACGAGGCATGCGCATCTGGTTGATGCCCTGCTTCAAATAGAACGGCAGTTAAGCACAGGAAGTGAATATTTGCAAGAGGCGGAAGAATACCTGGCCGAACTGGAAAGCATTTACAGTGATTACGAAAATATGCTGGGTGAACTGGCTGAAAAGATCAGGGCGTATGAAACATTGTTTGGCCATATTAAGATTCAGTTTCTGGGTAAAAAGCTGAAGGCGCTGAAAAGGGAGATATGTTTGAGAAACCTAATTGCCCAATAAGGTATTAAAGTATTTGCCTCGCTTACAAACCATAATCCTTATGTAATAACAAAAAGGCAGCGCTGAAACGGAGGGCACTGAAAAAGTCCGCTAAAAATGGGCAAGAAAAAAGGGGATGTATCTTAAACGATAACATCCCCTTTTCGTTGACTTGTAGCGCAATCTGCTGGACTTGCGATTCGTATAAGCGATTCTCAGGGCCTCAAACTGATTTTTTTACTGACTTTTTTCAACCTTAAAAAATAAGGGGACTTTTTCAGTGCCCTCCTGAAACGCCTGCCTTTTTTAAATAAAAGGGTCAAGTTTGAACTACTGTTTTCACAATAGTTACCTCCTTTTAACTAAATAGAATTGGCGTTTAACTGTTACCTGATTAATGACTTATCATGCCGCAATTTGATAAAGAGAAATGTTCTGATAATAATCCATGTTTATTGATAACAGGCAGCGTAGTTGCAATCGTTGGCTTAGTGATTTAACAATTCGTTGGTTAATATTGATCTTAATGCGTCATTGAAGTATAATAAGCGCAAAAAGCAACCCTCAAAAGCATCATTTTGTGGATTAATAAATGGGAAGTAAAAACGCTGATTGATCCGCATAAAAGGTTGTAAATTGAATTGACAACTTGTATAATATTGTAGCCGTTTATGGGATCGAACCTGTAAAAAGATTAAGCACAGAATCTTTTCTTTTTCTTCGAGAACCGGCGAAAGTTCAAGTCCAATAATTTTTCTGGTTCAATTAAAAACGGGTTTGATATTTAAAATCGGCCTCAATCATTAAATAGAGAAGCCAAACGTTTCAGATCATCAATAAATTGGTTCGTGTGGACGACAGGTTTGAGTACTATTTATGACAAGTAGCCAATTTTTTTGGCTACTTTTTTTATAGGGCATTTCTTAACTTCCTGTGATATAATATAAGATTGCCACTAAATAACCTCTCCGATTCATACAAGATTTTTATCCGGCACTGGTAAAGGATCAATTGAATAAAACCGGGTAGTCGGTATATCCTTTAGCGCCGGGGGTATATAAGGTGGTAAAATCTGGTGAGTTCAATTCTGCGCCGTTGATAATACGCTGCTCCAGGTCTGGATTGGCTAAAAATGGTCTCCCAAATGCAATAAGATCCGCATCACCTTTATTTAATTCAGCCTCTGCTTTTTCGGCAGTAAAGGTGTTACAATAAATAATTGTTCCCTCGAATTCGGTTCGAATCGCTGCCAAGGTTTGTGCGGGCACCTGCGGATTAATACTGATGTGTATGTAGGCAAGCCCGATGCGGTTAAACTCCCGGCTTAAATGAATGTAAGTTTCTTCCATAGCATCGGCATCATAAGATTGCAGGTCACCAAGGTTGGAATTAGGCGAGATCCTGACACCAACTTTTTCTTTACCGATAGCGTCCGCCACACGTTGCGCCACTTCCAGGGCAAACCTGCTTCTGTTTTCAATGCTGCCACCATAAATATCTGTGCGGTCATTCACATTCGGGTTCAGAAACTGCTCAATAAGGTAGCCGTTTGCCGCGTGTAATTCTACACCATCAAAGCCTGCGGCTATTGCGTTCTTCGCGGCTGTTACATATTTGCTGATCACGTATAGCACGCCCTCGGTAGATAAGGCTACCGGAATTGGATAATCCTGCATACCCATTGTATCAGTGTGCATTTGACCTGCCGCCGATATAGCGGATGCGCCTACCACCTGTACACCCACAGGCAGGTTAGCCTGGTGGCCGATACGGCCGGTATGCATCAATTGCAAAAATATCTTGGTGTCGTTTTGATGTACAGCATCTGTCGTTAATTTCCAGCCTTCTATTTGCTCAGCTGAAAAGATTCCCGGGATACGGGCGTAACCCAAGGCTTCCGGGGCCGGGGCGGTACCTTCCGTGATAATCAAACCTGCTCCCTTGCGCTGGCTATAGTATTCAGCCATCAGGGCGTTGGGTATATTGCCGATAGCGCGGCTGCGGGTCATCGGGGCCATCACTAAATGATTCTTCAAATTCAGGGATTGGCTATTGTAGGGCATAAGTAACTTTTTCATATCGTTTGTTTTAATGTTTTAAATGATATGTCAAAGGTCGCCCGGATGCCGAATTCAAAATAGCGTAGCTCGCCCGAAAAATAGTCCTATCCGCCTGATGCGTATTTTTTTGGCTTTTGCTGATGATGCCGCTCAAATAAGCGGGTAAAATGGCTTAAGTTACTAAAGCCTAACTGATAGCCGGCCTCACTCACGGAATAATTTTTATGTTTGAGTAGGTAGGCTGCTTCTTCCATGCGGGCTGTTTGGTAATAATTGTAAATACTATCGCCAAATACCTGCCTGAACAGGTCTTTCATTTTGGTTTCGCTCAGGCCACCTAATTTAGCCAGATCGGGCAAGCTGGGAGGCTGACTCAAATCGCTGAGTATCGCTTTCCGGATAATAGCGAGCTTTTCTGCATCAGCTTTGTTAACGGGGCTATGTCCGTTAGATTGACGGTTGCGTAGTTGATTAAAGACATCGTAGAGCAGCGTTTCCGCTTTAAGCCGGTAGAAAAAACCCGCAAGCCCGTTTTCTGACTGCGGTTCCGACAACTGTTTGAGTGTCATCTGTGTTTCGATCCCCATACTTTCATAAAAAAGGAAGGACCCTTTGGGGTTAACAATGGTATCGATCAAATGATCAGGACGGTTAAGGTCCAATAAGCACTTAAGACGAGTGGCACTTAACCCGATCACAGTATAATAGATTTCGGTATGGGCCGGAAAAGTGATCAACGAGTCTAAATTATTGGAAGCGATCTGTATCGCCATATCGTTATAACGGCTAAAATGATGTTGTTCCTGATCCTCCGTAATTAAGCTTACTTGTTCTTCATTATTATAGAAAATGACGCTGATGAAGCTTGCCGGTTCTTTTGACCCTACCCGTTTCAGGATTAGCTCCTGCTTCAGTCGGTACCTATGTATGAGCAGGCGAAAATCATCATTAAGATCAACGCGGCGTACAAACCCCTCGCCAAGGTATGAAGGAATTTGCAGCTCATTATTAACCACAGGTACTTTTAGGGCTTCCGCAAATGCTGTTAAAAAATTAAACTGCGGCTGAGTAACAAATTCGATTAACATGTTTAGTGATTATGGTTAATTAGCGCGCATTCCTTGATGTATAACTGATCTGCCATGAATAGGTAATCGTTTTTGCGCTAACTTACTTATTCTTCCACCAAATTGTTCGGAATAGTCTTGCTTTGTTTAAAATATAATATATGGCTGCCGATTCACAGTCGCTGTCTTCAGTTGAAAGAGCGTCTGAATTCCAGTGGTGATAAGTTGGTTTTGGCTTTAAATAATTTGCTGAAGGACTGGAGGTGTTCGAATCCGAGTTCATAAGCGATCTCACTGACGGACAGGTTTGTGGTCGACAGTTTTTGTTTGGCTTTTTCGACCAGTTTTTCGTGGATATGTTGCTGGGTGTTTTGCCCTGTGAGCACTTTTAGCATACTGCTCAGGTATTTCGCAGATATGTTCAACTCTCCGGCAAGGTAGGCGACCGTTGGCAGGCCCTGGTAGTTGGCTAATAATGTTTCCAGGCGTTCGAGGATCTGGTGATTGGCTAATTCCCGGGTGATGAACTGGCGGTGATAAAAGCGATGGGCGTAATTGAGCAGGGTTTCGATGTGCGAGATTATGATGGGCTTGCTGAATTGATCAATGTTGGCCCGGTGTTCCTGTTCGATATTTTGAATGAGGGTGGTGATGGTGGTTTCTTCTTTTTCGGAGAGGAAAAGACCTTCATGTAGGGAATAATCCCAGAAATCGTATTGTTTGATGGTTTTGGCTAAGGAGGTGTTCCAGATCAGATCAGGATGGATGTAGATCACCCATCCTGATTTTTCTGCCTGTTCGCCTTTGTCTGCTATACCGATACTGAATACCTGACCGGGTGCCATGAAGGACATGATGCCTTCATTGAAGTCGAAAGGATGCTGCCCGTATTTGGCCTTGAAGTTGTGCATGCGTTTGACGGAAATTGAATAGAAATCAAAGACCATCTGCTGCATTTCTTCGCCGCGGGAATGGGGCACGGTCCCGACATCCACGACGCTAATAAGTGGATGCTGCGGCGCAGACAGATCCAAATACCTATGAAATTCGCTGATGGTTTTAAAATGTTTCATTGGCTATGCTTCTTTTTTGATTGCTAAGACCAGTTTACCCCGAACGTGCCAGGTTTCGCTTTCGCGGTGCGCTTCTGCCACCTGTTCCAGCGGATAGACTTTGCTGATCAGCACCTTCACCTGGCCCTCGTCGATCAGTTGCGCGATCTCGGTCAACCAATCCTGCCGCGGCTGATTCACAGCGAGTTCAGCACTTACTTTTTTGGCGGCGGCGGCGTCTGTCATTTGCTCGTTGAACGGAAAATCTGTATTCACACTGACGAAGATACCGCCTTCTTTCAATACGCCCAAGGCTTTGATACGCTCGTCGTTGTTACGGGTTGGTGATGCTTCCAGTACGACATCCATATTGGTCAAAATTTCTTCAAAGTTTTGGGTCTTGTAATCGATGACTTCATCGGCACCGAGCTGTTTGAGGTGTTCCCGGTTACTTGTCGAGGCCATCCCAATCACATAAGCACCCATCGCTTTGGCAAACTGCACGGCGAAACTTCCGACGCCACCTGAGGCACCCTGGATAAAAATACGCTGTCCTGCTTGCAACTTACCATGCCAAAACATGCCCGTCCAGGCCGTCAGTGCTGCCAATGGCACGCCTGCTGCTTCGTTAAAGCTCAGGCTTTTGGGTTTAAGGGCAAACTGATTAGCTTTTGCCGCGCAATATTCCGCATAGCTTCCGTTGCCGGGAAAATTAGGGACACCGTAAACGGCATCTCCTTTGCTAAAGGCAGTCACTTCGCTACCTACCGCCTCTACCGTTCCTGCTGCGTCCCAGCCCAGGGTCATGGGTAAGGTGAGGAAAGACCGCATACGGATATTGGCACCTTTCCGGATCGCCCAGTCGACGGGGTTGACGCCGCTGGCGTAGACTATGACGAGGATCTCATCGGGCGCAGGAATTGGCACCGCTATATCTTCCATTTTCAGGACCTCCGGTCCGCCGAATTCGTTTATTCTGATGGCTATCATATTTCAACTTTCTTTGACAACAAAAATGAGAAAGTATGGGACGACAAATTTAGCCAAACTTCGCTTTATGTTAGCCTAAAAGCCAGAACCAGCTCAACAGAAAGGATTGGATTCTCTTATCAAACGGCTTTTAAATTGTTTAGGCTTTAGTTGATGGTGCCGTTCAAATACCCTGGTAAAATGACTAAGATTGGTAAAACCCAATTTATAAGCAGTTTCTGATACAGACAAGCTGCTAAGAAGGCCGGCTGCCTGTATCATCCTCATGGCCTGATAGTATTGATAGATGCTTTGTCCAAAGATCTGCGTGAAGAGCTTTTGTAATTTGGTTAAACCTAAACCCGACAAATGAGCGAGTTCCGGGAGCAGCGGACAACTATTCATATTCTTCAGTATTGCCAAACGGACCAGGTAAATTTTTTCGGCGTCTTTCCGTTTGACATTTACCGGGGCTATGACCGGGCGTTTCAATAAGTTTCTAAAAAGATGATAGATCAGCTCTTGTGCTTTTGTCTTGTAAAGTAACATCGGCAGTTCTGTAGCGCCATTGACCTTGATGATCTGCTTGATAACATGATCCATTTCGGGACGAATGACATCATGAATAACAAATGATGGCTGGGTTTTAACCAGATCTAAAATTGTGGCGCGACGTTCGGAATTGAGTAAGCCGGTTAAGTAGCTGCGCGAAGTGCCGATGATCAGAAAGTTGATCGGTTTGTCTGCAGGTATCTTTAGTTCAGTATTGAAGTTACAGGTTCCGATTTCCACTTCAAACCCTGTTAATTCATCAAAGAAAGGATCATGTTGTTGCTGACTGTATCTGGACAGGAATTTAGACCGGTCAAATCTTAGCGTTATACTTTCGGTGTTTGCAATAGCCTGCCGCCTTAGCACAAGATCATGATTTAATTTATAGTTATGGATAAACAGGGCCATGCCATCCAGGCTGATGTGCTGAATGTAACCTTCTCCCAACCATTGAGGCAGATGTACTTTGTCGCCTTCCACGATCGTGCTGAAATGTTTGGCGAACGCTGTCAAAAAATGATAGTTTTTGATGACTTGAAACTCAAATTCTACAGCCATCACACGTTCGGGTCTTACCATGATTTAAATCAATTGTTTCGTTTTGCTGGCGAGCAAAATGACTCCATTAAATATATTAAATCAAAAGCATCAATTTGCGACTAATCGGACTATTTTTTAAAAAATACGGCTTATAGCGAGTTTTTTGGCTATTGTTTCTTATGGGCTATGCTTAGCACTTAAGTTAAATTTGAAAATAGATAAATCACGAATATTTTAAACAGTATAACTATGGAAAATTCAAAACCGTCGCCGATAACCGTTGATCCTAAAGGTGGGGAAATATTATCGATCGTAGGCGATAACTATCGCGTACTGGTCTCGGGCAAGCAAACCAATGGCGCATTTGCTACTATCGACATGCTGATCCCTCCGCAAAGCGGCCCGGGGCCTCATTCTCACGCCAATTTTTATGAATCTTTTTATATCGTCGATGGCGAAGTGGAGGTTCATTCTGAAGCTGGATCTTACACCGCTACAAAAGGTTCGTTTGTGGTGATACCTGAAGGCGGCGTGGTGCATTACTTTAAAAATGTAAGTGATCGGTTAGCTCACTTGCTTTGTACCGTTGTCCCGGCCGGTCTGGAAGAGTTTTTTGAAGAGATAGGTGAACCCGTGGCTCCCGGTGAATTTCTACCGCCGCCGCCTATGACACCGGATGCGGTAAAAAAGCTTCAGGCTATTGCTCAAAAGCATGGGCAGGTAGTTTATCCGCCGGATTTTTTGGATAAGAAGTAGCTGAAACCAGCCTGCTTCTACGATTTGGGCGGATCGGACTATTTTTCAGGCGCGGTGCGCTATTTTAAATTTGGCACCCTGCCGACCTTTGACCTATCATTTAAAATTGATCCAATGGCACTATCCGAAGAAGTAAAAAAAACAATAGCAGATGCAGGAGCGCATGGCTTTGATAAATTAAACCTGTTGCCACCGCAGCAAACCCGTGACCTGATGAAACAGGCCCCGGCAAACACGAACCCGACAGCTGTTGGACAGGTGATCAATACGATCATTGAAAAAGACCACATCCCGGTAAGAATTTATATTCCCAAAGGAGATGGCCCTTTCCCGGTAATCACTTATTTTCATGGGGGCGGTTTCGTGCTGCTGAGTTTAGATACACATGACGAGATCTGTCGCCAACTTTGTGTTAATACAGGTGCTGTGGTCATGTCGGTAGATTATAAACTGGCACCGGAGCATCCCTATCCCGAGGGGCCGGAAAGTGCTGTTGCGGCTACGCTCTGGATGATCGAAAACGCAAAAAAATATAATGGAGCAGGGGACAAAATGGCCGTAGCCGGCGATAGCGCCGGCGGATATATGGCAATTTGGGTGGCTCAAAAATTGGCGGCTAAAGGAATTGCGCTAAAAGCCCAGTTTGCAACTTACCCGGTGACAGATCACTATTCATCACATCATGCTTCCTGGGAAGAAAACAAGGAAGGTTATGTGTTGACTGCCGAAATGATGAAATGGTTTTGGGATAATTATTTAACCGATCGGGCTAAATTCGACGAGGCCTCGCCTTTAAGGGCAGCAGATCTTTCGGGTTTGCCACCGGCGCTGATCATGACGGCCAACTATGACCCTTTGAGAGACGAAGGAAAAGCCTATGCCAATAAACTGCAAAAGGCAGGTGTCCCAACGATCTATCAAAATTACGAGAACGTCCATGGATTTTTCGGGACAGGTTCAATTGGACAACAGGCAATGCAGGAAGCCAGTAATTTTTTAAAAGAAAAATTAAACAGTTAATCATGTTGCAAATTATTTCAAATCAGCAAAAGATCGTAAAGAAAAACGGGGGCTTTGGTATCGAGATACTATTTCCCGGCAAAGGGATCGGCGCTGAAGATTCGGGTATCGGTACTATTGGAAGGATCGACCAGGCCACTATTACCCCCGGCACTTTAGTACCTATGCACCCGCATCAGGATGACGAGATACTGACTTATCTGCGAAGCGGCGTAGTTGAACATAAGGACACGGAAGGGAACATCGAGATCATTACCAATAAAAGGCTAATGATGATGAACGCCGGTTCGAAATTCCAGCATGAAGAACTTGTTTTGCCGGAGGGGGGCGTGCTGACTGCCTTACAAATATTTATTCGTCCCGAAACCGGTGGACTGACACCGGAGGTGCAATTTCATGAATTTCCGGATGTGAACAGTCTGAATACTTGGCGGGCTGTAGCGGGTAAGGGCGATGATTTCCCGCTACAGATCAGGAGCAATACTTGGATCTATGACATAAATTTAGAACGGGGAAAACAACAATCACTGCCTGCGTTACCGATCGGAAACGCCACATGCCTGGTCTATGTATTCGACGGATCGCTCGCGATCAACGAAACTACCGTTATCCAAAAAGGAGAAAGCGTTGTTGTTGAAGATGAGGAAATCCTGTTTAATGCGTTTGAGGACTGCAATATTGTATTGTTTGTAACTGACCTTAACGCTCCGGTATTTAAAGAAGGTATGTACAGTGGCAACATCAACAGAGCAAAATGAAAAAGATAATTTATTCCAAATTCGGAGGTCCGGAAGTATTGCAAATAGCAGAAGTACCGATTCCTGCCGTTCAAGAAACAAACGTATTGATCAAAGTTAAAGCGGTATCCATTAATCCGCTGGACTGGAAAATACGCAACGGAGAAATGAAATTAATGTCTGGCAGTAAATTTCCTAAAGGTATTGGCATCGATTTTTCGGGCATTGTTACAGAAACAGGCACAGTGGTGACTCAATACAACAAAGGTGATGAAGTGTTCGGCATATTGGATGTGTTTAAAGGCGAAGCCCTTGCCGAATATATCGTTGCCTCCGAGAAAGATATAACTATAAAGCCCGCAAATATTTCATTTGAACAGGCCGCAGCGATGCCCGTAGTAGGTTCTGCTGCATTACAAATATTTAACACTTTGGTAAGCTTAAAAAAAAGCACTGAAATCCTAATCAATGGTGCGTCAGGTGGTATAGGCATGTTCGCTACTCAGATCGCAAAAATCAAGGGGGCTATAGTAACTACCGTAGTTGGCGATAGTGGTATTCAAGCGGTTAAAGATTGGGGTGCCGACTTCATCGTCAATTACAATAACGAAGATGTTTTAAAAGGGAACAAACAATATGATATTGTTATTGATCTATCAGGCAAAATGCCTTTTAGTAAAGCAAAACAAGTAATGAAGCATTCCTCCGCGTATATACATACGGCCCCCGGACCAAAAGAAATTATCAGCTCTTTTTTCATCAACTTATTTTCCAATAAGAAATATAAATTACTTATGCTAAAACCTTCCCCGGAATATCTTACGGAACTTAAAGGTTATGCAGAAAGCGGAGTAGCAATTGTGGTGAGCAAGATATATCCTTTTAATTCATTTAATAAAGCTTACAGAGAAGTTCCAAATGGTAAATATATAGGCAAAGCAGTTATCATAATGAATGAATTGGTTTAAAATTCGGCCGTTAATGAATTTTCGCATTAAGAAAAGTATTTACGACTATCATACCCACTCTGTACTTTCATTAAGTGTTCATGCGATGAAACTTCATACGGTTCAATCGAAAACGGGTTAGATATTTCAAATCAGCCTTAATCATCAAATAGAGCGGCTAAACGTTTCAGGTCATTTAAAAATTGGTTCGTGGGAACTGCGGTTTTGAGTACTATTTTAGGCAAGTTGTCAATTTTATTGACAACTTTTTTTATGGAATAAAATTTACTCTTATAAATGTGAAAGGAATCAAGCCGAAGTTTGTCCAAAAACATTTTATGGAACGTGATTGGACTAAAGTCACCATTGCCAACGAACTTGTATATTTATTGGGGTTATTCAGGCCATCGGACTACGAATAGTCAGCTTATTTACTGGCAGATTTTTATCAAATGTTTAAATGGAAAATGAATACTGGAAATTGACTTGCCTCTACGGCTGCATAATATTCCTCAATTTCCTTGTAGCAATCGGATCATTTATCGAAATCTTCTTTAATATTAATAAAATCCATCATATTATTTGAAGAACGAAAATGTGAATTTATCCAGGAGCTGTCAAAAATATAATACTTTTCAAAAGGATCATGCAGGCGTATGAAATTTACGCCCGAATGATCGACCTCTTTATTTCGGAATCCTTGGTCATTTTCAGCGGAATGCCCAATTCAAGTTCTATATAACTGATATATTTCAATGGCTATTCACTCTTCAAACTCTTCGCCGGGTTAGCCAGTGCTGCTTTGATGGTTTGAAAACCAGAAGTAAATAGTGCGGTCAGTAACAGGCCGCCACCGCTAAGTGCAAAAATCCACCAGCTTATGGTGGTATGTTCGGCGAAGCCCTGCATCCAATTATTCATAGCCCACCAGGCCACGGGGCTTATGATCACGAAAGCCAATATGATCAGACTTGCCATTTCGGCCGAAAGCAGCACCACGATCTGGCTTACTGTTGCACCGAGTACTTTCCGTACGCCTATCTCCTTAGTACGCTGGTTGGTGGTGTAGATAGCCAGGCCAAGCAAACCCAGGCAGCTAATCAGGATGGATAATCCGGTTGCCCATCTCAGCAGTGCGGAAATGTGCTGCTCACTGTCATACAGCCGGGCAATGTTTTCATCAAAAAACCGGTATTCAAAATCATCATCCGGATAAATTTGTTTCCATGCTTTCTCCATTGATGCAAGCGCAGTTTTCCACTCACCGCTATTTACTGTTTGTGGTTTAAGCGCAATATGAAAAGTGCCAGTGAAATTGGGATCGGTACTGGTAAGAATAGCCAAAGGTGCGATGGCTGCATGTATTGATTCCTGGTTAAAATCGCCCACAACACCTATGATCTGCATATCCTTGTTTCCATTAAAGTTACTTATCACTTTGCCTACCGCATCCTGTGGATTAGTAAAACCGATCTGTTTGGCCAGGGTATTATTGATCAGGAATGCCTTTGATGTATCGCCTGACATCAGGTTGCGTCCTGCCAGCAGCTTAATATGATAAACCTTAATATAGTTTTCATCACCGAATTTTGTAGTGATGTTTTCGATCTTGATCTCTTTCTTCCCGTCTTTATAACTGCCTTCGGTTGAATTTGTGTAATCAGAAGTAGCTGCATCAAAGCCCATGCTTACGGCATCGACTTGCGGAATTGCCCTGAGCTTATTGAGAAAGACCTGGTTAAGGCTTTCCTGTTTCTTTTTTACCGGCGAATTAAAAACGAAAACAGCATCTTTTTTTACTGGCGAACTCACGATTAAAATAGCATCTTTCTTGAAGCCCATATCCTTGTGAATGGCAAAATAAATCTGCTTACTCACCAGGATAGTTGCCATGATAAAAAATTGCGCAACGGCAAACTGGGCCACCGTAAGCGATTTCCTTAATACTGCGTTACGTGTTTTGCTATTGCCTTCGTTTACCTGATTTTTAATGGCCGAAACAGGTTTGAAGCCCGAAAGCACCATCGCCGGGTAAAATCCCGAAGCCAGGCTGACAACAATTATCAACGAAACAAGGAATAAGAGAATGTTCGGTTGCAGGATCAAACTTGCATGAATGCCCTGCGGAATAAACGTTGAAAAAAGCTGGAGTACTATTGGTGTAATCGCAACCGAAATAATCACAGAAACCAGTGTTATCAGAAAAGTCTCGCTCAAAAACTGGAATACCAGCTGCTTGCGGCTACTGCCCATTGTTTTGCGGATGCCGATCTCTTTGGCCCGCTGAGCAGATTGCGCAGTAGTGAGATTGACGAAATTGATACAACCCAATAACAACAATAAAAGCGCTATACCGGATAGCTCATAGAGCGTTGTTTTGTCTGCAACCCTACCGCCAACGAAAGTTCCGTAGGTGGTGTTGAAATGGATGTCAGTTAGTGGTTGTAATGCGAACACTTCCGTATTGCCCGGTCGCTGTTGCAGGTTCTTTTTCTCAATGTCGTTCAGCTGTTGCTCAATTCGTGCTGTTGTAACCTGTGGCACTAACTTAACAAAAAGCTGGTATGATGGGCTTACTCCCCCCCAGTTGTGTAAACGCAGTTGCATTTTTAACGCCGGATTTGAAAAAGCGGTAGGGAATGAAATGAAATCATGAAAGCTGAAGTCGGTATTTTGCTTAATGCTTTGCACAATTCCGCTCACGGTGGTTGTTAATGTATCATAAACTACTGTGCGCCCAATCATTTGATCGTATTTTAAGCCGGGGAAATACTTTTCGGCCTGGCCGGATGTAAGTACTACCTGGTAGGGTGCAGTTAGCGCTGACTGAGCAGAACCGGCGAGCCATTTGTACTCAAAAAGCTTGAAATACGTGCTTTCGGCAACAACTACATTATTCTGGGCCTTAAAACGGGACGACGATTTACTGCCATTGGGCACAGTTACGTTTGGTTGTGCTAATGAGAAAATAGGAGTTGTTTCTTGCAGCCCCGTCACCTGGTTTTTAACTGCCCAGGGCAGCGGCCCGCAAACGCCGGGGTTATATCCCGCCTGGCCCCCGAAAGTTAAGTTCGTGACTACCCGGTAAATCCGGTCACCATCCTTATGGAACTTGTCAAAAGTAAGATCGTAATGTACCAAAAGGTAAATAACCAGTGCTGCACTTATGCCTATAGACAGGCCGGCAACATTGATCAACGTAAATAACTTATGTTTCCAAAAGTTGCGGAAAGCGATTTTTAAATAATTCCTGATCATGTAATTGCGGTTAAATTTTCCATGAGACCACTTTGGTGTGGTTTCCTGGTACGAAATTACCGTCGCAAAACGCGGATGGCGTCCTGAATTATAAGATAGGAGCTCTTTTCCCAGGGTTGTTTTATATTCTGCGGGGGTTTTGGCCGTCATTTTTTTAAAAGCGAGGTTAAAAGTGCTTTTCGAGTTGAACCCGGAATCGTACGCAATGCCCAGCAGCGTTATCCCATCGTAAGCCGGATCCTGAATTCTTCTTTTCACCTCTGCCACCCGGTATTCATTAATAAAATCATTGAAGCTTTTTTTGAGCGCCGTATTGATGATCCGCGATAATTCATGGGTAGTCAAGCCAAGCTTTTCCGCAAGTAAGGTTAAACTTAGTTCCGGATCCAGGTAATAGCGGGTTTCTTTTACGATGTTCTTCAGCCAAATACCTTTTTGCTTTAAATCCGCAGGAAGTATTGGTTTTAAATTCGGTGCGGGAGTTGCCAGCACGCCTATTTCCGGCTTTAAATGAGCCCTTACAGCCAGCCATATCATCCCTGACGCTAAAAGCAGATATAAGATGCAGTAAGCCTGCAAATCGAACCTGTTATGATAGCCAAAATAGCCCGCAACGGTAAAGGTTATACACAATAAGCATAACAGGCCCAAAGCCAGCAATAAACTATGCAGCCATTTCAATTCGTTGCGGTACCGGTCGCCACCGATAAATTTTAGCCGCCTGTAAAAGCGTTCTATCAATCTGTGCGAGCAATACAAATAAATGAAAAGCGAAATAAACGTAAGAAGTGGTAATACCGGATTCAATACAGAAGCTTGTTCCGACAATACCGGGATAAAATGCAGTAAGTCTTTCCAGCCAAATTTATATTCCGGGAGCGTCAGTTTTAATACGTAAAGATAGATCAGTGGCCCAAGTGCCATTGAAAATTGCAGCTGCAGCCAGATATCAATATTTGCGATATGCACCATCCACAAAACCATCACAGCAAGGGACAGGGCAAGAAATTTGTTTGCTGCCTGGTTGATGTTTCGTGTAAACCATAATAACAGGGCAAAAGTGAGCCCAATGAATATTGTTCCGATAAAGAATAAATCAAGCAGGCTAATATGGGAAATATGTAACTTCAAGTAAAAGGTAATTCAATTCACGTTCCAAAACTTTAACTTGCTAATATAAAGTAAAATGCATCTTATTTAAATTAATTAATGTAACGATAGCGGACATTGGACAGTACGGTTTTGAATTGCGTATCGCTAAAGGACATTTACTTGATCACCTTCAACTACACCCTTTTGGATAAAGTATTTTCAAGATAGTTACTTAGATTAATTACATCCATCGACGGCATTTCTGTCAAATTCCGTGAGCATTATCTCCGGTTCAATTAAAAACGGGTTAGATATTTCAAATCGGCCTTAATCATCAAATATAGTGGCTAAACGTTTCAGGTCATCTAAGAATTGGTTCGTGGGGCCTACGGCTTTGAGTACATCTGACGGATGTAGAAGGCTGTAAGTTAATAACTTACAGCCTTTCTTTTTTTATGCATATTATTTAACATACACTCTTTTTTAAGCATAAGGATTAATCACGGTTGCTGTGGCAATGGAGGGAAGGGTGTTTTATCGTTATTGCAGAGGTGAACAGTTCATTATGCAGTGAATCTGTCCGGGCTGAATTTGTCAGCCAGGACAAAAATATTTTCCGACCTTTTGCAACTTAGCGCAAGGCAACGCAGAAACGTTTTTTTTAAAACTTACGATAGTCACCCACCATTGAATTAAGATTCGGCGGTTAATTTGATCATTAAATACCCGTGCTCGCGTCGCGACAGTTTCGTGTATTTTATATCCGAAATATAGTTTATAGCCTTAAATGATATAAACAGAAAATATTGTTATATAATTACATGTTTTGCTTGGCTGAATCTTCATATCGCCAGTTTAAAAGTCGACGATATCAATCATATAATCATGACTACTACAACTAAGTTGTTGCTCAGAATTATGTTTTTATTTATGGCTGTAGTAGCCTTACAAAACGCCCAGGCTCAATCGGCATACAAACAATTAGTAATTCCATTATGGAACAAAAGTATACCCGATGGCCCAGGTCCTACAGGAAAAGAAAAAATAACGGATAGGGGCTCAATTACTAAAATCTCTGAGCCAAGGTTAATTGCACACCTTCCAGCGCATCCAGGCGGAACAGCAATACTGGTCATAAGTGGCGGCGGTTATGCGCATCTCGAACAAGGGAAAGAAAGTGGTCCGGCGGCCCAATGGTTGGCGTCAAAAGGTATCGTTGCTTTTGAGCTCATTTATCGTCTTCCGGATGAAGGTTGGGCAACGCCTGACGTTCCATTTGAAGACGGGCAACGTGCAATGCGTGTTATGCGCAGCCAGGCGCGGCGTTTTGGGTTCAATGAACACAAATTAGGCATTATGGGTTTTTCTGCAGGTGGTCACTTAGCAGCGATGATCGAAACAGAGCCTGACAAACGGTTGTATACATCGACAGATGATATTGACCTCTTGGATGCACGTCCGGATTTTGTGGCGCTTCTTTATCCTGTAATTACCATGCTGCCTCCCTATGATAAAACACATTCCAGAGAAGAACTATTGGCAGGCAACACCGACGAAAGAAAAGCAAAAGATTATTCACCGGAATTGCATGTTCATGATAACACCCCACCAACCTTTCTGGCCCAGGCAATGGATGATCCTATATCGCCTGTTGAAAATAGTAAAATGATGTATGCAGCCCTTCAAAGACATAACGTTTTGTCAGAATTACATCTATTCCCAACAGGAGGACATGGGTGGGGTATGGGCGCGAAAGGATCACCTGTACATAAATGGCCGAAACTCTTTGAAACTTGGGCGAGGGCTAATGGATTCTGGTAAAATATCCCTGCTCTTTTGGAGAACGCTAATCATCTTGATTAAGTTCGAAAATAAAGTTTCTTGTTTTTTTAACTGCTGGCCAATTAAATAAGGAGTACTAACGACTAATTAAACCGACAAGTAAGAGTTAGTTTATTGCTTGTGTTTTACAACTAATTTTCGCCGTTCTTCTTGTCCTACTTCGTCAAAGAAGTGCTGCATTTCAGCGTAGTTTTCTGGCGGTATCACTGCGTTATTGATGTTAAATTTAGCAATACTGACCACTTTATTTGAGGATTGATTATAAACATAGCTAATTTCAAAACTTCCGAACGCAAATTTTAAACTTGCATTTGGCGGCAAAGTTTCTATTTCAAAACCTCGTGGAAGATCGATAGTGGTAGTGCATGACTTTGCCATTGGATATTCAAAATGAAAATCGGTTTTCCTTTTCGCATCAGGTGTAAAAATATAAGTGGAAAGATCGAATGCAAATGGTCGAAAAAAAAGCTTGTCATCCGAAACGATATCACAGAACTTATCGAAAGTTATATCCAAATCAGTTTCATTAATAGAATTATCCAAATCACTATGTGTAATATTTAATTCAGAAAATTGGCGCATGTGCAGCAAGCGGGTGTAAACTTGCTTTTGCTGATCTATACTTAAGGCGTTGTAAGCAAGATAATGCGACCGGTAAGCACCAGTCGTGGCTATTTTGATACTTGTCTTAGCACTTCCGTCGGTATTTATTTTAATGTTAACCTCACTATTAAACTGATTATCAGCTGTGGTGCTTCCAGGCGTATTAACCAACCTGCCACCATCGTGATCGATTAGTAATGCTTTACGGTTTTCAGTAAATGCCCCAAGCTTTCCATAGGCTTGCTTTTGACTGGTGCATTCAAGCCATGTAGTGTCATTTTTGAAAGGAAGACAAAGTATAACATGGTTAAATCGATTGGCCGGAAAACCAGGTTCAACCTGCTGCGCTTTATCACCAGCGCCTACAATAACATAATTGGCGTCGATATTTACTGCTTTTAATAAAGCCCGCATGTAATTGGATAATGCTTTACAATCACCGTATTTTTTTTCATCTACAAATGTTGCAGGATATGATCTGTAACCACCAATACCTAAATCGATGTCGACATAGCGAACATTCTGCTGTAGGTAATGATATAAGAAACGCGCTTTTCCCTGCGCTGTCTTAATAGAGTCTGTCATTTTTTTGATTTCAGCAACACGTTTTGGGGTTAGTGTACAAACGTCATTATTCAGTGATTGAAACCATTTACCAAAGCTTTGCCAGTTGTTAAAATCGCCCTGATAGCCGTAACAATTAAAATTATTCACAGCCATTTCAATATCGGGCAGGGTTTTCCATGGCAAAACATTTGATGTGTTTTTCAATACAGGAAGATTTCTAAATTCCCATGTGTATTCATCCAGGCCTTTCACAGACCGCTTAACTGGTTTGCTGTCACTATTCAATACTTTGTACCTAAATCCAATTGATGGATCGGCAATCACTTTAATAACTGTATATTGGATGGCCTGCCCCATGAGTTGGGGATACCATTGGCCTAAATCAATAAAACTATTCCTGTCTTCTTCATATTTTTTTTCAATTGTTACGGGGTAAGCCGCCGCCGTATGCCTAAGGGATAAAAATCGTTCATCGGTTACCAGCATCTCACTATTCGCGGCAGATCCGTCATACATATCGCTCTTTCGGTATTTTTTTATTGACTCCCCTTTATCATTAAACACATTCATTTCGATACCGCTGTAGGTGTCAAAATTTTTGTTGTAGCCCATATATAGCCCGGCCAGGTCCTGAGCTTTGTCATTCAGCAATGTTGTAATAGTATGCAATTTAATAGTAGCTTTTCCAGGACCTTTTACGTTGATAATAATCTCCGAATAGCGAACCACGCTGCTCGCATGTTTTTTTAAAGAATCAGGAATACCGGCTACCCGGTAAGCATCTTTTGGGATATCATTGCTTTGACAAAACGATTTAAGTTTTACTGCAATTAAAATTTCAACAGTCAGCATGAATACTTTTGGCGTAGTTTTCATTAGCATTAGGACTTTTTGAGTACGATTTGTTCATTCAACATTTCGTACATTTTTTTGAAAAATTCATGTATTTCGGGGTAATTATCTTTAGAATACCACGATTTTTTAAAATCTACTATATAACTTACCGTGATGTTGCCATCCCGTTCGGCGATTCGGCGCTTGAACGATATACCTTTATCAGGCATAATTAAACTGGCATCTTTGGGTAAAACGTCGGCTTTATAGCCGGAAGGGACAGTAAAAATACCCGTGGTAACGTAATTGTTGCGGTACTCAAAATCAATATCTGTTAACCGTTTTTCACTTAACAAAGGGTTATTTTTTAAACGGTTAAAGAGATTGGGCGTGAAATAAATATAGCTTTCGTCGCTTGCAGCAAGCATAAGCGTAAAATCAACATGTTGTTTTAATGGCAGCGTGTCCACATCCGTATTTTCCAGTTTCAGTCCGGTAATCTTAAGATTGTTATCTTTGTCCCTTAGGTAATTAACATATTTCTTTTCGCCATCGGCTTTGTACCGTTCTAATGCACTTATACGACGGTAGCTATAGCTGTTTATTTCAGCACTCCCATTCATCTTTCCATCGGGCAGAATGTTAGCTGTGATATTCACTGTCTGTAAAACCGGCTCACTTTTCTCCAAAAAAACCAGATCATAGTTTTTTTCAGCTTCAGGTTGTATGCATAAACCAAAATTGCTTAGTAAGCTAACCGGAATCTCGTTATATGTATAATATTTATTACAGGCATCAAGGACAAAGTAGGTGGTGCTATCCACAGGAATGTAGGATACCACTTTGTTGAACTGGCTCTTATTTGGATAATTAGGATAAACTTTGCCATTGTTATGGGTGCTCACCAACATCGGGAAAACATTAAGACCGGATTTCTTAAGCAAATGATATAAGATCAGATTTATTTCGGCCGAATTGCCTGTTTTTTTATCCCAGGCATCAACTACGCCCGCAGTGGTGTACCAAACAGTTGAATTATTCCATTTCATCTGCTTTTGTACTTCTTCAAAAATATAAGCTATTTTATCCCTGTCGGCCTTCAGCAACTTTGCTTTAGTAATAATATCTGCCTCGCCCGTAAGTTTTCTGTTCAATTGGCCGCCAAAATCATCGTAACTCAGCAGGTCGTCAGTTATCTTCTGCCAGGTGTCGGCGTAAGATTTGTAAACGCCGCTGCCATTAATGTTCGTTAGCTGATAAGCAATATGATCCAGATTATCCTTTGGAGCACCCGTAAATGGCTCCGGCTTAAGAGAAGGAACGTTTGCCAGTGCTTTGATCTGATCAGTGCTTTTGGCAAAAGGTTGATTAACTATTGCCAAGCTTTTATAGGACAAGATGCTGGGTATCTCTGTGCTAATTTCACTATATCGCGTTGGTATTGTAGTTTGAAAATACCAGTCAGGAATATTAAATGACGAAGCTGTTTCCTTGTAGCAATACTCTATTATTGATCCCGCCTTTACGTTAGGAAAGGAAAAAACAATCTCTGAAAGGGATTTATTTATTTTTTGATTGAATATCTGTTGTTTATCGACCTTGCTAAATTCTACAGCGCCCCCAATTAGGTTAATCGTTTCCGCCTGAATATCCGAAATGGATTCCGGATGGTTACCGGTAAAATATCTTAACTTGACATTAGTAGCATTTTTTGCGTCATCATTAAAGATCTTGATACGGATATGCCGGTTGATCTCGCGCTCGTAACGGTAATTAAACGAAACTTCGCATTTGTCAAAAAGTATTTCTGCATTAGCGTCTTTTTCAAAGTCACATGATGTCATCGCTAAATCTGCTTTGTCAATTACACCAAACAATTGTGCGGACGATGACAAGCTTTGGCTAACCTGACCCTGTACAGGCCGCATAGAAATTGCTAAGATGATAACCGTCAGTAATACTTTCATAATATAATTTATAACGCTAAATTATATCAAAATAAAATGAAGGAAATAGATTTATTTGCAAGGTAATAAGGAAGTTACATGAAATAAATCTTAAATAAATCCTTATAATTCATAAATTCTTCATAAAATATATTTATATAATAGGATTGTTTTTAATTGGTATTTATTTTCAAATGGAGTTTTTATCTGAGGTTAATAATGTTCCGTGTAAATATGCGGTTACCGGTAAGTTTTCATAAAATACGGCGGGATAAGCTTGCTTCACTATACTTGTCACTTCTCCTTTAAATTCTTCATTTCGCCGTATTCAAGTAATAATTTTCCTGGGTAATCATGGTTTAGCCCGTCCGACAGATCATTTACTGACATATCACTCTCTTCAAGGTCGGTAAAAAATGTATTTCGTCGCAAAAGCATTTTATACACTATAAAAGTAGCTGTACCCTGCAAGCTCTATTCACCGGCGTTTTCCTTGACCGGTTCAAAAATAGCATGGCGGTCACTTTCTTGGGAGCCTGCGGATTTTTGAGTTCTTAAATAAATGTGAGTAGGGGACTCCAATTACCATGCGTGCCTTTAAGTCGTAAGTATAAAGTTGATAATTAGATAATACTACAGGTATGGAATTTTTATTTCAAATAAGTGTAACAAATTCACTGTGGCTGTTGTCATACCGGCATAGTACTATGCATAACATGGTATTATAGCAATCGCAATAGTAATTGTGGTGGCTCGAAAATTTTTAAAACATTTCACCTATCACATCAACATGAAGCTAAAATTTTTACTCATCATCCTATGTTTATTTGTTAGCGTCCAGGTATTCGGGCAGGCAGGGCAGACATTATTCGCATTAAACGGTATTGCAACCGATTCGATGTCGAAACAACCGCTTGGTTATATAACCGTACATCTGCGCAACCAAGCAAAGGAGTTGGTGCAAACAGCCGTGACCAAAACAGACGGGACATTTACGTTTAAAAAGCTGTCATCAGGAAAATACCTGCTTTCGATGATAAGTGTTGGTTTTAACCCGAAAACGCTCCCTATCGATTTGACAGACAATAAGAAACCTTCTTTAAATCTGGGCAGCATTGCCATCAGCTTGCAAACTACACAACTTAAAACGGTGGCTATCATAGCCGATAAACCCATCATTAGACAGGAGGTTGATAAACTTATATACGACCTAAAATCTGACCCAGACAGCAAAAGCAATAATGTGCTGGAGATGATGCGCAAAGTGCCTTTGTTGAGCGTAGATGGCGACGATAATATCCTGCTAAAGGGGAATAGCAGCTTCAGGATATTTGTTAATGGCAAGCCATCGAGCATGATGGAGCGCGACCCCAAGAATATCCTCAAAAGCATGCCTGCGTCCACCATTCAAAGCATTGAGGTAATTAGCAACCCTTCGTCTAAATATGATGCTGAGGGAATGGCGGGTATCATCAATATTGTAACGAATAAAAAAGTGAATAACGGGTATAATGGTACACTGAATGTCAGCCATGTATTTCCAGTGGGAGGCCCAAGGTTCGGTGGATCGTTTTCGTCTAAACAAGGCAAGTTGGAGCTATCCGGCTATTTTGGCGCTAATGTTTCAAATTCGCCCGAGGTGCTCAGCTCCATTAAAAGGTTTAGTACCGGAAGCAACCCTACCAGCCTCAACCAGCATAACTCTGCAGAATGGGATGGCAAAAATGGTTATGCGGAAATCGGGATCAGCTACGAAATAGACAGCCTCAACCTTATCTCGGGGCAATTTAATATTAACGGAAATAATCAGGACGGCATTAACACGCAAAATTCCGTTTTGAAAGAGACAGGCAACAAGGCTCAGCAATATGACCTGTACAATAACAATACGGCAGGCGGCAGGGGGAGCAATGTGGCCTTAAATTACCAGCTGGGTTTTAAAAGCAGTAAGCAGAAGCTGCTCACCTTTTCGTACCAGTATTACACATTCAACAACACTCAGAATGCCGCGCTAACAGCATCAAACCGTGTGGACTATACCACGCCCGATTACTTGCAACACAACGAAGGCGAATCTTCGGAACAGACTTTCCAGTTAGATTATGTACACCCTGTAAAGAAACTGACTATTGAAATGGGGGTAAAAGCAATTATGCGTAATAACAACAGCGATTTTCAGTACCTTGGATATAATGCGACAACGGGTAATTTTGAGGCCGACCCATCGCGAAGCAATAAATTTGATAATAAACAAGATGTACTGGGCGCATACAACAGCTACAGCTACACCCTGCAAAACTGGAGCTTTAAAGCAGGCGCCAGAATAGAGAAGACACTGATCGATGCTGATTTTATCTCTACCACATCGCAGCTGAGTAAAAACTTCTTTAACATAGTGCCTTCGATAAGTATTAATAAGCGGTTTAAAAATTCCAGTACAGTAAATCTTGGGTTTTCGCAAAGAATCCAGCGCCCGGGTATCTACCAGCTAAACCCTTTTGTGGACCGCTCGAACCCGAACTTCGAATCGTCCGGGAACCCTAACCTCAGGCCCGCGGTATCCAATAGTATCCAGTTAAGTTATAGCAGAACTCAAAAGGCGTCGTTGAACCTAATGCTTGGCTATAATTATTTTAATGACCTGATTATGCCTGTTGTGGTTTTTGACCCGGCCACGGATATTACCCGCAGCAGTTTTGATAACACCGGCAAGGCCCGTCTGTTTACCTTCAACGGCAATATCAATTACCCCATCACCAAAAAATGGAGCTCGTCGTTTAACGGAAGAATTGCGCATGGCCGTGTGCAGGGCATAGTGAATGGTCAGCTGGTAAAGAACCAGGGCTTTATGTATGGTGCATCGCTAAACAGTGGTTATAATTTTGAGAAGGGCTGGCGCGTTAGCACCAATGTATTTTTGAATGGCCCTAACCTTTCTATCCAGGGAACTTCAAATCCTTATGCCAGTGTATCATTCACTGTTAATAAAGATGTGGTGAAAGATAAACTTTCGTTCTCTGCCACGGTGAATAATCCGTTCAGCAAATACAGGGATAACATCAGGAATTCATTCGGGCCCGATTTTACGCAAACAAATATTAACCGCGTCTACTTCAGAGGCTTTACCACCAGCCTGAATTACCGCTTCGGCAAGCTGAAAGAAGCGGTAAAGAAAAGCAAAAAGGGTATTAGCAATGACGATGTTCAGGGAGCGCCTTCAGGGAACTGAAAGCATTCCGGTTAATTTTGACGGAGACACCGAAATAAGCGAAAATAATTTTCTGGTTGATTCTGCCGGTATATCTAACGAAAGTATATAAACAATTTTATTAAATCCAGTTAAGGCGATGTTTAAGGATAGTACCTAATAGCAGCAAAAGTTTGCGACCGTTAGAAATCCTGAAGCGTTTGGAAAAAACGGTGCTGGCGCCAGCCTGCCTGATCTTACTGAATAAATTACGGTAATACCGGTAAGCCAGGAATACACCGCGCCTTGAAGATCTTGGCAGGTCCCGAATCCCTTTTAGCGCTTCTTCAAAGTCTGCTTCGATATCCTGTTCGATCTTTTTCTTATCCTTTTCCGTAAAATTAGCCAGGTCTACCCCCGGAAAGTAGGACCTGTTCAACTGCTGGTAATCCGCCCCAATATCCCGCAGGAAATTGATCTTCTGAAAGGCCGCTCCCAGTTTCATCGCCCGTGGCTTCAGTTGCTCAAAAGCCTGCCGGTCACCACCTGTAAATACGTGTAGGCACATCAGCCCTACCACTTCTGCCGAACCCAGGATGTAAGCTTCATATTTTTCCTTATCGTAAGTTTGCCTTTCAAGGTCCATTTCCATACTATCGAGGAACTGGCGGATAAGCTGGTGATCGATCTGGTAATCGCTAACCGTTTGCTGGAAAGCATTGAGGATGGGGTTCAGGCTGATCTTGTTGCTGATGGCCTGGAAGCAATCCTTACTAAACTCCTCCAGCAACTGATGTTTGTTGTAATCATGAAAGCTGTCCACAATCTCATCGGCCAGGCGTACAAAGCCATAAATCGCATAGATCGGGCCATGCAGTTGTTTATCCAGGAACCGAATCCCCAAAGCGAAACTGGTGCTGTACCTGCGGGTGGTCAGTTTGCTGCACTCCGCTGAAAGTAGGTCAAATTTCTTTTTCATGGTTTCGACATTTCAGGTAGTCCGGCGATGAGCTGTTCGAAATCCTGCAAAGTGCGCATCCATCTAACGCCCTGAGGATAATCAATGCTGCCCAACACCTTCGTATTACCCGACAGCAGGATCTTCGCAGCCGGAAATTGAGTGGATAAAAGCGTTATGTAAGCTTGGGCATCGGCTACCGGCCGGGCACGAGTCATAAAAAAAAGCAAGTTTTCGGGACCTGTAGCATCCGCGGTGTTCGCAAGGGCGAACACCGGTAATTTGGGGCCCAAATAGATTACTTTTTGCCCCGCCGAACGTAGCAGGTAACTGGCCAGCAGCAGGCCAATGTCATGGTCTTCATCCTCCGGCAAAAAGAGTAGCCAGCTTGAGCCCGACGCTTCAACCGGCGGATTTAAAGCATCGATCGCGGCAAGCAGCTTTTGCCTGATGATCGCTGAAAGGAAATGTTCCTGGGAAGGACAAAGCGATTCATTAAGCCACATTAGCCCCATACGCACCAGGATGGGGTAGATCACATACTTGTAAGTACCGGGCACCCCGTTCATTTGGAAAGAGGCGGATATCAGTTCATTGACCCGGGTTTCATTATATGCCAGGCCGTGGTTGACGATCTGTACGATGAAATATTCAAAGCGGTGCTCCTCCGGTAAAGTAAGTTCGATCTGATCCTGTAAAAGAGCAGACATATTATCCCTATCCAGCGCGCAAGCACGTGATATTTTATGGCCTGCATGATACAGGCCCGCAATGCACAACAAGCGTTTTAGCTGCTCATCGTCATAATAGCGCGTATTGCCGACCGTACGGGAAGGCTTCAATGCTCCATAACGACGCTCCCATATCCTGATATTGTGAACAGAGATCCCGGAAAGCTGTGCCAGATCGGATATGGAATATTTCATTTTGTCTAAATAATTAACATTTAAATTTAGACAAATAAATCATTTTATTGCAAAATTGTTTTAATCAGGGAAAAAAATATCAGATCGCGAAGTGGCCGCCATTCGTATTCGAAACAATCAGAACGTAGTTGTGCTTACACGAAAATATTGCCTATAATATTTATGTATATCGTCAAATGAAGCTATGTAAATTATTAATAGATGACATGTGTTTAGCTGGAAAGATATTTCGGAATAAAGCGCATTTAATTGAACTATTTATTGGCGCGCCTTGCTAAAGTACCAGTTTCTGCTGCTGAATAAAAAAAGAAGAAAAGTGCTGCAACCTATTACGTAATATTGGCGTCTTATCCTTATCAAAGCCTGACCATATGCTGAAAAATTACTTAAAGATCACCTGGCGCAACCTTCTGCGGCAAAAAACATTCTCCCTGATCAATATCCTTGGACTGACTATCGGCATGGCCAGCGCCGCGCTGATCTTGCTTTGGATTAATAACGAGCTCAGCTTTGATCAATTCCATGAAAAGCGGGAAAGGCTTTATTCTGTTTATAACCGCTCAAAATTCGACGGAAAATTATGGAGCTGGGAAACTACCCCTAAAATCATGGGAAGGGTGATGAAAGAAGAATTGCCGCAAATGGAAAAAGTAGCCAGGGTTACCGATGCCAGTTTTTTATTTACCCTCGGCGACAAACACCTGACAGCATCGGGCGATTTTACCGACCCGGACTTTCTTTCCATGTTCAGTTTTCCATTGATCAGCGGAGACCGGAAAACCGCGTTGAGCGAAGTAAATAACATCGTGATCACTGAAAAATTTTCGAAGAAACTTTTCGGGGTGGAAAACGCAATAGGGAAAACGGTTAAAATAGATAGTAATTCCTATTTCAAAGTGACCGGGGTGATGAAGGACCTTCCGAATAATACCCGCTTTGATTTTGAATACCTGATGCCGTGGTCATACCTGAAAAAGATAGGTCAGGATGATGAATACTGGGGTAATAACTCCATTCAAACTTTTGTGCTTTTAAAGCCCGGCGTAACGGAAGCCCACGCTAATGCTGCCGTGCTGAACTTTACCAAAAATCATTCCGATACTAAAGATATTCAGCAGTTTTTGCACCCGGCAAGTAAATGGCATTTGTATTCTCATTTTGAGGATGGAAAAATAATCGGGGGGAAAATCGAACGGATCAGGGTATTTTCCCTGATTGCTGTGTTGATCCTCGTCATCGCTTGCATCAACTTCATGAATTTAAGTACGGCCAGAAGCGAAAAACGCGCGCGTGAGGTGGGGATCCGCAAAACCGTAGGCGCATTAAGGGGTTCGCTGATCTGGCAGTTTCTGGGCGAATCTGTCCTGATCGCTTTTATCGCGGGTATTTTCGCTATCGTGATCGTACAGCTCAGCATGTCCGGTTTCAACCAGCTTACCCAAAAGCAGTTATTTGTACCCTACAGCAACCCATACTTTTGGCTTATCGCGCTGGGCTTCATCATCATCACGGGTGTTATTTCGGGAAGCTACCCGGCTTTATACCTATCATCTTTTAAGCCTGTAGCTGTACTGAAGGGTACTTTCAAAGCAGCAAATGCCTTGGTTACACCCCGTAAATTATTGGTGGTTATCCAGTTTACGTTTGCAGTAGTGCTAATCATTTGCACCGTCATTATCCGCCAACAGTTACAATACGCCCAAGACAGGGATACCGGTTACAAGAAAGACAACCTGGTTTACACCTTTATGTCTGGCGAAATCGCGAAGCACTATCCATCCATCAGAAACGAATTACTTTCGAGCGGCGCGGCAACTTCTGTGTCCAAAACAAATTCCCCCATAACACAGCGATACAGCGATAGCTGGGGCTTCAACTGGCCAGGCTCATTGCCCAAGAACAAGGTTGATTTTATTATTTACAGTTCGGACGGCAGCCTGGTTAAAACCATGGGCCTTAAGCTCGTAGCCGGCAGGGACATCGACCCTGTGAATTACCCTACAGATTCAACCGCCATGCTGGTCAATGAGGCTTCAGTTAAGATCATGAACCTGAAAGACCCTGTTGGTAAATCGATCAGTCAGGGGGAGGGTAAAGACATGAAGACCTGGCATATTGTTGGTGTGATCAAGGATTTTATTATCAGCTCGCCTTACGAACCTGTTCAGCACATGCTTATCGAGGGACCCAGTTCCTGGTTCAATATCATCCATTATAAGCTTAATAATACCAACTCCACCAAAGAAAACCTTCGCCGGGCCGAAGCCATATTTAAGAAATATAACCCGGATTATCCGTTTGAGTATAGTTTTGTCGACCAGGAATATGCCAAGAAGTTCGGCGACGAACAACGGATCGGTACCCTGGCCAGTCTGTTTGCCGGGCTGACGATCATCATCTCCTGCCTCGGGCTTTTTGGCCTGGCCGCCTACATGGCACAGAACCGCATCAAAGAAATTGGTATAAGAAAAGTACTCGGTGCTTCGGTAGCCAGCGTAACCACATTGCTTTCTATAGACTTTCTGAGACTGGTCGTGATCTCCTTTTGCATCGCTTCACCTATCGCCTGGTATTTAATGTATCAATGGCTGAAGGGGTACAGCTACCGGATTACTATCAATATCTGGGTATTTGTAATCGCTGCGGCGCTTACCTTGCTCATATCTATTCTGACAGTAAGTTACCAGGCTATCAAAGCAGCGTTAACTAACCCGGTGAAAAGTTTGAAAGGGGAATAACGCATTCGTAACCGGAGCATTGCTTGTACACAGATGAAATTAGGTTGACTGTTATTTCCTGACAGGAACCTGATGATCTGAACTGGGGTTTTTATCCTAAAACCCCAGTTCAAAGTATAAAGATCTACGCGCCTCCGTTATCAACTACGGCATTACACTTATGAGGTCTTTCCAAACGATAGTGATCGCTGAGGAAAATGATGTATTAAGATGGGAAGGAGAGGCTTATGCCGGCTGCCCATAAAATTTTGTTTAAACGGAACAGAACAGGTCACATAGCCTTAAGCTACCCATAATAATTTTGAAAGAAACGCTGGCCGACAAGGTTAGCAGGTTGAATATCCGCTCATAAGCAGCCATAAAAGCGTTTTCATTTTACTGAATCCATCTACAAAACTTTTTTTCAGAGGTTTTTTCGATTT
Organism: Mucilaginibacter sp. P4_A11; assembly: GCF_056402535.1. Classification (NCBI taxonomy): domain Bacteria; kingdom Pseudomonadati; phylum Bacteroidota; class Sphingobacteriia; order Sphingobacteriales; family Sphingobacteriaceae; genus Mucilaginibacter; species Mucilaginibacter sp. P4_A11. The sequence goes on from NZ_JBFUHE010000004.1 coordinate 63,049, forward strand.
TAACCTGGGTTAAACTTATTGCTGCCGCATACCCCGATGTTTGTCATGTCCTAAACAATTAGGCATCAGACAAACATGAAAACAACAATAATAATGATGGTAATGAGTGTATTAGGTTTTACCGCTCAAGCCAAAACAACAACTAACAAAAATTCTAAAACCATTGTACTTGTTCACGGAGCATGGTCAGATGCTTCTTCATGGGACGCAGTGATACCTTTGTTAAAAGCCCAGGGCGAAGAAGTGATCAATGTTAACCTTGCAGGTCACGGAAAAGATACCACTTCATTTGCCGGTATCACATTTCAAACCTATGTTGACCAGGTAAAAGCTGCTATCGGCACCCGCATTAATGTAGTTTTGGTGGGACACAGTTTTGCCGGACTGGTGATCAGCCAGGTTGCCGAAGAAGTTCCCTCACAAATTAAAGAACTGATTTTTCTTGCAGCAGCGCTGCCGCATGACGGMGACAGCCTTTTATCACTCGCAAAAGGCGACCCWGCATCTCATATCGGYAAATCCCTTACCATCGACCAGCAGCACGGTGCAGCAATCATAGCCAAAGATGCCGCTGCCGATATCTTCGCAGCAGATGCACCTCAGCAAGTTCAGGAATATATCGCCGCTAACATTAAACCGGARCCACTGGCACCTCTTGCCACACCAGTGCACCTGACTGAAAAGAATTTCGGCAGCGTTAGAAAAGTCTATATCCACACCGTTAATGACCATGCCATCAGCTATCCTGCACAACAGTATATGGTAAAAGCAGGTAAAGTGGATAAAGTTTATACCCTGCAAAGCAGCCATACTCCATTCATTTCTATGCCGGACAAACTGGCTACCATCCTGATCGCCGAAAGCAAATAAGAATTCCCAAACATCAAACAATAACATTTTTAACTCATCAATTTAAATATCATGAATACTAATAACAACACAATCCTGATCACTGGCGGTGGTTCCGGTATTGGTCTGGAAACCGCCCGTAAATTTTCCGCGCTGGGTAATAAAGTGATTATCGCAGGCAGAAATATCGAAAAATTAAATGCTGCTGCAGGCAGTTTGGATAATGTTAGCGTGATCCAATGTGATCTCACTGTCGAAAGCGAACTGGATGCTTTGGTGCAGCAAGTGGAATCAAGCTACCCCGGGTTAAATGTATTGATCAACAACTCTGGCAGTGCGCATCAGTATTCTTTGAATGAAAACTCCAATGCTTATGATGGTGCCCGTAAGGAAATGGAGATCAATTATCTTGCTCCGCTACGATTAACTGAAAAGCTTTTACCAACCCTGAAGAAAAATGCAGCGTCTGCGGTAATTAACATCACATCAGTTGTCGCCATTGTTCCATGGGCTGTTATGCCTACTTATAGCGCCAGTAAGGCGGCCTTGCAGTCTTACACCAGGTTATTGAGATTATCCCTGTCAAAAACCAATGTTAAAGTATTTGAAGTATTGCCTCCGCTGGTGGACACTGAATTTTCAAAAAATATTCCTGTCGACAAGATGCCTCCTTCCGCAGTTGCTGACGCAATTGTCAGCGGTGTTGCTGAAGACAAATTTGAAATAAGAATAGGCTTTACTGATCATTTCTATAACATAAACAAAGAATCTCCCGAAAAAGCTTTTAACGCATTAAATGGCGTTGCGTAAAAAGCTACAGTCTGATAACAGCATGAGGCCGTATCATAAATACAAATGATACGGCCTCATTTTTTTGGCGAGCCATGAATAAAGGCTTTCGCATAATAGTCTCATGAGCTACATCGTATATGATTTTTAGCTGATGGTCTCTTCTTTAATAAAGCCACGCAGAAAACGGACTATACCAAAGAGATTATTCGAGGATTGAACAAGAACTGGTTATCTTAACCATGTCATAGATAACCTGGAACAGATTAGGGCAGAGATAGACACAATGCCATCCGAATTGAACGTATCCGGCCACTACTCTTCCTATCAGCTTGCCGAAGCAAACTACACTCTACCTCGCTCAACATGAGGTTTCAGGCTCCCTGTTCAGGCTGACCAACATAGAATCGAAAAACGAAAAAGACCTGTCCGTCGATAGCTAACTTAACTTTTTCAAATCCATTCCAAAGGCCATTTTTATCGCTATCCTGTCCTTTTACCGGTAAAAAAAGCAGATCGATATTACAACTACAATAAGATGCCTGAACTTTAACATATGATATTAAATTCCTTAAATAACTGCAATGAAATCATAAACCTGGCCGGCTTGTGTGCTGAAGCTATAACCTATATCCTGGCTGGTTCCCGCGTTTTTTGATAAAGCTGTTTTGCTTTTTAAAGCATTGGGTACACGTAATTTGCACGTACCTCCCGCTAATGATTTGATAGATAATTTAACGATTTTACCATCTTTCCATTCCATGTTGGTGATTTCAAAATCGCCGCGTGCCCGGAGACCTTGTACGCTGCCGGTTGCCCATTTGGAGGGTAATGCCGGCAATAACTGAATTTCATCTGTCTGGCTTTGGAGCAGCATTTCGGTAACACCCGCTGTATAACCAAAGTTGCCGTCTATCTGAAATGGCGGATGGGCACAGAAAAGATTGGCATATAAACCGCCGCCTTCGTTATAGTTTACGCCCGAGCCTCCAACCAGGGTTATAAAGTTGGTCAGTATTTTGTACGCATGGTTGCCATCCTGCAGGCGGGCCCAAAAATTCATTTTCCAGGCCATTGACCATCCTGTTGATACATCGCCACGGGCAAGCAGGCTTACTTTTGCAGCCTTGGCCAACTCAGGTGTTTTGATGGTGCTGATGCGTTTGCCGGGATGTAAGCCAAACAGGTTGGACGAATGGCGATGTGTATCTTTCGGATCGTCACGATCGGTTTCCCATTCCTGAAGCTGGCCCCATTTGCCAATTTTTGGCATCAGCAAATGTTCGCGCATATCGGCCACATGGTTACGGTAAGCCTGATCCATTCCTAAAATATCCGCAGCCTGGATATAGTTGGTAAACAGGTCGTAAATAATTTCCTGATCATAAGTTACCCCGTCTTCGGTAGGTCCATGCTCCGGCGACCAGCCCAGGGGAGAAACCAATGTTCCATCAGCACGGCGTTTTAAATGATCATCCCAAAATTCTACAACCTCTTTAATAACAGGATAACCAAAATTTTTCAGGTAATCCTTATCTTTTGTAAAGGCATAGTGTTCCCAGATTGCCTGCATATACCATGCGCTGCCCGGTGTGTTCCATAAAAAGCTGGATCCGCCAAAAATGTTATTCTCGGTTTTAACCGTCCAGCCGCGTACACCGGGATATTGCTTCCGGGTGCTTTCCGTCTTTACTTCACGCATGCTGTTGATATAATCGAGGTATGGGAAATGGCATTCAGAAAGATTAGTTGGCTCGGCCAGCCAGTAATTCATCTGGATATTGATGTTGGAGTGGTAATCACTTCGCCATGGCGGATCATTGCTTTCGTTCCACAAGCCTTGCAAATTAGCCGGCAAACCTCCCTTGCGTGAGGAGCTGATAAGCAGGTATCTACCATATTGAAATAACAAGGCCTCTAACTGCGGGTCCCCATCGGTTTTGTAATCGAGCAGTCGCTGATAAGTGGGCAGCAAACTTTTTTGAGCAGTTACATTGCCCAGGTTTAAAGACACGCGGCCAAACAAACCCTGATAATCTTTCAGGTGAGTGTTTAGCAGGTCCTGGTATGTCCTGGCAGATGCTAAGGATAATGATTGTTTTACTATTTCAGCAGGGTTACCGGCCCTCCAGCCATCACTCCTTTTGTTGCTGTAATTGGTAGCGGCAGAAAGTAAAATAGTAAACGCATTGGCTTTGGTAATATGCAGTTGTGAGCCACCCTTACCATCACTTTCTATAGTAACCGAACCGCCTTCGTTTTTTATCAAAGCAGTTGCGTTATAGCTTAACCCGTTATCCAGCTTACCGGTAATTTGTAAGGTGGCCCCCTTGGCGGTAACAACTGCGTTATGTGCAGACGCAAGTTTTACAACGCCGGAATAGGCTGCTTTTGAACCCGCAGTAAAATGCAGTACCATTATTTTGTCGGGGAAACTGCAAAAATACTCGCGTTTATATTTTACACCGTTATCGGTATAGGTTATTTGCTGAACTGCCTTGCTGAGGTCAAGTTGCCTTCGGTAGTCAGCCGGGGCTTTCCGCGAGGTATCCTGCCCATCAAAACTAACGTAAAGGTCGCCAAAGGCTTGGTAGGCACCTGTGTTGGTTTCGTCGCCTGTCCACAAACTAATTTCGTTGAATTGGATATGTTCCAGGGCTGTGCCGCCGAACACCATTCCGCCAATACGACCGTTACCCATGGGGTATGCTTCGGTCATCCATGTTTTGGCAGGTTTATCATCCCAGATAACCAAACCTGACTGATGCAGACCTGGGTTTGTATGGGCTGGTTGAGCTTTTACACCAAACGGATATACTAACGCCGCGCAGAGCAGCAAAAAGCAAAGTATTTTTCTTGCCATTTTTAAAAGAAGGTTTTTTCAGATAATTGGTTCAAACTGTCGTTTCGCTTCAATCAAGAGTAATAATATGCTGTTTGATCAAAGTTCTTTTACAAAAAGAATAAATAAATGTAAAATTTACGGTTCTGATTTTATCATGCTATTAAGCTTATTTGGCTTTTACAGATTAAGTATCATACCCTTAAGGTTTTGCAATGCAGCATCTGCCACCGGCAGGATTAAAGATTGACGAGCTTTGCTCTTCAGCCTGGTTCAGCCGCTCCGTCACAAACCGCTAAGCCCAGCCCCCCCGGTGCACTTAGCACTCCTCAAAAGATCTGTAAAAAGTAAAGCACTTTCTTTGAGTTGATTTTCGGAAGCAAACCACTATCGTTACACAAAAAAAGTCACAACACCTTTGAAATGCGCTGTGACTTTCCTGCTAGTTTACCCCAGTTATTTCTTTGTCAGTCCTTCCACTACTCCCATATACGCGGGTTTTCTGACAAAATCTTCCTTCCATAAACCAATCGGCTCTCCGGCGCGCCACATCGAGTTATCTGGGCTATCCAGCGGGCTCCAGAAAGTGATACCGTATTGTTGAGCTTTCGGAATTATCTCAAGGTATTGCTGTACAACGTATTTGTACATATCTCGCTGCTCGGCATAGTCATCCGCGGTTGCCTGGGCAGTCTTTTTTCCGGATAAGCCCATATCAAGCTCTGAGATTCTGATTAATTTACCGGTAGCCGCAAGCAATCTGAACATTTCAGCAACCTTCGCGCGGTCCGTTTTTGCATCGATATGCATCTGTGTGCCTATGCCGTTTACTTTGGCACCTTTGCTTTCAATGTAGGCTACATAAGCAATCAGCCCCTTGCATTTATCCAAATTGGACTCCAGGCCATAATCATTGATAAAATGAAGATCACCTGCATTACCGTAGGCTCTGGCTAATTGAAATGCTTTCACAGCATAATCTTTACCCATATAATCCTGCCAGTAAAACTCATCTGATGGTAAAGTACGGCCGGCACCTGTTTTTAATTCGGCTGGTTTGCCGTCATCCATCGGCTCATTAACCACATCCCAGGCTTTTACGTAATCTTTGGTCGCTGAAAGCATTCCTTTAATCCAACTCTCCATGGCATTGGTGATAAGGGTCTTCTTTTCTTCCGGACTCTTTTCAATCTCTGTTTGTCCTCCCTTTTCATTGTATTTCTTCAATTTTATATTGTCGAAATAATAATTTGTGGCCGTTTTGCCAAGGTTAAAAGCAATGGCACCACAGTCTGCCATGTCAGGAGTAACTGTTATTTGTTTCGTATAAGTAGTCCATGCCGGCGTTGACGAAAGCTGACCAAAAAAGTCCCAGTGCTTGTACTGAAAAGGTACGATATGAGCTTGCGTACCAAAGGAAGCATTGATATCGGAACGGATATTCATGCTCAATTCATATTGCTCCCCCACTTTCACAGCCGGAGAAAACTTCAGAAAAAACTGTGCTTCCCAGTCATTATCACGAGCCTTGGTATTGGTAAGTTTGATAGCCCGCCCCACGCCGTTAAATCCGCCGCCCGGAGCAGTAAATGAGGTCTCTAAATTTGTCATCAGGTAGTTAGACACGTCTGATGCTTCAAAATCAGCACCGGTCAACAGGTCCCAGGTGGGACCTCCCCCGCCGTTTGTGATAGTCGGGGCAATCAGTTTATTCAAATAGGCCGCATTTTGGTTGGCATGCCACACTAAAGTGTGGCCGTAAACGCTAATACCTGCCTGTTTAGCTGTGGCTATCAGATTCTGAACACTTTTCAGCGAAAGGTCACCGTTAGCCTGTACTACCGCGCCGTGTTTCATTTCGTAGCCAAGCGCTATTTCATCAAAATTGCTATTAATTAAACGGTACATCAGGCCTTTACTGACATAATCACCTAAAGACACGCCCGCCCCGAGTTTAAAACCAGGATTATTTTGTCTGTCCAGATAGGTTTTCAGAGGTTGGTAAGCATTAACCTGCTCCTGAGCCGCGACCGTAGCAGGCTTCTCAACCTGATAATCAAACACTTCATGCTTTGAACAGGAAGCTAAAAACGCAGCAAAGAATAGCGTTGAAGTTATTTTAAGAAGTTGTTTCATTGTTAACAATCTAAATAGGTTTGAAATTTATTTTGTCGGATTAAATGTTTCCATCTTAACCCCCCGGTCACGCAAGACAAGCGTATCGGTGCAAGCTATTTTCATCTCATTTGATTCAATTTGATAGTTCAGGTAAATCGCGTCACGATCCTGCGAGCCCCAACTATTTTTCTCCCCTCTTTTTGCAAACTTCCCTGAGCCGGAAGCCATAAAACCTGCTGCCCCGGCAGATACTGAACAATTGCCGTTTTCATCAAAAGTAAGCTGTAGCGGGAAGTCTTTGTTTAGGTTTCCGGCGCCCTTAAAAACCAGCGGCAACAGGGATTTTTTAAGCGAGATCGTGCTTAATGGTTTAACTTCATCTTTCTCTACATACTGGTTATGGCGGACAATAGTATTGGTTAATTCCGGGTGACCATCTTTGCCCTGAATAATGTCTTTTCCCCTTCGCAGATAATTACCTGTCCACATATTGATATACTTGATGGCGTATAGTGTAAATTTTTTCTCTTTTAAAATAGAATCGCCGTTACTGACATTAGTCATGCTGACAGGAATCACATAAGTTACTTTGGTGGCGAGGGGATCAGCGAAGTAGGCATCTGTAAGCTGAACTTCTACGCCACCCACGATCTTTCCTTTAGGAATGACGATTTTGTCGGAGGCAAGACGATAATAAGAAGCAGGCATGGACAAAACTTCGCCGTTATAATCAGGCGGATTAAACTGAAGGCCCTGAGTCAGGGAATTATCTACTTTAATCCCTATTGTGATATCTCTGGTATTTGAATAAACACCGCTGATTGTTGCCATGATCTGGCATTTGTGCTGGTTATCAAAATCCGTATTGTAAATATCCTCACCCAATGTAATGGTCCGGATTGGATATTGGTACGCGAAATAGACTGCCTGAACTTTATAGTCAGGAAAGACAACATCAGAATTTTTGCAGGAACCCAGTACTAACAACAAAACCACTGTAGCATAGGCATATATTAATCTTTTCATTTTTTAACTTTTAAATACGTGTTCGATTGAAAGTTTGCAGGTACTACCACCCGGCGTTTTGCTGTAGTGCATTATATTTTAAAATTTCACTGTAAGGAATCGGGCCATAGCTCATATAATCTTTGAAAGACCTGTTTTCCACAGTGATAGGCGAATAGATATTTTGAGCAATGCTTACACCTTTGGCAGCATCATTAAGATTTGCGGCCCACCTGCGCAGGTCCCAAAACCTGAAACCTTCAAAACAAAGTTCTAATCTCCTTTCATTACGTATCAAAGTACGCATGGCATTCTTGTCGCCCTTAACGGATTCAAGGTAGGCATCCCCATTATTTAACCCAATACCTGCGCGTTGACGAATCTTTTTGATAACGTCGTAAGCTGAGTAAGCATGTGTTCCGGCCGTCAGTGGCCCCGATGCCTCATTTGCGGCTTCAGCATAATCCAGATAAATTTCTGTGTACCGGATATGAGGCTTGTAATGTTTTTGATTAGTGATTGAACTTGAATTTCGATTCACGTCCTGCCTTAGCAATTTCCGCATGTAATACCCGGTCCGGGTGGAAGTCTCGACCTTGTTGAGCCCATCATTTGTATTTTTATCAGTTGCAGTATAGACAATTGAAGAAGAGGGGCCCGCAGAACTTCCGTTAACAACGATAAAGGTTGTCAACCGGGGATCACGGTTAACGTATGGCGATGCAGGATCGTAACCACTGGCTGCATTTGTAACCGGGTATCCGTTAATAGTAGGGAAAGCATCTACAAGGTTTTGGCTGGGGTTTAAACGCCCCTGGCCCGACAAGCTTGGAGGAAAATGATCAGCCTCCAGGTCACTATTTTGCGCAATACCTGCACGCCATAAGATCTCGGCGGGATTAGCTCCCGATCCGAGCCCATCAATCTGGTTACCACCACCTCCTGCGTACCAGGTAAGTCCATTGGGTGCCAGGCCGTTGAGTCCGCCGTTCAGATCGATCACCGCCGCCGCCGCATCTGCTGCCTTTTCCCAGGTTGTTGTCGACCCTTCGGCATACGCGGGGCTTGCCGCCATCAACGCTGCTTTAGCGCGGATTGCTTTAGCAATCCTGCCTGTCATCCGCTGACTGAATAACTTACCAAATACCCGGTTGTAAGTTTCCACAACCACACCTTTGTATTTTGCCGGAATTTCGGAAGCAGAGATGATGTCTTTATAATCAAGTGGCAACAATTCCTCGGCTTTATTCAGGTCGCCATAAATTTGCTGCATACAATCTTCAAATTTTGCGCGCGGCTGGTTAAAATTAGAATTCGAAGATTCCGGTTCGAGTAAAATCGGATAACCCAATATTCCACCATCGGTTTTGCCCGCATGTGCCTGCAACATGTAAAAGCTTAATAATGCCCGCAGGCCGTACGCTTCACCTTTTAAACGGTCATCAAACATCGTATTCAGGATAGGATTGTCCTTGTCGAACACAACTTTGTCGGCTTCTTTTAAAAACATATTAAGGTATTGGATGCCGGCCTTTGAATTGGTCCATTGGTCAAGCGGATTGAAATTAGCAGTCCATTGACCCGTGGCGATCTTCGAAAGCGCGCTATTTCTGTCATTACTTACCGCATCATCTGTAGCAACATCATTAAATGACCAAAAATTTGTCGGGATACGCGTATAGCCATTTAACACGAGGCCATGAGCGAAATTAGGCTCGTCGTAAATGTTTTCAAACTTGCCATTGTTCTGCGGGGCAGGTTCCACAAATTTCTTGCAACTGAATGTCACAAGACTTATTATTAATAGTATTGAAATTCTTTTCATGCTGTCCATTAATTAATTGCTTAAAATCCACCTTTGACACCCAGGTTGTAAAATCGGGTTTGCGGAGCCCCTCCTATCGTCATTTCCATCAGTTTCCGTTCTTTAGCAATGGTTAATAAATTAAATCCTGCCGCATAAATGCCGAGTGACTTAAGCACTTTCCATTTTATTATTTGCTCTGAAAAGTCATAGGAGATCTGCACCTTGGTCAGGTCTATCCGGTTATTGCTATAAAGCCAGAAATCTGAACTACGAAAGTTATTGTCACTGGTCAGCGTAGTCAGCCTGGGAAACGTCGCGGTGTTTTTTGTTTGTTCCGTCCAGCGATCGCGGACAACTGCCGAATATTTATCTTGTCCGTCTACCCAGAAATACGAACTATTTTTCATGCCTTTGGCGCCATACCGCCCTGTACCTAATACAAAAAATGTAAAATGCTTCCAACTTGCGGTAAAATTCAGTCCAAGAGTTAGCGGAGCACCGAACCAGCCGCCACGTCCGAGGGAAACTTCATCCTGGTTGTTTATAATGCCATCTCCGTTTATATCCTTGTATTTGATATCGCCCGCTTTAACCTGGCCAAAAGCGGGTTGAGGCAATCCATTCCCACTGTTGGCAGCTGCTGCTTCGGTGGCGTCTATGTAAAACCCGTCGTTTTTAAGACCCCATATTGCGTCAAGCGGTTTTCCCTGCCGATTTTGATAGACATCGGCAAAAAACTCGGCACGTTTAGTGGCCTTAGTGTTGTAGTAGGTTGCGGTTGCCCCCAGAGACCAATCAACGCTGCCGGAACGTTGGTGTAAATTCAAGCCCAAATCGAAACCTGTCCTTCTGTCGCCGTCGAAATTCACAAACGGGATGAAAGAAGAATTAAAGACAGAAAAATAATTGGGGAACAATGTTGTACTTTGAATTGCATTATCAACAAGGTCGCTTCTAAAAATATTCGCCGAGAATGAGACCATGTTTTTAAACAATGCACCATCGAGCCCTACTGACAGCTCTTTTCTTTTTGCGAAAGTGAACCCATTGTTACTGCCTCGGCGGGAATCGGTTGTCTGCGCAAGTGTTCCGTCGTTCCAGCCGTAATAAGATCCTTGCTGAGTATAAATACTCTGATAGAGGAAATAATCCGGAACATCCAGGTCAGTGTAGATGATGCCGCCTGATGCGGTAAGCTTAAGGTCGTTGATGAAAGCTATTTTCTTTAAGAATGGTTCTTCGCTTATCCTCCAACCGATAGAAGCAGTAGGTGAAAAACCATACGCCTTGTCATTCGAAAATTTGGGTGAATAAACCATCGCCCCTGTAAAATCCAGATAATATTTTTGCCTGAAATTATAGCCCAACTGCAACCCTGAATTTGAATTTGTTACATTTTGATAAATAGCGGATTGAGACTGGCGGAACGCCGCCGCCATCAAAACGGCTGAAACATTATGCTGCCCGGCAATGCTGGTCTTATAGTTAAATTGTCCGGAAAAGGATATAGTTTGCCTGTACCAGCTATCAGAAACATTTTGTATCCCTGACTTCGTATCGCGGCCGAAAGGAGTCAGGGAGCCTATAACATCCGTTCCGTTGTAAGTTGTCCAATTGGGCTGATAAACGGTATAGCCATTGCTGTAGCTCTGATTGTAGCTGCTGCGGTAGTCTACTCCCAGGGAGGTGCTGAAGGTTAAACCTTTCAGTATACTTTTTAAATCTGCGTCTACACCTGTAGTAAACTGAAACTGCCTGCTTACAAAATTATTTGAACCGCCGGCGTAAATTGCAGCAAAAGGATTCGTCTGATCCAGTTGCGTTCCGCCAAGCAAGTACTTACCGTCAATGATATTTGAGCTGGCACCAGCGATCAACTGTGAAGGTTCATCAGACTTTTCGATCAAGTCCAACGGAATAAGCGGTGCAAAGCGATAGGGTCTTAAATTAGCGGCGCTTCCCCAATAATCAGTGTTAACCCCTCTGCCGCTATAAAATACCGCACTGGCATCAACCCGCGCTTTTAATACGCTGGTCAAATTCATATCGATATTTCCGCGAATATTAACCCGATCGCTTGAATTGTTATTCTTCGCCGCGCCAAAATTAAGTAGTGAGCCCGCAGACCAGTAGCCAAAATTTGTATAATAACGCGCACGGTCATTACCGCCAGATATTTCAGCTGTACCATCGTACCTTGTAAAGCTACTTTTCAGATATTCTTTAGAATAATAATCTACATTCGGGTACCTGTAAGGATTTCTGCCGGAGGCATGATTGTAGATGGTTTCGTTAGAATATAATGGATCGAGGCCATCATTATGACGAGCTTCATTGTAAAGCGTCATGTACTCAGCAGATCCCAGGTATTCAGGGTAGCTTTTTGGAACATTTACCCCGGCATTTACGCGAACGTTTATCTTTTGGCCATCACCACTTCCTCGTTTTGTTGAAATCAAAACTACGCCTTTAGCTCCGCGGCTTCCATAAAGAGCAACGGCCGACGCACTTTTTAAAAAAGTGATCTGATCAATTTCCGAAGGCATGATGTTATCCACCTCACGCGGAACCCCGTCAATCAAAACGAGATAGCTGTTATTACCCCAAATATTGCCGTTATAACCTGCAACAAACGCTTCCATCCCGTCAAACCCATACGTTGTAAAGTTTTTCTCAAAAATCGGCTTATAATCAACTGTAGAAACACCTCCTAAAAGGTCTTTCTCCTGAACTTTCCGAAACGCCACCTGTACATATTTCTGTTCTCTCAGCAGGCTAACGACTTTTAAGGTATCTGAAGTAACGCGGGTGACCGTGATATACCCGTTCGCCGAAATTGTTAGCAAGCTCCCTGATGGTGCCATTAAGTTAAAGGCACCTTTGTCATTTGTTGCCGTTTCGACGTTTTTTTCATTTTTGACCCTCGCCTCCTGAACAGGTTCGCCGTTCTGCCCGCGGACTACGGCGGTTATATTTATTTGGACGGCTTCCTGGCCCCTGGCTACGCACGCAATCAGCGTAAACAGAACACATAGTACCGTCCCAATCTTTGAATATTTCATTTCCAATGTTTTTAATTTTTGTTTTATAAAAGCAAGGATTATTACCACCCCGGATTTTGTTTAAACTCAGGATACATGTTCACATCCGCCCGTTTCAATGGAAGCCAGTAATGCTTATCAGTAAACGACCGTTGAAGAATTGTACGTTCGCGAATGTTAAGCACCCGGTTTTCTTTCGGATCCACAGCTGGGTTCAGCGGAGATGCCCGGTCGAATTCAATTGATGTTTTTAGGGTGTAAGGGAGGTTAATCAACATTAACCACCGGCGCAGGTCGGTAAAGCGGTGTCCCTCAAATGAAAGTTCAACGGCGCGTTCTCTTCTTACTTCTTTCATAAACTCATCGGCTGATCCCAGAAATTTAGCTGCAACATGATCAACACCCGCCCTGTCACGAATGATATTGATGGCATCTACCGCGGTTTTGGAATAGCCCGGATCTTTTCCGGTTGCCGTGTTAAATCCGGCAGTACACGCCTCAGCATACATCAGGTATACATCTGCCAGGCGCATGTACGGCACCTTAATATTCAGGTTCTGACCATAAGCATAACCCTGATCGAACTTGTTTGACGTAATTGGGGTGAATTTATACAACAAATAACCGGTTCTGCTGGCTACCCGTTCATCACGGGAACTACCACCAGTATATAGGTTTGCATACCGGTAGTAATCCGCTACACCACCCGGCAAGGTTCCTTTAACCAGTTTCACACCGTCAAAAGCTATATCATTATAAAAACGGGGATCCCGGTTTTTCCATGGATACTGTGGGTCATAGCCGGATTCCGGGTCGGCCTGCGCGATATTCTTAATTGGCAAACCATTTTTCATTCCATAATAATTAACATAGTTAGCTGTTGGAGTGAATACCACATTACCTTCTTCAATGACCGGCCCCGGCGTATATTGCTTAGCTGTACCGTAGGTTGAACCATGTGCATCCCAGTAAGGGCCTCTGAATATGGCCTCAGCGCCGTCATCTCCGCTTCCGCCCGGGATTTGCCAGTTTTGGCCAAAAGTGTAGAAATTGGTATAGTAGCGGTTGAAGGGTAACAGCTTATATGGAGCCTGGCCGCTTTCACAATATTTTAGCAATTCAGCGAATGCGGCAGCGGCCTTTTTACACAATTCAGGATCATACGTTCGGTTCCCGGTAGATTCGTAATTCATGAGCGGGCTTCCGGCCCATAAATAGTTTTTCCCCAAATAGCCTAAAGCCATGATTTTATTGATCCGGAGCTGGTTTTTCCCCGGTGTTTTGGATCCGGGGCCGGTATTATCCCAGTTTAATGGCAATAGGTCGGCAGCTTCCCTCAGATCTTTTGCAGCCAGTTCGGCACACTGCTGGTATTTTAGGCGTGGATTCCTCAGGTCCTGGTCGGCTGGTAATACTTTATCAATATAAGGCAGGCCACCAAAATACTGCATCAATTGAAAATGGAACCAACCTCTGAAAAACAACAACTGCCCCTTGATAAGATTTCGTTCCTCATCGGTTGCATTAGTCATAAGGTTCATATTTTCAAGGCCAAGATTCGCCTTTCTTATACCATACCACGCAAGCGGCCATAAACCTTTTGAGAAACGATCATTATTTGTGTTGGCATTGTTTGCATCCATCCAGCCTGCTCCCCAGCCGTCAAATTCTCGTTGCCAACCCCAGAAATCGCCATTATCAACTTTATTTATAAAATGGAAATTAAGCGCGGTTGATACAATTTCATCTTCTCCCCAATTCCAGCTATTGGTCCAATAGCGGTTCGTAAAATCCGGGATACAATTGTATAGTTCTTCCGTATATCCCTGAAAATTAGTAAAATCTTTGAAGGCTGTTTTTTCTGAAACAATTGAATCAGGACTTCTGTCCAGGTATTTTTTACAGGAAGGGGTTACAGTGACTAACAAAACCACTCCCACTAACATGTAGAATTTTATTTTTCTTTTCATAACGATCTTTTTAGAAAGTGATATTCGCACCGATGTTGTAGCGCTTGACGGTTGGATAAGCTCCCTGTGAAGCCCAGCCCTGCCCTCCGGCACTCTGATAATTGGCTTCCCTGTCATCAGGCATCTTACTCCAAACAGCCAAATTATTACCGTTTATATACAGGCGGATTGTTGACATTCCAGCCCTTTTCACCCAGGGTTGGTTAAACGTATAGGCGATTTCTGCATTTTTTAACCTCACATAGGAGGCATCATACAGATAACGGGTGCCGTCCTGATAACCGCTTGGTGTTGATGCCCAGCGTGGCATCGGAACATCAGGATTGGTATTTGTTTTTGACCAATAGGTTCCTTCGTCAAAGGCAACGGTATTTTGCCCGCTAAATGATGAAAGAACAACGAGGCGCGAAACATTATTGACGCCATAGAATTGAGCGAAAACACTAAAATTCTTCCAGTCAAAACCAATGGTGGCATTATAAGTATTTTGCGGGTTGCCGGTATGGCCGTAGGGTACATTGTCGCTTGCGTTTATTACGCCGTCAGCGTTATAATCCAGGATATGATAATTTCCGGGAAGTTTTTGATTGTCATTATCACCATGAGGGGTACTGCCATACAATTCATCCCAGGTGTTATAATAACCGGCGCTTACATAGGAGTAATTTTGAAAAACCTGCTTTCCGATACTCTTTTGATAGTCAGGCAGAAGTTCCGGAATATCGGCCACAATAACTTTATTTTGCGTGTGCGTAAAATTGATGTTAGACCATAGGCGAAAATCTGGGTTCAGGAATTTACTGAACCGCAATTCAACTTCATATCCACTTGCATCTACCCTTCCCTTATTAGCAGTTGGCGCATTTGCACCAAAATAGGAAGGAATTGCCCGGCTACCGCCAGAACTCAGGATATCAGTTCTTCGATCCCTGAAAACATCAACACTTCCGGTAACCACATCTCCAAAAAATCCGTAGTCCACACCAATATTGGCCTTTCTCACTTTCTCCCATCTAACATTCGGATTACCTACACTTGTTTGCCTGTACCAGGTATAGTTACTTGGTTCCGCCGGTATTCCGGAGGTTCCAAGCGGTGTATTTCCGCCGAAACTCCACTCCGATAGATAGGCGAAACGGGGGGAACCGCTATCATCACCGATTGTGCCGTATGAGCCACGCAACTTTAGCATGCTGATAAACTTTAGCGGCTTCAAAAATTTCTCTTCGGATAACATCCAGCTCGCACCCGCTGATGAGAAAAAGGCAAAACGATAGGCAGGTGCAAATTTCTCTGTCCCTGTATATGCCCCATTATATTCAAAATTATATTTGCCGTTATAACTATAGGTTGTTCTGAACACCCATTCTTCACGATAAGAAGGTATTACGCTTCCCTGGGCAGTTTGGTCTCTGTTCCAAAGTCCCATAGCGGTAACATCCTGCCTCTTACCGATCTTGGTTGCATAGTTAAGCTGTACCTGCGAAAACATACGCCGTTGTGTTGCACCATTATCAACAGCCCCGCTACTGGCAAGCCAGCGTTCGCTGTCCTGGAATCCAAATTGTGTACTGGGATCTTTATCGATGGAGTAGCTTACAAGACCGGTTTGCGGATCGACATATTTTCTTTGAACGGGATTGTTGATATCGTTAATCCCCCTGCTGTTTTCGATAAAGGTATTGTCGACCGATAATGTGCCTTTTACACTCAAACCTTTTAATAATTTACTAAGGTCCTGCTCAAGTATAAAATCGGTTGTGATCCTCGAAGTAGTTAAATACTCCTGGCCGCTTGTTGCCAATAGCATCGCGGAATTAGTTCCCATACCTGAATTTGGCGCATAATAACCCCACGATCCGTCCGCGTATTGCGGGATAAACAAGTTAGGAGCTGTATAATAGGCAGCGCCCCATGTGTTATATTCATTGATCGTTATCCAGGGGCGTTTCCGGACCGCCCTTGATCCCGCGATATTTGCGTGGAACACGGTAGATGGGGTGATTTGAAAATCGAGGTTGCTGCGAAGGTTCAGGCGTTGAAAACCATAGCCGGCCGTATATCCACGGCCACTCTTGAAAGTTTTGAAAAGATCGCCTTCAGTCTGGTAATCCGCACTTGTAAAATATTTGACCGATTTCGTTCCTCCGGTTATATTCAGGTTCACATTATATGACATCGCATAGTCCTTGAACAGCGTATTTACCCAGTCGACATTCGGGTATCGTTCCCGCTCAGTTTCATTTGCCGGAAACCTATATTTGTTAATAATGTCCTGCGGCATATAATCGTTCCAGGCCGACGGCCTTAGTGCCAGTTCATTTTCGATTGCCCGGTTCCTGAGCTCGAACATGTCATAAGAATCATACTTTGATGGCAGTTTTGATACGGCCTTCATTACTGAATTTGCGGAAGCCCGGATCTCAGCTTTTCCTTCTTTCCCCCGCTTTGTGGTAATGAGAATAACACCATTAGCGCCCCTTACGCCGAATACAGAAGTAGCAGATGCATCCTTCAGCACGGATACGGATGCTACCGAGGCTATGTCTACATTGGTCATTGACCGTTCAACTCCATCTACAAGCACAAGTGGACTCGCATTATTCCAGGTGCTTCTTGCACGGATCAAAATTTGCGGATCTTCTTCGCCCGGCAATCCGGTGCTTGCGGTTGTGATCACGCCCGGCAGGTTGCCTGTTAAAGCTGCACCCAGGCTGGATACTCCCCCTGTACGCTCCAGCGTCTTACTGTCAGTTTGTACTATTGCACCAACTACGCTCTGTTTTCGCTGTTTTCCGTAGGCAACGTTTACAATGACTTCGCTTAACTGTGCTACATTATCTTTCAAAGTAACTGTGACAAAATCCCTGTCCTTTACTTCTACTTCCTGCGTGACCATCCCAACAAAATTGACCAGCAATATTTGTGAATTGCCGCTGATCCTTATGGCAAATTCGCCTTTGCTGTTGGTTTGTGTTCCTGTAGTGGTTCCTTTTATCCGAACGGTTGCCCCTACGACCGTATTTTTCTGCTGATCAAATACCTGCCCTTTAACAATTCGTGATTGCTGGCTAAATGCAATATTTGACAAAAACACCAGTGCCAAAACAGACAGACAAAACAACCTGACTCTGCGGCTACCGCGTTCAGCCCTTAAATTACTGCTATGCAATTCTTTATATGTTCTCATCATGAATATTTTTCGGTGACAGCATACCATTACAAGCCTTCTTTATGGCTTTTAAATTTATATTGGTGAAATAATCTGGAAACGCTATCCCTTGACATAAGAATGATGCGTGTATTGGTTTCTTCATAATTCCTGATTTAACTCATTGAGTGTTGATGATAATGGTTTAGTTTAAAATCACAGAAGGGTGCAATGCAGACAACATCTGCCTGTCAAAACGAGTGGCCCACTCATGTTCAATGCGCGGCACAAACTATTGATCCACACCGCGGCATGGCTACCCTCTGGTTATTTATTCCTAAATGTTTATGTATTGGTTTATAATTGGCGGCAGTCGCCGACTACCTCTATGTGCCTTTCAAAGGACTACCTTTCCCGGCTGTAATGGTTGGTTTAAATAAAACTCTGATCCATAGTTTGTTAATTTGGTTAGTGATTCGGTTTATTCGATGGTTCTTCCACTGCTCAGCCTGCGGGAAACATTGGTTAGGTTCATCCGCTGCGCGGTCTGCCGGAACATTGGTTGGGAAAATCAGAACCTAAGGCTTACCTGCTTCATCAAAAAAGCAGACGGTACTTATTCTCTCCATGACGTTCAAACATCAATTGTTGAGAAGGCTGTTCTTTCATTTCCTCGATGTCAAAACTACTTTCCTGCAAAATCCCGGTAATGCTGAAATGTTTAAAAAGCGGGTAAAAATGTTTAAAGGGCATATTTTAAACGGTAATCGTTGCTGATCAAGATGATTTATAACCGGTAGTTAAATAAAATACGATCTTGAGTATTGCTTTTTTACTCGGATGGGGCTTCGTTAAAGTGCCGGGCAGGGTAAATTTCACGGGAAAAAAGCCATTAAACAGGCTTTTCCGAATACAAACTTTCACCAAAATACTACAACAAATAACCATTTCATTCCCCGCGATCAAGGGTTACCAGCCGCACAAATTTCTAACTCGACCTTACCGTATGGTATGTAAATAAAATGCATAACCATAACAATCAACCATTTAACAAATACTTAAATCACACATTGCCATTTTACCAGAAGATGACAGCATACAATTGTTGTATTTTAACCAGGGCATGGTGTAATGGAAGCACATAGGGGCGGTTAGGCATAACGAGGATACTTTCGTAACTTCAATGGAACTTTTTTTATCACGACCAATTGTAATTCCGGGCAGACGTCGGTTCCACAGCCCCGTCATTAGCCAGGGTCCTTTTACTGATGTAAGGGATTCTTAATTTTAGTAACGACCATACTTCTGCGCAGAAGGATCACAGGCCCGTTTAAGAAAAGATCATGGCATTAAAATCGATTATGCTATTATCAATTTACCGTAGAGCCAATTTTATCAGAATGACCTGTAACCTGAAATATTTTAGCCCGCATATTCAAATTTATCTTAGCACATGCGCGCTTATAGTGATGATGCTTTTTTCTACGATAGGCGCTTGCCAACAGATCAAAGTTCATTTTAATAACCACACGGTCAGCGATGGACTTTCATCAAACACAATTTTCGACATCGCTAAGGACAAATATGGTTTCATTTGGATAGCTACTGAAGATGGGCTTGACCGGTTTGATGGCACCAATTTTAATGTTTACAGAAATAAGAATGATGATTCAACAAGCTTGCGTGCAAATCACATTACCGCAGTTTATGAGGATCGGCTGGGCCAGCTATGGATAGGTACCAGCGGTGGGGCACTGAGCCTCTATAACAGAAGGACTGACGCTTTCCAGAACTTTGAATTTACAGCGGAGAATCAGCGGATCAGCGAGGCCATCACCGGCATGACTGAAGACACCCGTGGGAACTTATGGGTTGCGTCATACAATGGTCTGTATAAAGTCCAGGTCAAAAACAGAAATATCCGGCAGGTACAGATCAAGGGACAGCGACAATCAGAGGTTATGCTATCTATCTATCGCGACCGCCGCGATTGGATCTGGATCGGAACCTCGGATGGGCTTTTACTATTCGATCCGCGAACGAATAAAACAACACGGTTTGAGCATCATGAAAACAACCCCGCTTCGCTTGTTAACAATAATGTTTTGAGTATTGCCGAAGACAGGAACGGGAACATCTGGGCTGGTACACAGGATGGTCTGAGTATGCTTTTACCAAACTTGAAGGACTTCCGCAATTACCGAAAGACTACCAATAATAATAACGGACTAAGTAACAACTATATCCATGCAATAAAAGCCGACGAGAATAATCAATTGTGGATCGGTACGGACGGCGGGTTAAATATACTGGACATAAAACGTGATCAGTTTTCCACGTATCACCCCGACGAACGTACAAACGGCGGATTAAGCAGTGAGTCCATCAGGGCGGTTTATTTTGACAATCACGGCATCTGCTGGCTGGGAACCTACCAGGGCGGGTTAAATAAATTCGACCGCAACTTTACGCATTTTAATCATAAACAGCGCAATACTTTTGACCATCAAGGACTTAGCGCCGCAGTGGTTACATCATTTGCAGAAAGCGACATTGATAATCTTTATGTAGGAACAGATGGCGGGGGATTAGATTTATTCCATCCGCGGTCGGGCCGGTTCGATCATATCCAGATCACACCATCTAAAACAAATGAACGGCCCAGGCTCTCCATTATGGGTCTTGAAATGACAAGCGAGGGCATTTTGTGGATATCTACCTATTTTGACGGCCTTTTTGCCTATGACCGAAAAACGGGTAGTTATCGTCAATATGTCAAGGAAAAAGGGCCGTTGGGGCTGAACTCCAATAATATATTTTGTACAAAGGTTGACCGTGCGGGGAACGTTTGGATTGGGACAGATGGCGGGGGTATTAATATGCTTGACAGAAGTTCGCACAAGATGCGGCTTTTTGTCAATTCTTTCAGTAAAACTGAAGATCCATTGTATCCTTCCAATAATGTCATCCGTGCCATTGAGGAAGATAAATCCGGCTGCATATGGATTGGTACATTTGGCGCAGGTATTTCAGTATTTGATCCGGTTAAACAGCGCTTCCGATTTTACAATAAAGGAAACAGCTATCTTCCCAACAATTATGTTCTCACAATTTTTAGTGATACCAATGGGCAGCTATGGGTAGGCACCAATGGGGGCGGCATCAGCCTTTTTGACGCCAGGAATGGTAAATTCCGTACATTTTCAGAAAAAGATGGCCTTGCTAACGACGTGATACACAAAATACTGGAGGATAAACAGGGCAAAATCTGGGCAAGTACGAACAGAGGATTGAGTAGCCTGGACAAACGAACCTTTGGGATCACAAACTATAATGCGCAAAACGGCTTGCAAAGCAGCCCTTTCGTACTTGGTTCCGGCATTTCCCTGTCAAACGGAGAAATTTATTTTGGCGGACAAAACGGTATAAATTACTTTTCCCCTTCGGAAATTAAAAAAAATATGCGTAAACCCGAGATCGCATTGATCGACTTAGTGGTTGACAATAAAAAGATCACACCTGCTGAAGATGGTGTGATTACGGAACCGATTTTGCACGCGAGCAAGATCCATCTCAATTACCGGCAGAATTTCGCCATCGGATTTGTCGCTTTAAATTATACGAATCCTTCGCAAAATCAATACGAATACAAGCTGGAGGGGTTTGACAAAGAATGGATCAGGGCTGGTAAAGATCACCAGGCCTCCTATACAAACCTTAGCCCGGGTGAATATATTTTCCATGTTAGGGCAAGCAATAATGATGGTATATGGAACGAAAAAGCGAAAACTATAACAATAACAGTTATGCCCCCTTTTTGGCTTACACCATTTGCTTTTCTTCTTTATACCGCTATAGTTGCCGGCGTCATCATGTATGCCAGATACAAAGGCATACGTAAACTTAAGGCCCAATTTCTCATCGAGCAGGAACGGCAACAGGCACGTCAGCTAATCGAACAGGAACGCTCAAATGCAGAAAACGAACGCAAGCTTGACCAGATGAAAATAAAATTCCTCACTAACCTCAGTCACGAGTTCCGAACGCCGATTTCGTTGATCACGGGGCCGGTCGAGAAGCTGCTATCAGGAGATTTCTCCCACGAAATTAAATTGCAGCTCGAGCTCGTTAAAAGAAATGGCCAACGCCTTCTGAATCTTGTCAATCATCTGCTTGACTTCAGGAAACTTGAAAAGGAGGAGCTGACATTAACACTCGGCCCGGGTGATATCAATGCGTTTATTGCCGACATTGCCGGATCATTTATTCAATTGGCTGAACAGAAAAACATTAATTACATCATATGCAAATCCAAAACCTCCCCTAATGTTCTTTTCGATGCTAACAAGTTGGAACGAGTTCTTTTTAATCTTTTGTCGAATGCATTCAAATTCACACAGACAGGCGGCCGCATTGAATTACAATTTAACTTTAAACAGCTTTCAGATGACAAAGTACTTCTCAATTGCCAGGTGGAAGACACCGGGATTGGCATAAACACCAATGAATTGCCCCTTATTTTCAATAGGTTTTACCAAACAGACGGCAACCCGGCAATCCTTAACCAGGGTTCAGGCATTGGACTTTCTATTGCGAAGGAGTTTGTACGGATGCACGGTGGCACACTCGGGGTCGACAGTATCACCGGCCTTGGGAGTACATTTAGTTTCGATATTCCTCTAAGTGTGGTAACAAACATGGTCCAGGCCGAAAAAGCGGAGGTGAATTCATTCAATCCTGGTGAAAATACAGTAACGCCGGTTTCAGAACAATCATTGCTACTTATCGTCGAGGATGATCCGGATTTTCGTTTTTTCCTGAAAGACAATCTCAAATCAGAATACCGAATTGCCGAAGCTGCCAATGGAAGAGAGGGCTGGCAACAAGCACTTTCCCTGCATCCGGACATGATCATTTCCGATGTTAACATGCCGGTGATGGACGGGGTGGCGTTGAGTAAAAAATTGAAAAGCGATACGAGGACCTTGCATATCCCGTTAATACTGCTGACCGCTTCCAATGCCGAAGTTGACGAACTCAGGGGGCTCGAGTCGGAAGCCAATGACTTTATTACCAAGCCTTTTAATTTTGCAGTACTACTGGTAAAAATAAGGAACCTTCTTTCATTGAATGAAAAACTTAAAACTACCTACTCGCGGTTATTGAAAATTACGTTGGATGAAATAGAAATAGAGTCGGAGGACGAAAGATTTTTGAAATCTGTTGTTTTATACATCGAAAAAAATCTTACAGACCCGCAGCTTTCAGTAGATGCCCTTAGCCGGGAACTATGCATCAGCAGGGTTTCGCTCTATAAAAAAATATTGGAAATTACAGGCTTAGCTCCCGTTGAGTTTATTCGCTCTGTAAAACTCGAAAAAGCAGTGCAACTTATGGAGAAAAGCGACATGAAGGTTGCTCAGATCGCTTACCACGTTGGTTTTTCAACGCCTAATTACTTTTCCAAATCGTTCAAGGACCAATACCACATGTCTCCGTCAGAATATATCAATAACAAACGGCACACACAAGAAAAGCATGTGCCGGCATAATGAAATATCGGGATAGCCGACCGATCATCGGGAGCAACGCATTTTCAAATATAATTATCAGATTTCCTTACGTTATAGTTTCGAACTGCTAAACGCAGTGATACTTTTAAGTCTACATAGCTGATTAGCCGTGAGTTAAATAGAAACAAAAACGGGACAAACGAGAATTTCTCTTGTTTGCCCCGAAAGGTGATCCCATTTGGATTCGAACCAAAGACCTACAGATTAGAAATCTGTTGCTCTATCCAGCTGAGCTATAGGACCATCGCATCCTATTACAAATATACACATGGTTTCGAACCCATGACATATTGTATAATTTTTTGCGGTGCAAATATGCAAAATTATGCTGAAAATAACAATCAATTTGGTAATTGATTTACTACAAGCTGTTTAACAGCCTGTTACTATAAAACCAGGGTAAGCTTGCTTTTATTTTTAATCTTGCTACAAAAGGCGTCCGTCCGTTCAAAGGTGTAACAGTTGTCCGTTGCCCAATCAATGAAATCAGCTATTCGCGCGGCAAAAGCTTCGCCGGAGTTTTTTGAAACATAGCCGGGGAAACCGAACTTATCTTTATCATGCAGATCGGTAAATTCCCAGGGATGAAAATACAAATTCAGGTAGCCATCTTTTTTGTGTGCTGCCGAAGCCATTCTTTTTAACAGGGATAGCGGCAGATTATGAAAACTCAGCCAAAACAA
Source organism: Mucilaginibacter sp. P4_A11 (assembly GCF_056402535.1). NCBI lineage: Bacteria > Pseudomonadati > Bacteroidota > Sphingobacteriia > Sphingobacteriales > Sphingobacteriaceae > Mucilaginibacter > Mucilaginibacter sp. P4_A11. The sequence continues at coordinate 86,877 of NZ_JBFUHE010000004.1, forward strand.
CGGAAAACGGATCAGTGGCGAAACCGAGGCAGGGATCTGCAGCACATCATGGTCATAAAACCAACTGCGTGGTTTATTAAAATTATTGTACCTCCCAGGCAGCCATGTTGGGTTTATAGACGAGTTGTACTCATAACCAGCTTTCGCTATCTCAGCCTCATCAACGGGCATCATACGGGCCATCCGGAAACCTGTTACTTCAGTCCCCGAAATCTCTTCCAGTGCAAGCTTTGACTGTCTTAAATGCTCAACTTTAAAGTCGGAATGGTAATACCCGTGCGATGCTACTTCATGCCCTTCGGCTACCATCTGTTTGATGATATCAGGCTTATTGATGGCATAATTAGCCGTACAAAAAAAAGTAACTTTTATATTTTTCTGCTTCAGTAAGCCAAGTATAGTATTGGTACCCCTTGTTGAAATTTCAAGCTGCTCATCAAAAGCTATTGATTTGCCATATTCAAACGGCATATCAAACTCCTCAACATCAAACCCTAATAAAATCATTATCTACAATAACAACGTTTGATGAGCGAATGATATAATGCGGGCGATGTTTTGACTGCATAAATATTTTGCCTACGTACACACCTATAACACTCATTACAAGTAACTGTAAACCGCCAAAAAAAGCTATGGTAGCAATAATGGAAGCCCAGCCCGACACCGCATACCCTAAAAAGTAACTAACCAGCACGTAAGGAATATACAGAATAGCCAGCGTTGAAAAGAACAAGCCTATCAACGAAACAATATATAATGGCCTGGCGCTGAACGCCACAATACTGCCTACAGCAAGTTTAACCAATTTTGGAAAGGAATAGCTTGCCTCGCCGGTATGCCGCTTTGATGGCACATAAGGGATACCAACCTGCTTATAGCCGGCCCATTTAATTATCCCTCTGAAAAAGATCTCGTATTCGTCAATAAGCTTAAGCTGTTTCACTACCTTCTCATCAATCAGCCTGAAATCGGCAGTACCGTTTTCCATCTTGATATCTGATAACATGTTAAGGCCCTTATAAAACAGCTTTGAAGTAACTTTTTGATAGCCTTTACCATGCGGGTTTTCACCTTCCCGATAGGTGTAAACAATATCATAGCCATTTTCCCAAAGCTTTAACATCTTCAGGATCAGTTGGGGCGGGTGCTGCAAATCTGCATCCATGGTTATAACTGCATTGCCATGGGCCATAGCAATACCGGCTTTAAGGGCATAGTCTTTACCAAAGTTGCGCGAAAGCTCTACATAAAAAACATTAGGATGCAGCTCGGCATTGATCTTTAATTCGTTCAGGGTATTATCACGGCTCCCATCGTCAACAAAAATCAGCTCATAGGCATAGCCCGTGGGCGAAAGTGTTTCACGAAGTTGCTCAATTAAATAACCAATGTTTTTTTCCTCATTATGAGAGGGTATAACAATAGAAATTTTTTTATCGACAGGGTATGTCATAGTTATACTATGGAAATTTTAATTGTAACAGGCGGTATTAATATTAAAAGTTTATATTTGAATGAACTTTTAGGTACTCTAAAATGACTTTACGATAAATTGCTACAAAACGTAACTACCCTGGTCAGTTTTAACAAAAAAATCCAAAACGTAACTTTCCTGTTACAAAAATAAATAATAATTATTTATTAACCTGCAAACTTTTCGGGTTTTACAGTAAAAAATCAATCATTCAAGGTTTATTTTATATCCTGATCCGTTTAAACTGTTGCCGGGTTCAGCGTGCTTTCATTTTCCTTTACAAAATCCCTGGTGAGTGTTTCGTAAATTATTTTAAGCCAGATCAAAAAGCAGGGTATCGATTTTAGCTTGTAGGGAACAATATACTGTGTGCGGATGTAAGATGGAAAAAGGTCTGAAGGTGAAAGACTGGTTATTAACAGCGCCAAAACCAACAGAAAAATTTCGAAACCGGTTACCGGTCGGTTCAAATTCATAAACCAAACGGCTACCCCAACAAAAGCGATAATATAGGTTGATGACTCGGCCGAGCTACTGAAGATCACGGCGAAGATCAATACCGATGAAAGGATCAACCGTTGATATTGTACAATTTTATAAGCTCCTATACGCAGGTATGATAGGGCAAACAGCACCAATGCCGGCCCTATTACATACATATTTTTGAGGTCATCATAATGGGAAATTCTCCGGATAAAACCTGTAACGCAAATTTCCTGCATTACTGAATGTTGATTGCCCGAATTTTTCATCACCAGGTCAGCATACCAATCATGATAAGTTTGTATGATGAACGAAGGGGATGAAATAGCCATCGGCAAAACAAACAACACTGCCGACCAAAATATAAAGCTCAAAACAAATTTGGGTTTGTTTGCCGAAAAGAAAAAGAAGGCCAGCCCAACAATACCATACAGCTTTATAAATGCACCAAGGGCTATCATGAGTGCGGCCCAGAAATCCTGTTCTCGTTTTATAAAATTAAAGCCTAATATGATCAGCGCAGCTATCATTGGGTTACTTTGCACATTGGCAGATGCCGTCATCAGCTCATGGGCACACAACAATAATACAATAACATACTGATCCTTTTTCAGCGGTAAAAGCTGGATGGCTTTAAACAGGATAAATGCATTAAACAGCACCCATAAAATAACACCGATGCTATCAGGCAATATGGCAAAGGGCGCCATGATTATCGAAAATATCGGCCCGTAATGGTTCAGATCATAATAATGCTCAGGCTGATAAGCATACAGGTTATGCTGATGAATAGTATTTAAAAAGTTGTACTTAAATATGGTATAGTTGTTAAACCCCTGATGGGCCAATACACCTTTAATTACCAAAAATAAACTTAAACCAAACCATAAAGAATAAACAAAGGGTTTGTTGCTGATAAGCTTAGCAAGTTTTTGCACGGATTAGGGATTTGAAAATTTATGCGAAGATATAAATACGTCACACAATTATTACAAATCTCTAAATTAACTTGTGCTGTGTTATCTTTGACCAAACCCAATCATTACCATGAATCCAAACCTCTCTCCCACTAACCACAATCCCGATCGTCGTAAATTTATCGGTCAGTTAGGTGCTATGGCAGGTGCTGCCGCATTGTTGTCAACTCCATTTGCTGCCGATGCCCTTACCCTTGCTAAACCCGATGAAAACATCACCGTAGGGCAAATCATCGATTTGTTTATGAAACAGGTGCCGGGTGCTCCGTTCCCAAATACGGTGGATACCTTAAAATCGGGAAACCGCGATATTGTTGTTACCGGGATAGTTACCACGATGTTTGCCACCATTGGCATAATTGAGAAAGCAATAAGCCTGGGCGCAAATTTCATCATAGCACACGAACCCACTTTTTACAACCATGCCGATGAAACAACGTGGTTGGCAAACGACGATGTATATCAGTATAAAAAACAATTGTTGGATAAGCATAACATAGCCGTTTGGCGTAATCATGATACCATACACAGCCTTAAGCCCGATGGCGTTGGCATAGGTTTATTAAAGCAACTCGACTGGGTTAGCTATTATAAGCCCGAAACAGGCAACCTGCTAAGTATTCCTTCTACCTCCTTAAGCTCCCTTATCGAAACGCTGAAAAAGAAACTGAAAATTGAAAAGCTGCGCTACATAGGCAACCCAGCTCAAAGCTGCCAGAAGGTATTATTGCTGCCGGGCGCCGCCGGTGGTAAAAGGCAGATCAGCGAAATGAGCACCAGGAAACCCGACGTATTGATCTGCGGTGAAATATCAGAATGGGAAACTGCCGAATACGTAAGAGATGCCCAGGCCAAGGGCGATAAACTATCGTTAATTGTATTGGGCCACATTGCCAGCGAAGAACCGGGCTCGGAGTTTATGATAGGCTGGCTGAAGCAAAACGTACCCGGCGTTAAAGCTACGCACATCCATCCGGGCAATTCGTTGTCGTTTATGTAGTAAAAGTCACGTTTTAGCATTAAATAAAGCCAATATTTTGCTAAATATGGTAACATTACGTACAATTGTAAATTACTCTGTTTTTAAGTTGTAGGGTGCAGTGCTTATCTGTAAACTTTACATTTAAAAAAAAGTATAGTTGACCTGATTAATTGTTGATAATATCGGCACGAAAGCGCCATTAAAAATTTAATTTATACAAAAAAGTAGCTGTAATTTAAGTAAAAATTGCAATTTTCAATTTTTAAAATACTAAGTGTTTTTTTTACAATAAGTAAATCCTACTTTTAACCGATTTTTAAAAAAACAAAAATTTATGATCATAATTGCTGACGGTGGCTCAACCAAAACAAATTGGTGCCTGGTTACCGAAGAGGGAAAAAAAGTTTACTTTAATACCGAGGGTTATAACCCATACTTTTCAAGTACAGAGTATATTATACAATCACTGAACGAAAGCCTGCCTACCGATCTTGAAAAAAACCTGATCACCGAGGTAAATTATTACGGTGCAGGTTGTTCAACCCCCGAAATGCGCAAGATTGTTGAGGAAGCTATGAAAGTGGTTTTCGTTGGCGCAAAGGTTAACATTGGTCATGACCTGTTGGCTGCTGCCCGTGCTTTGCTTGGCAACACCGAAGGTTTTGCAGCCATATTAGGTACCGGAACCAACACCTGCATTTATGATGGTAAAGAAGTTGTACATAATATCGACTCAGGTGCTTACATCCTTGGTGACGAAGGCAGCGGTTGCTACATCGGCAAAAAACTGTTAACTGATTACCTGCGCGGATACATGCCTGAGCCTGTACGTGCCCTTTTCTGGGAAACTTACAAACTTACTCCTGATGATATCAACGAGCAGGTTTACACTCAGCCACGTGCAAACCGTTTTTGCGCAAGCTTCAGCAAATTTGTTTACGATAACAACGTACACATCGAATACTCACGTAACCTGGTACGTACCTCGTTCGAAGATTTCTTCCGTAACCTGGTAACCCACTACCCTGATTATCAAAAATATACTTTCAACTGTATTGGTTCGGTAGGTTATAACTTCCGTAACGTGCTTGAAGAAGTAGTTACCGAAAATGGTATGGTTGTTGGCAACATCATCCGTTCACCTATAGATAACCTGGTGAAATACCATTTGGAATTAGCACCTTCTTCTTTGTAATTAAAGAGAGAGTCAAGACGTCAAGAATCAAGACCTAAGAAGTTAAGATTTTAAGATAAATAAAGGGCTGGAAGATTTTCCGGCCCTTTTCTTTTTCACAACATCCTCACCACCCCGTCATTGCGAGGCACGAAGCAATCGCGAACTGTACAGGGAGATTTGCATGGACGCTCTCTCCCCCGTCATTGCGAGGCACGAAGCAATCGCGAACTGTACAGGGAGATTTGCATGGACGCTCTCTCCCCCGTCATTGCGAGGCACAAAGCAATCGCGAACTGTACAGGGTCATCAGCATAGCCCCTCTGTAAGTAGGGGATTGCTTCGTACCTCGCAATGACGTGATGATGAATAAGGGTTACTTTGTTCTACACAGCATTGACGTGGATGGTGAATGTTTCCGTCCGTCCGTATACCCGTATCACTACCTCTTCAGACAAATGTGGACATGGATTAAATAGAAGCACGTCCCCTCTCCCCCGTCATTGCGAGGCACGAAGCAATCGCGAACTGTAAAGGGAGATCTGCATAACCCCTCTGTAAGTCGGGGATTGCTTCGTACCTCGCAATGACGTGGTGAAGAAGATGTAAAAAAGAAAAAGGCCGGAAAATCTTCCAGCCCTTTCTTATATCCAAATTCTTGAATCTTGACTTCTTGGCTCTCTAAAAGCTACACCAGGTTCATCTCTCCCTGAAAAATCTTACCGTACTTACGCTTATCAAACTTGTAAAGCTTGGCGGCGCGGTATGATACACCTTTCTGCTTCTCGTCCAGCTCCTTTAAAAAGCCGTAGCTGAGCATCTTTTTGCGGAAGTTGCGCTTATCCAGTTTCTTATCTAAAACAGCCTCGTAAAGCGACTGCAGCTGTGTAAGCGTAAATTTTTCGGGCAATAGTTCAAACGCTATCGGCTGGTAATGCAGTCGGCGTTTTATTTTATTGAATCCTGTTTTGAAAATCTCAGTGTGGTCAAAGGCAAGTTTGGGTAGTTCGCTCACCGGGTGCCAGAACGCTTTTTTAGCGTACTGTGTTATCGGGCGTAACTCCTTTTGCCCGTTTATCCTGATCAGCGCGTAGTAAGCCACCGTAATTACACGGCCCTGCGGGTGACGGTTCACCTCGCCGAAGGTATGGAACTGTTGCATGTGCATATCCCTCAAGCCTGTAAGCTCATATAAGATCCGCTCGGCGGCATCGTCAATACTTTCGTCCTGCTCAACAATATAGCCGGGCAGCGCCAGCCAGTCTTTGTACGGCTCCTCGTTTCGCTCAATAAGCAAAATTTTAAGCTCGCCGGCTTCAAAGCCGAATATCACGCAATCTATTGAGAATACGGAATCAAACTTGGGTAACATTAGTTCCAAACTATTAGTGAGATTTAGTTAATAAGTTTAAAGATATAGCCTTAATTCCTAATCCAAAAAAAAATAAATAAAATTTAATGGTGTAATCTACACACACTATCTTCGTAGCGTAAAATTAAGGAGCGAAAGATGCGTAAAATATCAAAGATCGGGGTTTTAACTTCAGGTGGTGATGCCCCCGGAATGAACCCCTGTATACGTGCAGTTGTTAGGACCGCACTATACAACGGACTGGAAGTTGTAGGTATAAGGCAAGGTTATAAGGGCCTTATCGACAACGACATGTACGAGATGGACCGACGCTCGGTAAGTAATATCCTTAACCTGGGCGGCACCATTTTAAAAACCGCACGCTGCCTTCCGTTTAAAACAGACGAAGGCATGGAGCAAGCTTACCAACACGCTAAAGCCCGTGGCATTGATGCCCTGGTAGTTATTGGCGGCGATGGTACTTTTACAGGCGCCCTCCGCTTTTCGCGCAAATATCCCGACATTGCCGTAATGGGCGTACCGGGTACCATTGATAATGACCTTTGCGGCTCAACCTATACCCTGGGCTTTGATACCGCTACCAATACAGTTATCCAGGCTATTGATAAAATTCGGGATACTGCCGATGCGCACGACCGCCTTTTCTTTATTGAGGTAATGGGCCGCGATTCGGGCGCTATCGCTTTACGTGCCGGTATTTCATGCGGTGCCGAGGCTATTTTACTGCCTGAGCGTGCTACAGCTATTACCGATCTTATTGCCAATTTGAAAGAAGGCCATATGAACAAAAAATCATCGAGCATTGTAATTGTTGCCGAAGGCGATAAAAATGGCGGTGTTTATGACGTGGCAAAGGCTGTACAACAGGAAGTTAAAAATTACGACATAAAAGTTACTATCTTAGGCCACTTGCAACGGGGCGGTGCACCATCAAGCTTTGACCGTATTTTGGGCAGCAGGCTTGGTTTTGCAGCAGTTAACGCTTTAGTTGCCGGCGAGTCGCAAAAAATGGTAGGTTTGCAAGCCAATCATATTTTGTTAACAGACCTTGAAGCAGCACTTAACCATCATGAGTTTAAGCTTGAAGAAGATCTTTTACAAATGATGGATATATTATCGATATAGATTATTAATGATTGCAGTTGTTTATAGCGGATCGTACTTTGCACATTGGAGGCTCACTGATAAGGGAAGAACTGTTGCTTCCTTTAAAACCAATGGCATTAATCCCTATTTTAACGACGAAAAGCATATCACCCAGCTCCTCAATAAAAATATTAACCTCATCCACCACGCCGAAGAAATAAAACGCATTTATTTCTTCGGTGCTGGTGCCTCGTCAGACGAGCGTAGGCAACTTGTGCATAATGCACTTTCATCGTTTTTTAAGTTTGGCAGGGTTACAGTTGAGCATGATATTGCCGGCGCTGCCATAGCCTGCTGCAAAAATGAACCCGGTATAGTAAGCATTTGCGGCAGCGGCACCAATGCTGCCTGGTATGACGGTAAACGTGTTTGGCCCAACAATTACGGTTTAGGTTACATCCTGGCCGATGAAGGCTCGGGCAACTGGCTGGGCAGGCAGCTCATTAAAGGTTTCATGAACGATACCCTGCCCCCTACTATCCGTAAAAAGTTTATTCATAAATATGATGCCGACCGTAAAAACCTGCTCGAAAAGGTTTACAGGCAAAAACAACCGGCTCTATTTTTAAGCTCTTTTACCGATTTTTACCTCGATAACAAGAACGATCATCATCTGCAAAACGTCATAAAAAAAGGATTTAGCAAGCTAATTTCCACATATTTGTTACCTTTATATCAGCAACACCCGGGTACGTCTGTGCACTTTGCAGGCTCTGTTGCTTTTAATTTTCAGGAACACTTGTATGAAGCTGCCGCCGAAGCTGATCTGCAAATCACTAACATAATTAAAGAACCCATAAATAATTTATTAACCTACTATTCAAGTAAAAATTAAAAAATCATGAAAATAGGAATTAACGGTTTCGGCCGTATTGGCCGCCTGGCATTCAGGGCTGCAATTGAAAGACCAGACATTGAAGTTGTTGGTATTAATGACCTTGTTGAGCCAGATTACATGGCTTACATGTTAAAATACGATTCAACCCATGGTCAGTTCAAAGGTACTATTGCTGTTGAAGGCGGTCATTTGGTTGTTAACGGTAAAACCATCCGCGTTACTGCCGAAAAAGACCCTGCTAACCTTAAATGGAACGAAGTAGGTGCTGAGGTTGTAATTGAATCAACCGGTTTGTTCTTAACTCAGGAAACTGCTCAAAAACACATCGACGCCGGTGCTAAAAAAGTAGTAATGAGCGCCCCTGCAAAAGATGATACCCCTACATTTGTAATGGGTGTTAACCACAAAGAATTGAAAGCCGATCAAAACATCGTTTCAAACGCTTCATGCACCACCAACTGTTTAGCTCCTATCGCTAAAGTATTGGATGATAACTTTGGTATCGAAGAAGGTTTGATGACTACTGTTCACGCTGTTACTGCAACTCAAAAAACAGTTGACGGCCCATCTGCAAAAGATTGGAGAGGTGGTCGTGGTGCTTACCAAAACATCATCCCTTCATCAACAGGTGCTGCTAAAGCGGTTGGTTTAGTTTTACCTCAGTTAAAAGGTAAATTAACAGGCATGTCATTACGTGTACCAGTTGCCGACGTATCTGTAGTTGACTTAACTGTACGTTTGAAAAAAGGTGCATCATACGAAGCCATCAAAGCAGCTATGAAAGCAGCATCAGAAGGCGAATTAAAAGGTATCCTTGGTTACACTGAAGACGAAGTTGTATCTGAAGACTTTAAAGGCGATGCACGTACATCAATTTTTGATGCTAAAGCAGGTATCGGCCTGAATGAAAACTTTGTTAAAGTTGTATCTTGGTACGATAACGAGTGGGGTTACTCAAACAAACTGATCGACCTTGTTCAGGAACTTGGCAAATTATAATTGCTGATTTTATCAGATCATATAAAAACGCCCTTCGGTTAGCCGGAGGGCGTTTTTTTTGTTCTCCACCCCGTCATTGCTGTAACCACCCCGTCATTGCGAGGCACGAAGCAATCGCGAACTGTACAGGGCGAAGCCGAAAAGCCGCCCTATCCCACCCGTCATTGCGAGGCACGAAGCAATCGCGAACTATACAGGGCGAACCTGCAAAGCCGCCTCCCCACCACGTCATTGCGAGGCACGAAGCAATCGCGAACTGTACAGGGCGAACCTGCAAAGCCGCCCAACCCACCCCGTCATTGCGAGGCACGAAGCAATCGCGAACTCTGCAGGGTGGATTTGCATAGCCGACATCGCCTCACCACCCGTCATTATAAGGCACGAAGCAATCGCGAACTCTGCAGGGTGGATTTGCATAGCCCCTCAGCTTCCGTGCGATTGCTTCGTACCTCGCAATGACGTCTTTTTTTTTAAAACCAACTTCTTAAACACGCAAATCTTCCTTAATATTACGCTCATGGTTATGCAACGCGGCGGATGTGTTTACATCATTACCAATAAAAATAACTCCGTACTATACACCGGTGTAACATCCGATATCATAAATAGAATATCCGACCACAAAAACAAAACCTATCCCCAAAGCTTTACGGCTAAATACAATTGTAATAAGTTAGTTTACTATCTATTTTATCCTCACATAGAGGAAGCGATTGCTGCCGAAAAAGCCATGAAAGGCGGGAATAGGCAAATGAAGGTTAGGCTTGTCGAAGAGCTAAATCCTGAATGGAAGGATTTGTATGATGATTTAATAAAGGATTAATCATTAAAATTCCTCACCACCCCCCCAACTGGCGCGAGTATGCAGCGTAGGGAAAAGCGTGGCGTACTCGTGACTTTTAAGCAAGTTCGCTCTGTACAGTTCGCGATTGCTTCGTGCCTCGCAATGACGTGGTGGGGAAGCAAGCAGGATTTGCATAGTCCCTCTGCATATTCGCGATTGCTTCGTACCTCGCAATGACATGGTGGTGAAGCGGGCAGGATTTGCACAGTCCCCCTGTACAGTTCGCGATTGCTTCGTACCTCCCCAACTGGCGCGAGTATGCAGCGTAGGGAAAAGCGTGGCGTACTCGTGACTTTTAAGCAAGTTCGCTCTGTACAGTTCGCGATTGCTTCGTACCTCGCAATGACGTGGTGGAGGGGCAAGGTGAACTTTTATGGCCCCCCCTGTACAGTTCGCGATTGCTTCGTACCTCGCAATGACGTGATGGTGAGTGTCCGTCCGTAACCCTGTGCCACTGTACTTACAGACACCAAGCGGACAATCCCCTACCACCCCACCACATCCCCAATATCAATCCCATTCAGCCTGTCCTCTTCGGTAGCTATAGTTTCAAGCACCGTCGAGACGGTGAAGACTGTATCGGGCATGGCCTCGTGCAGCTCACGGGCTTTCAGCTTCCATTTATCGTAACCATTGGCATCGGGGAACAACATAACCTTCCGGCCTTTTAACACGGCGCATTTGGCGGGGTTTAGCCCTTGCAGGCTACCGCTGGCCAGCCACACAAAATCAGGAATAAGGGCGCTGGCTATGATGGCCGTTTTTTCGCTTTCAACAATGGCTACGGGCATTGCGGGATTGGCGGGTAGCAAATGCTCGCCAAACAGGCATTGTTGCAGGGTAAAAACGGGAGGCTTGTTATCAGCCGGCAGCTCCTTTATCAGCAGGGTATGTACCCAGGTAATGTGGTTAAAAGGTTGTTTTACCCGCTTGCCGGTTTCCTTGTTATACAGCATTATTTTGCCTGTACGTACATCGCCTTCGGTATCGTATTGCCAAAAAACACAGGCACCGGACCAATGCTTATGCGTGCCTATGTGGTAGCGTTTTATAGCCGCCTGCGTTATATCCCTGCCGAAACGATTGATCAGGTACTGCACAAAATTGTTATTCCGGTAGTCGGTTAATGTGGAGGATACCGTATCGGTATGGATAATGTATTTGGCTTCAACTTCGGCGTCAATAACCGGTTTGGGGACTGGCTTGGCAGGGCTTTTACCGGGCATGTAGGGCCTCCGTTTGGGCTGGTAAGGCTTACTTTGGTTGTTCACATGGCCTGGCTGTGTTGCAAAGTAATCGCGGGGTTTTAAGTGGTAGCCGCATTTTTCCTCCCTGCCGCAGCGGCCCACATGCGGGGCAAGGTGCTGCCCGGTTTCGGTATCAATATAGCGTACAAAGCATTTGTGATGATTGCAAACCGGGCAACTATAGCGCGATTGCATACCCTGGTAAGGTTGTAAGTGGTATTTCATGTAATAAGTGGTTTTATAATGCCGTCATTGCGAGGCACTGCCTGTCCCGAATTTGCTTCGGGAAAGCAACCGCGAACTGTACAGGGAGGATCTGCATAGCGGCTCGGCTTCCGTGCGATTGCTTCGTTCCTCGCAATGACGTGGTGGTGAGGTGGTAAGGGGTGATGCGGCCTTGCACAGCCGCTCTGCTTATTCGCGATTGCTTCGTGCCTCGCAATGACGTGGTGGTGAGGAAGATGGATAAAGTCTTGCTTCCTGCCTCTTGATGTCCTGAATCTCCTCCTCCCCTCGTCCATCCCCAAAAAAAGCAGAGTGACACCTGCCGACGGACGGACGACACCGACAGCGCCCGCGTTTATTCTTTTGCGTTTAGTTTGGCGTAAGCTTTGATCAGCCTATCGGCTTTTTGGTGCGATATGCCCATCTTTTGCCCTATCTGCCTTAAGGTTAAACCCTGTTGCTTAAATGCACTGGCATCGGCCATCAGCCGCTCCTGTTCGGGATCGGTTTGGCGGGTTAGCTGCTCCCACTCCTTGCCAAAGCCAATAAACTCGTACTTTAAAAAATTGTAGGGCTTACCTATCTGGCAAAGGCAAACATTCTCTTCGCCGTATAGCTGCTCGGTATTGCGCTGCTTTATTTGTTTAAGGTAACGCATGTTTACATCGGCTTTGCTTTCGCCAATGGCAAAGGCGCTATCGCAAAAGTTCATGAGCATTTTACTGCCCTGCAAATCGTTGCGGGTTATGGGCAGTGTCATATCACGCTTTGGGGTGTGGGCCAATACCAGGATGCTTAGGTTGTACTTGTTTTTAAGCGCCTTAAGCTGTTTCATTAATGGCAGGGCATCTTTGGCACGTTCGGTTTCGTTACGCAGATAGGTTAGGTTATCAATAACCAAAACCTTTGCCCCGGTTTGCAGCACCGAACGCTCGAGCGAGTAGATCAGGTAATCGTCGAAATCGGTAAACTCCTCGCTCAGTTCAATATCGGGGTTCAGCTCGGCACGGTAAAAGTTGTTGCCGAAGCTGTAATGATACTCGTATTCTACCGAATAGCGGGCTTCAAACTGCTTATCGGTAAGCTCAAAATCGCAGTATAAAACAGGTTGTGCAGGTGCTTCAACATCAAAAGGATAAGCACCTGTACCCCTGCTTATACCATCGGCAACCTGTACGGCTACTATGCTTTTGCCCAGGTTACTATCGGCAAACAGGATACATACTTCGCCCTGGTGCCAAAACTTGCCGAAAAGCATTAAAGGCACTGCCCTTTCGTGTGCCTGAGCCATCCAATGATCGGCATGGCGTACCATGAGCACGTCATCGTTATTTTGGGGTAGGTGTTGCTGCTGCATCTGTTGCAGGCTTTGTTGTGCCAGTACGTCGGCATTAATGCGGGTACCGCTGTTGTTTAGTTGTTGATCTATCATTTTTTTTGTTTGGTGAATGGTTGATTGAGTTGATTAAGTGAGTGGTTAATTTTTAGTGAGTGGTTGTGTTTTAGTGAGTGGTTGATTGAGTTGATTAGGTGAGTGGTTAATTTTTAGTGAGTGGTTGATTGAGTTGATTAGGTGAGTGGTTAATTTTTAGTGAGTGGTTGATTGGGTTGATTAGGTGAGTAGTTAGCTATTCGCTAAACAAGCAAAACCATTCACCCAATCAACTACTCACTTAATCAACCTAAAAAGACAACTACTCACCCAATCAACTACTCACTTAATCAACTCAAACAAGCAACCACTCACCCAATCAACTGCTCACTACAAACCAAATCCGCAGGATTTTTAAAAATACCCCTCCAATAGCCTATTTATATAAGGGGCCTTGACCGTTACCTTACCGGTAACTGCCTGTGCAATTGCTATGCTTTGTGTGCGTCCGTCCACAAAGGTGAGTCCAGGTATTTATGGACGAGCTGTGGACGGAGCTAAAAGGGACAAAATCCCCCGAGGTTTATTTTCGATACAATTATACAGAAATTTCTTTATAAATAAAGAAATTATTTGAAAAAAGTTGGAAGGTATGGTGATTGTCCGACCATTTTTGGGGATGGTGGGCACAGGGTGACGGACGGACGGGGGCGGCTTTTACAGATTAAGGAACGCCGGCAAATCAACAGGATGTCTCTCCATCACGTCATTGCGAGGCACGAAGCAATCGCGAACTTACAGGGGTACTTGCATAGCGCCTCTGTAAGTCGGGGATTGCTTCGTGCCTCGCAATGACGGGTGGTGAGGGCTTGCGAACCGGCAAGCAATCGCGAACTTTACAGCGGTACCTGCATAGCGCCTCTGTAAGTCGGGGATTGCTTCGTGCCTCGCAATGACGGGTGGTGAGGGCTTGTGAACCGCGAACTGTACAGGGGTACTTACATAGCAATTACCCGCCACTTCCCCACAATGACGGGCGGCAAAAGCGGGGATCTGATATTTACAGTACGCGCTGCATGTGAACGGATTAACTTAACCAATTAGCGAAAAAAGGGTTGTCACCCGATTAATATTACGATGAATTGTGTATTTTAAAGGCGGCGCATCGGCAATTGAAGCTTGCCATTTAATTTTATTAAAATGAAACCTAATACCTTATTCTTTTTACTGTTAATTTTCATCGTTACATCTTGTAAAAAAGATAGTAAACCCGTAAAACCCAAAGTAACAGATATTTATTTAGCCGGCTCTTTCAACAGCGAAGCCGTGTACTGGAAAAATGGTGAAATGGTGAAGATCGGCACAGCGGGACAGTATTCGGCCCTGGTGGCTATCGCTGTACAGGGTGATGATGTTTACACCTTAGGCAGTATATATCGTCAAAAAGGCCCTGCTTACATGTGTTGGAAAAATGGCATTACCATATACGAAGAAGAGGCCTCAGAAATATCGTACCCAAAGGATTTGGTTGTTAGTGGTAATGACGTATACATACTTGCCGACGTTGCCTTTTTCAACGGTACCAACAGTGTATATAAACCAACTGTTTGGAAAAACGGCGTAAAAAAAGAACTGACCGACGGAAGCCAATATGCAGGTTCAGGTAGTATGGCGCTGCATGGCAATGATGTTTATGTAGCAGGCTATATACAGCGCAATTACGCAATACGTGACGCTATTTTATGGAAAAATGGCAGCCCTATACAGCTATCTAACGGTAAGTATGCTGAAGCAGATGCGATTGCTGTTCAGGGTAACGACATTTACGTGGCCGGGGCCGGTTCAAGTTCCAAATATCGTGTAGGGCTTGTATGGAAAAATCAGGGCGCTGCCGATTCTCTTATTAACCCCAGTGCCCCATATTTTAACACCGCGCATGTTACAGGTATCGCTGTTAACGGTAAAGATGTGTATGTTGCGGCTACTGATGTTAATACCGATCCATACTTTAATAGCAACATGTTTCACTATTTGTACTGGAAAAACGGTGTTACTCCCCTATCAAATTCGGTACACGCCGATTCTTATACAGGCTCGGGTTCCGCATGCTTTTACAATAACAGCCTTTATGTAGCCGGTTCACTTGGAGGAAACGCCGGATATTGGAAAGATTTAGAACCGGTATATGTAGCAGGAGTAACCTCCGGGGCGGCCCGGATACTAATTGTGGAGCATTAGCATATTAAAAAACAATTCGATTAACCCGTTTATATACCCATGAAAATTCCTGCACTTTTCATAATCGTATTGCTTTTATCGGCAAATACGTTGTCAAGATCAGAGTTAAAAAAACTGAGCAGGAGAATTGCTGATTATCAGCAAAGAAATGGCAAAACTCCCGGCGCAATGGCATGGCAAAAATTAAGGGATCATGCCATCAACAGCTCACAGATGGATACAATCATCAGCGAAAAAGCGGATACGGTTTTATTTGTGAACGGTTATCGGTGGGATAGTGCAAACTATTTCGGAGAAATTGTTGTTGGCAAACATCATCTCTCTTATTATTATTCAAAAGTGACAAAGAATTATGATATCTATCCCGACAGGATATTATCAACCACCCAGGTTAATTTACTTACAAAATGGGACACGGTTGAAATCAGACGAAGGGAAACATCCCGTGCTAATTTTGTAATTGGGGATGGTGATATGAATGTTTATTTGTTTACCAGAAGTGGAACCACCTGGGTACAACGTAATATGGCGCTTAAAAACTATTACGATCCTTCGGAGTGGAGGACACAATAGCCAACGCAACGCCCCCATCAATAAGTTAATCTACATCCCGTCATTGCGAGGCAGTGCCTCGCAATGACGGGTGGTTAGGGACGGTGAACCGGCAAGCAATCCCCGATTAGCAGGGCCGACCTGTACAGTTCGCGATTGCTTCGTACCTCGCAATGACGGGTGGTGAGGGACGATGTTTCTCTTCCTAAATCTTGATTCTTACATCTTGACTTCTTGCCTCTTGACTTCTTGACTCTCAAATCTTGACTTCCTGACTCTCAAATCTTGACTTCTTGTCTCTTGATTCTTGACTTCTTGACTTCTTGACTCTATCCCCCTACCACGGGCTTTCGCCGTAATCGCTGAAGTATTTGCCTGTGGGGCCATCGGGGCCTATCATGGCGTATTTAACTATTGGTGCTGCGCCGTCTTCTACCGGTTTGGGGCCGCGGTTGCCGTTAAATTCGGTGTTGGTGTAGCCGGGGTTTACCATGTTTACTTTAACCTGGTCTTTAAGGTCGTAAGCCAGGGCAACGGTGTAAGCGTTCAGCGCTGTTTTCGACGGACCGTAAGCTGCCGACTTCACCTCGTAATGCTCCCAGTTAGGGTTGTTATGGTAGGTTAACGAACCCAGATCGGATGTTACGTTCACAATCCTTGGGTTTGGCGACTTTTTAACCAGATCGATAAAGATGCGCACCGTGCGGATCACGCCGAAAAAGTTCACTTCAAAAACCTCCTTCATGGTATCATCGCTTACGGTATCAGCTTTCTGCGGGAATGCACCGGGGATCCCGGCATTATTGATAAGCACATCCAGATGACTGATTTTGGCTGCGAGTTCATCATGGGCTTTTTGTACCGATGCCTCGTTGGTAACATCTATCAGCAATAGTTCAACATCATTTAAACCTTCGGCTTTAAGCTGTTCAACGGCTTTTTTGCCCCTATCCTGATCACGACTGCCCAGGTAAATGTAGTAACCGGCCTGAGCCAGCTGGCGGGCACTTTCCAAACCGATACCTTTATTGGCGCCGGTTATTAATACTGTTTGTTTTTCCATAACACAAAGCTATGGAGGCCCGGTATTTATCCCGCTGCACATAGCAGGGCATTAACTGTACATTTCCCGGATTTGCATTCTGAAGGCTATAGGCGTAGTATCGGTAAGGCGTTTAAAAAAGCGGTTAAAGTAAGCCGCATCCTCAAACCCAAGTTCATCGGCTATTTGCTTTACCGATAGTTCGGTATGCAGCAGGCGGCGTTTGGCTTCAACAATCAATCGCTCATGAATGTGGGTGATAGCCGTTTTACCACTTTGTTGTTTAATAACATCGGTGAGGTGCCCGGGTGTCAGGTTCAGCTTTTCGGCGTAGGCGGCAACATCATGCTGGGTAGCGTAATGCTCGCCAATAAGCGCCTGAAAACTTTTAAGCAGGCAATAGTTTAGGGTGATGCAGGTTTCATTATACTGCTCGCTATACAGCCTGCTCAGGTATATCACCAGTACCCGCAGCCACGAGGTAAGCATCTGGTTGCGCCAGGTACCATCGGCATTAAACTCAACCAGCATTTTGTGCATGGTATCTTCTATAAAAGTAAGATCGGCAGGGCTAAGCTGTATTTCATGAGCGGCAGCAGGGTTTTGGATAATGGGGAGCTGCTGGAGTATGCGGTTATCTTCCAGCTGCAAAAACTCATCGGTAAAGCAGGCCATAATGCCTTCTGTAGGTTCGGAATGCTCTTTTAAATGAACCTGGTGAGGTACGGTAAAGTAAAAAGTATCGGGCTTTACGGTATAAGGCACAAAATCTATCCAGTGCCGGTTAGCGCCGTGTTTAACCAGCACAAACATATAATAGTCTTTACGGTGAGGCGTCAGAAATGCAGGATCAAGCCTGAATTCGCCGCAGTGCTGTGCTGCTTGGCGCACGTCTATCATGGTATTACCCCGCTCGTTGTTTTGTTGCAGGGTAAAAGTAGGAATAACGGTTTTTTCGGGTGCAGTTAAAACAGACATAAAGCAAAGTACGCAATTTGTTGATATGCTGTAAACAGCCAACCAACAGGAGATTGTAAATGTTTGCCTGAAAAGGGCATATATTAACTTCATGCCGAAGTAACATTGGTACATGGCACAACAACCCTCCGGCTTTTATTAAAAATATAATTGATAAATATATGTTACATTTGATATAGCACCCATCCCTCATTTCCTCCCACTTTTATTAAAAAACAGGTTATGGCTAAAGTCAGCGACAAACAATACATTATAGCCATAGGAGCCTCGGCCGGTGGGCTTGAAGCCATAGCAGCTTTTTTTGATTACACGCCCCTTGACGCGGTTTCATATATACTGATCCAGCATCTTGCTCCGGGCTTTAAAAGCCAGATGGCACAAATACTTGCACCGCACAGCAAATTGCAAATAGTTGATGTTACCGACGATATTGACGTCGACACTAACAAAATATACCTCATCCCCAGTTCAAAATTCATGACAATTGAAGATGGGCGGCTGATTTTATCTGATAAAAAAGATAAACAACGCCCTCACATGACAATTGATCATTTTTTTATGTCACTGGCCCGGGAGCGGGGCAACAAGGCTATTGGTATTATATTATCGGGCACCGGCAACGATGGGGCAAAAGGCTGCGAAGCTATTAAAAGTGCCGGAGGCCTGGTGATTGTTCAGGACCCCGCTACGGCAAATTTTACGGAGATGCCACTTGCAAGTATAGCAACCGGCGTTGACATTGTTATTTCGCCGGAGGCTATGCCACAGCTTATTGAGGATTATGTGAAAGACGGCATTTTTGATATGCTGCTTGATGATAAAAGTGAAAATATAACAGAAGATAAACTGCTGGCTATTTTAAACCTTATTAAAGGGAACCTGCCCGTTGATTTTACCGATTATAAGCGCCCTACTATTTTACGCCGCATCAAAAGGCGCATGATCCAATATAACTTTAGCCGGGTTGATAAATATTACCAGTTTTTGCTAAACAACCCTGTTGAAATAGAGCAGCTGGCCACCGATTTTTTAATAGGCGTTACCTCATTTTTCAGGGATATTGATGCCTACACAATTATTCAAAAAACAGTTATACCCGATTTGGTTAATGAGGCTAAAAACAATGTGCTAAAAATATGGGTGGCAGGCTGTGCCACCGGCGAGGAAGCGTACTCGCTGGCTATCCTGGTTAAAGAGTATTTGCTTAAAGTAAATTTAACGCTGGAGGTGAAAATATTTGCAACCGATATTAACCGCGCGGCTTTAGATATTGCATCGAAAGGGGTGTATTCCGAATCGGTAGAAAAGGATGTATCGGATGAAAGATTGCAGAACTTTTTTAACAGGGAAGGAAACACTTACAAAATCAAACACGACATCAGGAAGATGCTCATTTTTGCCCAGCATGATTTGGTTAAAAACCCGCCTTATTGTAACGTTGACCTTATAAGCTGCCGAAACCTGCTCATTTACATGAATGTTTTTTTACAAAAGAAGATATTTACCATGATGCATTTCGGCCTTAAAAAAGGCGGATACCTTTTTCTGGGCCCAAGCGAGAACGCTGCCATCTTAAAGGAAGATTTTACTGAGATCAGCAACAAATGGAATATTTTAAAGAGCAATAAAAATAGCCGCGGCATCAAATTCGACTCCTTTTCATCCCCTGTACTTGAAGAGCTGAAAACAACCACTATGGAAGTAAGCAAAAAATCATCCATCAGCTCATCGCCCATCGCGCTGGCTGATCTTATCAATGTTGCAATCGTAGAAGAATCAGGCCTATGCGGTGTATGCACAGATCAAAATTTAAGGGTTTTTCAGGCTTTTGGCGATACCTCTTTTTATCTTCAGAACAAGAACTTCAATTTCAATCTTAACGAATTGCTGCCCCAAACCCTGGCAATATCCTTTAGGGCAGCGGCATTTAAAGCGCTGAAGCAAAATGAAAAACTGGTGTTAAATGATTTGCTTTTTGAAGGGAAGGCCAACGAAAAAAGCCGCATGGTTGATGTTATATTTAAACCTATCGTTAAAGACAGATCTGAAGCCCCATTTTTGCTAATCCTGTTTATGGATAATAACAGTACCCCAACGGCGCAGGCCCCGATCAGAGAAACAAATATTGACCAGCTTACCAAAGATCATCTTTTAGATCTGGAGCGGGAACTTGCCGAAACCCGGCATAAGTTAACTGTTGCTTACGAGCGCATAGAGTCTTCGAACGAAAATATGCAATCGTTCAACGAAGAATTACAATCGGCAAATGAAGAGATGCAATCGGCAAATGAAGAGATGCAGAGCACCAATGAAGAGCTGCAATCTGTAAATGAAGAATTGCAAACCGTAAATAAAGAATACCAGGTAACCAATACCGAACTTACCGAATCAAATGATGATCTGAATAACTATTTCCGCAGTAATATGAACGGGCAATTATTTGTTGATAAACAATTATTGCTAAAAAAATATTCGCCGGGTACAGTTAAACACATTAACATCCGCGAAAGCGATATTGGCAGGCCATTAAGTAATATTACCACAAATATTAAACTCACAACGCTGATAGAAGACATCCGTGAGGTGATAATTACCGGCGAAACCATCACCCGGGAGGCAGAATCATCAGACGGGCGGGTGTACCAGGTAATGACCATGCCCTACGTAAGGCAAAACAGCCAGGAAACCGATGGGGCTATAGTGAGCTTTTATGATATCACCGAACTGAAACAGATACTGCATGAACTGGATATCAGTAATAAAAGGCTGTTAAGGATTAATGCCGATCTTAACAATTTCGTATACAGCGCTTCACATGACCTGAACGCGCCAATAGTGAACATTGAAATGGTGCTGGATACGCTCAACACCAAAATTGACATGGAAGACCCCGATATAATTGAGCTTTCAGAACTGATGAACTCCTGTATCATCACATTTAAAGCTGTGATAGCCGATTTGGCCAAAATAGGCCTGATGGAATCAGAACTGCTGGAACCCGAAGCGCCAGAAAACCTGGCTGATATTTTCAGGGAGACTACAGAAATTATATCCGAGCGTATCAAATCAACCAATGCTACCTTTATAGTTAATTTTGAACAGCCCTGGATCCGCTTTCCGAAAAAGTATTTAAGAAGTATCCTGCTTAACCTGATAACCAACGCTATTAAATTTCATCATGACGAACGCGCACCTGTAATTACAATCAAAAGCAGGCTGGATGAAAAATTTGTAGTACTAACCGTTGAGGATAACGGTATAGGCATTGAGCAGGGGCGCATTGATTTTATATTCAGGATGTACCGCCGCATTAATAAGGATATTGAGGGCCAGGGAATAGGGCTTTACCTGATAAAAAAGATCGTTGATGCTACGGGTGGTAAAATTGAGGTTGAAAGCGAACCCGGAAAAGGGAGCAAATTCAGCATCTTTTTTACAGTATGATATTGATGGTTTCGGGCTTGTGCTTGTTCACGTAATCGCATTTCAGGGTAATTTTTAATATAAAAATAAAGATCTGAATGTTTTCAGATCTTTATTTTTTATTAATCTTCTAATTTGCCCACACCCAGTTCCTGATCTCCGGCATATCCTCACCATGGGCATTAATGTATTGTTTATGCTCAACTAACTTATCCTGTAGTTTTTGTTTCAGGTAAGTGCCTTTACTACCGGTTTGTGGCAGCCGGTCAATTACATCGATAACCAGGTGAAACCTGTCCATTTCATTCAAAACAGTCATATCAAAGGAAGTTGTTATGGTTCCTTCTTCTTTATAACCCCGCACATGGATATTGGGGTTGTTGGTACGGTTGTAAGTTAAACGGTGAATCAACCAGGGGTAACCATGAAAGGCGAAAATAACCGGCTTGCCCGTGGTAAAAAGCTCATCAAAATCATGATCGTTTAAGCCGTGCGGATGCTCTGATTGCCTTTCCAGTTTTAAAAGGTCAACTACATTTACTACCCTTATCTTTATTTCGGGCAAATGTTCTTTTAGTATGGATACTGCGGCCAGCGTCTCCAATGTAGGCACATCGCCGCTACAGGCCATCACAACATCGGGATCACACTGCTGGTCATTACTGGCCCAGTCCCAGATACCTATACCCCGCGTGCAATGTTCAACCGCCTCATCCATATCAAGCCACTGTGGCGAAGGGTGCTTGCCCGCGATGATCACGTTTACATAATGATAACTGCGGAGGCAATGATCCATAACAGAAAGCAGGCAATTGGCATCGGGCGGAAGATACACTCTTACAATCTCTGATTTTTTATTGATTACATGATCAATAAAGCCAGGGTCCTGGTGGGTAAAACCGTTATGGTCCTGGCGCCACACTGTTGAGGTAAGCAGAATGTTCAATGATGCTATTTTTGTTCTCCATGGGATTTCCCGCGTCGTTTTCAACCATTTGGCATGTTGGTTAAACATCGAATCTACAATGTGGATAAATGCCTCGTAACAGTTGAAAACGCCATGCCTGCCAGTAAGCAGGTAACCTTCCAGCCAGCCTTCGCATTGATGCTCGCTTAGCATTTCCATGACACGGCCTGTCGGGGCAAGGTATTCATCATTATCCTTTATTTCGGTATTCCATTGCCTGTTGGTAATTTCAAAAACGGCCTCCAACCTATTGGATACGGTTTCATCCGGGCCGAAGATCCGGAAATTAGCGGGGTTCTGTTTAATAACATCGCGCAGAAAACGCCCGGCTACATGAACATCGCCTTCGCCTTTTACCCCTGGTTCAGGAACAGCCACCGCATAAGTCATAAATCCCGGCATCCGTAGGGGTTTCAGCAATAAACCACCGTTGGCATGAGGATTGGAGCCCATCCGGCTGTCGCATTTGGGGGCCAGATCAGCCAGTTCCGGCATCAATCTGCCATTTAAATCAAACAGTTCTTCGGGTTTATAGCTCTTCATCCAGTTTTCCAACATTTGAAGATGACTTTCAGGATCTGCCGCGGAAACCGACAACGGGATCTGGTGCGACCTGAATGTACCTTCTATCTTATACCCGTCAACTTCCTGCGGCCCAGTCCACCCTTTTGGCGATCTTAGTATGATCATGGGCCATTTAGAGTGTACACTGTTTGGATGTTCATAAGCGTTATATTTTATCTGTTTAAGCAGGTGCATGGCTTGCTCCAGAGCTGCCGCCATGGCCTGGTGCATTAGCTCCGGTTCCGAGCCTTCCACAAAAATGGGCACATAACCATATCCCCGAAACAGCTGTTCAAGCTCTTCGCCCGAAATCCGGGCTAAAATTGTCGGGTTGGAGATTTTGTACCCGTTAAGGTGCAGGATAGGCAAAACAGCACCATCTGCCAGTGGGTTCAGAAATTTATTGGAATGCCAGGCAGTAGCCAAAGGCCCGGTTTCGGCCTCGCCATCACCTACCACGCAGGCAACTATCAGATCAGGATTATCCAATACCGCCCCAAAAGCATGGCTGAGTGAATACCCGAGTTCTCCACCCTCATGTATAGAACCGGGCGTTTGAGGTGATGCATGACTGGAGATGCCACCCGGATATGAAAATTGCGTAAAAAGCTTCTTCATACCCTCTTCGTCCTGTGTAATTTCCGGATAAACCTCACTGTAGGTTCCTTCCAGGTATGTCCCGGCAACCACAGCCGGACCACCGTGCCCGGGACCGGAAATATACAGCATGTTCAAGTCATACTTTTTGATAATATTGTTGAGATGCGTATAAATAAAATTTTGCCCGGGTGTTGTGCCCCAATGCCCCAGCAGCATGTTTTTAATATGCGTTAATTTCAACGGCTCTTTTAACAGGGGGTTGCCTCGAAGGTAAAGCTGACCAACCGAAAGGTAATTAGCTGCGCGCCAATAGGCGTTAATTTTATTTAACATCTCCGCAGTAAGCGGTGTTTGCTCTTCTATGATGATATCTTCGGTAACATTCATGTCTTATGATTCTAATAGTTGTTTATGAATAAGCATTTTGCTTACGATCTGTGCTATCATTAATTCTTCGTTGGTGGGCAGAACCCTTACCATAACCCTGCTTTCGTTTACAGAGATCAGGGACGCATTTTCATAATTTTGAGAGGCATCGAGGCTTATGCCCAAAAATTCAAGACCCTCACAAATTCTCGTTCTTATTTCGGGTGAATTTTCGCCTATACCACCTGAAAACACAAGGATATCTACACCGCCTAAAACAGCGGCATAAGCACCAATCCATTTTTTTACCTGGTAACAAAATAATGCTACAGCCTCTGCCGAGCGGATATCTGTATGTTGCTGCTTAAGCAGGTCGTTCATGTCACCGGTAGTCTGAGAAATGCCCAGCATTCCCGATTCGTGATTAATAAGGTGATTGAACTTTTCGGCCGAGAGATTTTCGGTTTGGATCATGAGCCAGGCTACTCCGGGATCGAGGTCGCCCGAGCGGGTACCCATTGGCACGCCGCCCGCCGGGGTGAAACCCATACTGGTATCCATACTTTTTCCATCATAAACAGCAGTAACACTGGCGCCATTACCCAGGTGCGCAAGGATTATACGAACCATAAGCGCCTGTTTACCAACCTGGCTTTCCAGCTCCTGCATTAAATAGCTGTATGACAGACCATGAAATCCGTAACGACGGATGCCACGCTGATCAAAACGGCGTGGTATGGGCAGGAGTTGGGCTACCCGTGGCATGCCTGCGTGAAAATCAGTGTCAAAGCAAGCGTATTGTGATATCCGCGGGTGATATTTTTGGAATGCTTCTATCAGTGCGATCTCAACGGGTAAGTGATCAGGGTCATAAGGAATAATAAGCTTTAGTTCATTTAGCAGTTCCATACTGATTATGGCAGGTTTGGTATGCGCCATACCCTGTACTACACGGTGCCCTATTGCATTTATTTCGTTGAAATTGATCTGTTTTTCAAGCCAGCTTACCAGGAAAGTGACTGCCGAAACGTAATCCGTTGATTTTGATTCGGTA
Organism: Mucilaginibacter sp. P4_A11; assembly: GCF_056402535.1. NCBI lineage: Bacteria > Pseudomonadati > Bacteroidota > Sphingobacteriia > Sphingobacteriales > Sphingobacteriaceae > Mucilaginibacter > Mucilaginibacter sp. P4_A11. The sequence goes on from NZ_JBFUHE010000004.1 coordinate 111,797, forward strand.
TCAGCACTGTGATTTGTTTTAAAATTGGTATAGCTAAGCCTTGAACCGTGCAATCCAATCCTGCTTATTTGGCCGCCAAATGTTTTTTCGGGGTTGGCCTCCTCTTCGTATAGCCCGAATTTGATGCTGGACGAACCGGCGTTGATAGTTAAAACCATAAAGGCACATATTGGGGTATAATAATTTCACCCTCACCTCTTTCAGTTCTTTTCTCATTTTCTATCATATCATACACCAGGTTAATATGCAGATCTTCATAATGGTCGCGACGGTACTGTAGTAATGTTTCTTCCCCGGCGGCTCCCTCATCTATAAGCTTATCAATATAATTGAGCGCACCTGCCTTGGCCATTTCCATTGCTTTAGAACGGGTAGTGTATCCATAAAATAATGGACCGTTAACAGGCAGAGCATATGTCATACCGGCAATAGTGCCAAGTACTTCTGTTGTATCGCCGATGAGCCAGTTCTCCTTTACAGGCCTGAATTTTAATCTCCTGAAATCATTTGTAGAAATTTCTGTTACTACGGTATCATTTTTAAACACACGAAAATAGCGGGCATAGTTGTTCTTTACCATTTTAATAATCTTGAATAATGTGGAAACGAAATTATTACCGAAGCAGAGAGTGGCAATAAATTAGCGGTAACGAAAAGATAGATAAAATCACTGTTTAACTTAATGACTATCTTTAATGCAAACAAGGCTTGTTGGTTTATGCCCTGCTTTAAGTATTGTATATTTAAGCAACCGCTTGAATCACAATTTGTTTTAGCTAATACCGATTAAATAAAAGATAAAGAAGTTGTTGGTACTTCACTATTCCTTGGTATAAAATTTATGCTTGCAATTTGCGCAGAGATATCGTTTTACAGGCATCCACCAAAAAACTAATCTCACCAGCCTTTCCTTTGGGATTATTTTAGTTGATATACTCCTGCACCCGGGACAGATGGTATTTCTTTTATGGATTTTTGCAACATCGGCGGGCATTTCTTATGGGATTGAAAAGTAAATGAAGATGATATCATGATAACCAAATTCGCATGTAAAGCAATCGTGAGTTAAGTAAAGTGCAGGTTATAACATCTTTTAAGCCAATGGATTACCACCAAACCACATAATCTATAAATGGGTTTAATATTAAGCAGGTAAATTGCAGGGCTTTGGATTGATAGTAGTGCATGAATAACACCTAATATGAGCTAAATGTTTGAGGGGAAGGATAATGACACATCCGGAGGGGTATCGATGGGATAACACCGTAGCGAGCTAACAGCCAAACGCAAATATTTAATGAGCAATAAACTTGGCTATTGCACGCTTAGCAATAACACATGAACCATTTCAAGGTAGCATCCACGCTTACTATACTTACAAAACAATACCGGGAGCATGGACGCTCCCGGTATTGTTTTTGCTCAAGCAACACTTGAGCATGCAGGTTTTATATATTTAACTTGCCTACTCCGTTTTCAAACTCTTCACCGGGTTCATCAATGCTGCTTTTACACTTAAAAACGATACCGTTGCAAAAGCAATTAACATCACCAATAAAAACGGTATAACAAACAGGAAAGGATTAATATCCATCCTGAAGGCATACGTTTGCAGCCATTTACTGATAGCATACCAGCCTATCGGTGCCGAGATCACGAACGACACTACCACCAGCAGGGCGAAATCTTTATACAACAACCTTAAAATACTATTTACCGAAGCGCCCAGCACCTTACGGATCCCGATCTCTTTAGTGCGCTGTACAATGGTGTACGATACCAGGCCAAATAAGCCCAGGCAGGCCACAAAAATGGCGATGCCGGTAAATACACCAAACACCTGCCCAAAACGCTGATCGGTTTTGTATTGCTTGTTAAAAAATTGGTCTAAAAAGAAATAGTCAAACTGGTCGCCGGGGAAGAAGGCGGCCCAGGTTTTCTTCAAATCGGCAATGGTTTGGGGCATATTGGTGGTGCTTACCTTTATTGATACTTGCCCCCGCACGTCGGGGATACAACGGAAGATGATGGCATCATAAGCATCATGCAGGGATTGCTGGTGGAAGTTATCGGCAACGCCTACTATGGTATAAACCTGTCCCCAAAAATCAATGCGTTTGCCCAGGGCATCAGCAGGTTTGCTAAAGCCCAATTGCTCAACACCCTTTTTGCTAAACACTACGCTGTGCGGTTCATCGCCAAACTCTTTAGAGAACTTACGACCTGCTACCAGTTTAATATCGTAAGCGTTCAGGTAATCATAATCGGCACCAATGATCCGGTATTGCTTCCCTGTGCTTTGATCGGAGCCTACCAGCTTAATACCGCCGGCATTCCATTGCACGGGTTCGCCGGGGATAGAGGTTGATACCGTTACACTTCTAACGGCAGATTGCGCCAGGCATTCGTGCTTAAAGGAGCTCATGCTGCGGTAAAACGAATCTACCTTAATCAGCGGCGCTTTGATCACCAGGGTTTGATCTATTTTAACCCCTAACTTTTGGCTTTGCATATATTTAAGCTGCCTGAATACGGTAAGCGATCCTATCAGCAAAAATATCGAGGCAGCAAACTGGAACACCACCATTGCCTTACGCAATATCACTCCCCGCGGGGATGCCAGGATCTTACCTTTCATCACTTCAACCGGCCTGAAGGCCGATAGCACAATAGCCGGGTAAAAACCGCTGAAGAACGAGCCTAACACAAAGATCCCTAAAACAGCCAGCCAGAAAGCTGCTTTGGTAAACAAGGTGAAACCCATTTGTATGCCCGAGATATTGGCAAATGCAGGCAGGCAGGCCATAATGATGAGCAGTGCAAGCCCGATAGCCATAGCGTTAAGCATCATGGCCTCTAACATAAACTGGGTAATTAGCTGCCCCTTTGCCGAACCAAGGGTTTTACGTACCCCAACTTCTTTAGCCCTGCCAATACCGCGGGCAGTTGCCAGGTTGATATAATTGATCCAGGCAATGATGATCACAAAAATGGCAATGCCCAAAAGCAGGTATACCGATTTGCCATCGCCATTGGGCTGAAATTCCAGCATGCGGTTGGAGTACAGGTGGATGTCGTTTACGGGCTGCAGGGTGTAAACGCCCCCTTCGCCCGAGCCGGGGTACTTGTCATAAGCCTTTTTCACTATCGGAATAAACTTGCCCTCCAACTTACGCGGATCAACGCCCGGTTTTAGCAACAGGTAAGTGGTGCAGCCGTCGTTGAGCCAGGCATTATCAATATTGAAATCTTTATTAGGCGGATTTTCTTTAAGCAGTGTAACATACGATTGCATGATATCAAAATTCATGTGCGTATTGGCAGGCATATTATTCATTACGCCTGTAATTTTTAGCGGCTTATCTGTATTGACATACAAGGTTTGCCCAACCGGATTTACACCGGGAAAAAGTTTATCGGCTATTTGCCGGGTAATTACCGCGGTGTTGGGTTCTTTAAGCGCCGTGTTGGGGTCGCCATTTATCAGCGGGAAAGTAAACGTTTTGAAAAAAGCCTCGCTTACATAATATACGTTCTGGATCACCATTTTCTGCTCTTTGTAGGTAGCAATGGTTTGGCCGGCACCTAAAATTTTCACATATTCCTCAATTTCGGGAAGCTCGGTTTTAAAGGCCGAACCCGGCGCAAACGCTCCCCCTGCCCATTGGGTGCTTAACTTACCGTTGTTATACCTATCCTGATTGATGCGGAAAACCCGGTCTTTATTGGTGTGGAAATCATCGTAGCTCAGTTCAAAACTAACGTATTGTAAAATGAGCAGGCAAGCAGCCATGCCAATTGCCAACCCTACTATATTGATAGCGGAGAAAGCTTTGTTTTTAGAGAGGTTTCTAAAAGCAACCAGCAGGTAATTTTTAAGCATAATTGTACGGTTTATACCTGATAATTAGCCAATTACGAGCCATACTTATAAATAATTGATAGTCAATAAATTATACAAAACCACCATCTACGAAAGTGTTCGTTTTCGCACAGTGATTGTGCGGTTATGGGAGAAAGGTTAAAGGTGAAAGGTAATCTTCCCTGGCGCAAATATTGTGTGGTTGGTGGTGCGGGGCTTACTTGTGCCCCTCTACATTAGAAATGCATTACTGTTCGCTGTCCAGGCAATTAAAAAAGGGTTGGGCACAGGGAGACGGACGGGCGACTGTTAAAAACCCGTCATTGCGAGTACGAAGCGATCGCGAACTGTACAGGGTGCACTTGAATAGCCTTTCACAAACACGTCATTGCGAGGTACGAAGCAATCGCGAACTACACACGGCGCACTTGAATAGCCGCTCACAAACCCGTCATTGCGAGGTACGAAGCAATCGCGAACTGTACAGGGCGAATATGAATAGCCTTTCACAAACCCGTCATTGCGAGGCACGAAGCAATCGCGAACTGTACAGGGTGAATATGCAAGGCCCCTCTGCTCATTGGGGATTGCTTCGTGCCTCGCAATGACGGGTGGAGAGAGCATAGCCTCCCACCCGTTTCAGTGGTTGCCAGTGCGGGAGCTACTTGTACCATCTACGTATCATCCTGAAAATAAAGCCTTTAGCCTCCAAAACCTACTCGCCCGAACGTAAACTCTTTACCGGGTTTGCAAGCGCGGCTTTAATGCTTTGGTAACTAACTGTCAATAAGGTAAGTGCAAACGCCCCTGCGGCTGTTTCTACAAATAACCAAACAGAAAGATCAATATGGTAACTGTAATGCTGTAGCCAGCCGTGCATAATAAAGCCTGCAACCGGGGCTGCGATGAGCACAGATACAATGATAAGCACCACAAAATCGCGGCATAGGAGCAACCAGAGGTTAAGCACCGAAGCACCGAGTACCTTACGCACCCCTATCTCTTTGGTACGCTGCTCGGCCATAAATACGGCCATACCAAACAACCCGAGGCAGCTGATCAGGATAGCCAAACCGGTAAACAGGCTGGACAGGGAACCTACTTTTTTCTCGGCATCAAACTTCTTCTGGTATTCCAGGTCGGCAAATTTAAAGTCGAAAGGCTCCTCCGGAACGTAGTTTTTCCATATGGTGGCAACGCTGTTAAGGGCTGCCTGCAGGTTTTGTTTAGGGTTAAGGCGGATATTAAGGAAGTTACCTGCATCTTTATTGATAAAAAAGATACTTTGCTTAACCGGTTCATAAGGCGACTGCATCACCATGTTTTTTATCACGCCAACCACATGGTATTTTCTCCCCCACCAATCGATAGTTTGCCCTACCGGATCTTTCAGGTTCATGTAATGAACAGCAGCCTCATTAAGGATAATAGCCGAAGAATCTGACGGAAACGCAGATGAAAAACCCCTGCCTTCAATCAATTTCCAGTCAACCGTTTTTCCGTATGGCATGCTGGCGCCAACCATTGCAAATTCATCGTTCATGCTCGGGTTCTTACCGGTCCATTTTAACCCGCCTACGGTATTGTAAATGCCAGTGGTAGGGCTGCCTGATTCGGCAACATCTACAACTGCACCGCTGTTCAGCAAATCATTCCGGAAAGACTGAAAATGGTTGTGGATAGCGGCCGAGTACATCTCCATCGAAATCAATCCCTCCCGGTTATAGCCTACCTCCCGGCTTTGTGAGTAACGCACCTGCCGAAAAATAACCAGTGTACCGATGATCAATATAATAGATACACAAAACTGCACTACAACCAGTACCTGCCGCGGCAATGCGGCCATTTTACCCGCCCTAAATGTACCTTTCAATACCATTACCGGCTGAAAACCTGAAAGGTATAAAGCAGGGTAACTTCCGGCTAAAATACCCGTAAGTAAAGTAAAAACAAGCCCGGCACCCCAAAACATTGGGCTGTGCCATAAAATAATGAGCGATTTATCGGCAACCTGGTTAAAATAAGGTAAGGCAAATTCAACTATCACCAGCGAAAGCACAAAAGACAGCAAAGCCAGCAAAATAGATTCGGTATAGAACTGAATGATCAACTGCCCGCGCAATGAACCTACTGCTTTCCTTACGCCAACCTCCCGGGCCCGCTTTTCGCTGCGTGCAGTACTCAGGTTCATAAAGTTGATACAGGCCAAAAGCAGCACAAATACGCCAATAACACCAAAAAGCCATACATAGGCAACAGCCCCGCCGGTGTTAATCCCATTCTTAAATTCGGCATATAAGTGCCATTTGCTCATGGGGTGCAGCAGGATCACCGGTTTAAGTTTAGCACTTTCCGCATCCACATTTCTTAGCTTAACCTCTTTGATCTGTGCCGATACCTGGTTCAGATCCACACCATCCTTCAGCTGTACAAAAAGATCATAGGAATTGTTACCCCAGTCCCCGGCTGACTTCATAAGGTTCGGATCGGCAATTTTGTATAAATCCCAGGCGGCCATAAAAGCCAGGTTGCTGAAAGTTGTGTTGGCGGGCAAATCACGGTAAACACCGCCAACCTTAACGGTCATTTTGTTATCCAGTTTCAATATCCTGCCGGTTGCATCGGTGTTTCCGAAAAGCGCCTTTGCACTTGTTTCCGTCAGCAAAACAGAAGAAGGATCTTTTAATCCAGCCCGCGTTCCGCTGATCATGTGCAGTGTAAGCATATCGGGCATTTGTGCCTGTATATAACTCCCGGTCATGGTAAGATGCTTATCGCCCACACTGAGGATATGCTGCCATACCCCGGAAGCCTGAACTACGTATTTAAAATTGTTGCCATAAGTTGTGCTTAAAGCATTGGTTAAAGGCAGGGGCACCATATCTGAAGTGCTTGTTTCCCCATTATTTGCACGACTTTGCATCACCTGCGCAATCCGGTCATAATTTTGATGGTACCGGTTAAACGATAATTCATCGTTGATCCACAGGCCAATAATGAGCGCAACGGCCATGCCGAGGCTTAATCCGCCAATATTGATAAAGGCGGTTGATTGGTTGCGCAGCAAATTGCGCCAGGCAGTTTTCAGATAATTACGAAACATGGATATGCTTTTTACTGTACATTGTTTTAGGCAAAATAATGCCAAACACAAAACATATTGACATACAGCATATTAACAAACCAAACCCTTGTTACTATGTGCGTTTTCGTTACAGCTACTGTGCAGTTTTGATCGGGAGTAGGGAAGGTAGGCTACCTGTGCTTTGTTCATCTTGTCCAGGCAGTTCAGAAAGGATCAGGCACAGAGTGACGGACGGACGAAGGTTAAAAACGCGTCATTGCGAGGTACTGCCTGTCCCGAATTTGCTTCGGGAAAGCAATCGCGAACTCTACAGGGCGCATTTAAATAGCCTTTCACAAACCCGTCATTGCGAGGCACGAAGCAATCGCGAACTCTACAGGGCGACTGGCAAAGCCCCTCTGCTCATTGGGGATTGCTTCGTGCCTCGCAATGACGGGTGGAGAGGTCATGCTTTCCCGAAGCAAATTCGGGAAAGGTTGTACCTCGCAATGACGGGTGGAGAGGGTATGTTTTGTTCCTCGCGATGAGGGGAAACAACATATTATGAGGCTACCTCACATCAACTCATTATCCTTTTTAACATGATAAGCCTTGTACGACAGGTAAAACAAGGCCAAAGCGGGCAGTGCACCCAATATCACCCCTACTGTATTGGGTTTAGGGTAAGTAGTTATTATTTGCACAATAAGCAATATGCTGGCAACTATGCCGCCTATTAGATAAAGATATTTGAATTTGGGGTTCATATGCAATTACACATTTAACAACAACGTCATGATGAACTTGTTTCGGCACCTCATAAATGGGTGTCATGCTGAGCCTGTCGAAGCATGGTGGGCAGGCCTCTGCGCGCGACCCTCCGACAGGCTCAGGGTGACAGGCCCTCTTTGGTTAATGTCATTTCACATTCAGAGTTCGCCAGATTTAAACATTCAATATGACAGTCCCACTGCACTCAATTTATATCAGACTTACGAAGTTTTTAAAACTTCGTAAGTCTTGTAAAGCCAGCTTACCTTTTCAATTCATATTTAGCCGGCACATCGGGTGCCAGTTTAAATACAACAGCGGCAAGCGGCGGTATGGTAATTTTAATAGACTGACCTTTACCATGCCAGCTCACCGGATCACTGTTTACAGGCTCATAGTTGATGATACCACTGCCCCAGTATTTATTGTTATCCGAGTTGAAGATCTCTTTCCATTTACCGGCAGCAGGTACGCCTATCCTGTAATCCCTGCGGATAACCGGGGTCATGTTCAGGATGATCATCAGGTCGTTTTTACTGTCGTGCCCCATACGGCGGTATACCAGTATGGAATCATTGGCATTGCCGCCGTCTACCCATTCAAAGCCCTGGTGCGAAAACGCTTTTTCGTACAAAGCAGGTTCTTCACGGTATAAATGGTTCAGTGCTTTAACCGTTTCGCTAATGCCCTGGTGATTTGGATATTGCAGCACATGCCACTGTAACGACTGGCCAAAATTCCATTCCTCACCCTGCCCAAACTCGCCGCCCATAAACAGCAGTTTTGAGCCGGGGTGTGTAAACATATAACCGTACATCAGCCTCAGGTTGGCAAATTGCCTCCATTCATCGCCGGGCATTTTGCGCAGCATACTTCCTTTGCCGTAAACCACCTCATCGTGCGAGAAAGGCAGCATAAAGTTTTCGGTAAAGGCGTATATGGTGCTGAAAGTTACCTCATTATGGTGGTATTTACGGTGAATAGGATCTTCATGAAAGTAATCGATAGTGTCATGCATCCAGCCCATCATCCACTTCATACCAAAGCCTAAACCACCCAAATAAACCGGGCGACTAACACCCGTAAACGAGGTAGACTCTTCGGCTATAGTTTGCGTTGACGGGAAATTACTGTAAACAGCTTCGTTAAATTCTTTCAGGAAGGATATGGCTTCGAGGTTTTCGTTACCGCCATACATATTGGCTTCCCATTCGCCATGCTTGCGCGAATAATCAAGGTAAAGCATCGACGCTACCGCATCCACACGTAAACCGTCGGCATGGTACCTGTCGAGCCAGAACAGCGCATTACTGATCAGGAATGCCCTAACCTCGTTACGGCCGTAGTTAAAAATATATGATTTCCAGTCGGGGTGAAAACCTTTGCGGGCGTCGGCATGCTCGTAAAGGTGCGTACCGTCAAACTTGTAAAGTGCATGAATATCCCCCGGAAAATGCGAAGGCACCCAATCCAGTATCACGCCAATACCCGCTTTATGAAACTCTTCAATCAGGTACATGAGCTCCTGCGGCGTGCCATAACGTGATGCCGCTGCAAAATAACCGCTTACCTGGTAACCCCAGCTTGGGTAATACGGGTGCTCCATGATCGGCATAAACTCCACATGCGTAAAGCCCATTTCCTTTACATAAGGCACCATTTTTTCGGCCAGCTGTGTATAGGTCAAAAACTCGTCAGGGCTTTCCGGGCTACGGGCCCACGAACCCAGGTGAACTTCATAAACTGAGTACGGCCTGTCAAGCGCGTTATGCTCATGACGGTTCTGCATCCAGTCCTGATCTTTCCACTCGTAAAAAGTATCGGCAACTATTGAGGCGGTACGTGGAGGCAGTTCCCAGCGCAGGGCAAAAGGATCGCTTTTCTCCAGGTCTTCGCCTGTTGATGATTTGATATAGTATTTATAGGTTTCGCCAACACCAACGTTAGGTATAAACCCCTCCCAAATGCCAGACGAATCCCAGCGGGCATTTAAGCTGTGCGAACCGCGGTTCCAGCCGTTGAAATTACCTATTACTGCCACGTATTGTGCGTTGGGCGCCCAAACAGCAAAGTAAGTACCAACAACACCCTGGTATTCCACCACATGCGAGCCCAGTTTTTCGTACAGCTTATAATGCTTGCCCGATTTAAATAAACTGATATCAAAATCGGTAAGGCGGCTATATGGCTCAACGGCTTTAAGCGTTACTGGCTGTGCAGGTGCAGTTTCAACGGCCTTTTCGGCTTTTTCCGCTTTAACTGGCGCTGTTTTTTTAACAGCAGCAGGCTTTTCGGCAGCAACTGTTTTTGCTTTAGCCGGGGCAGCTTTTTTTTCGGCAGCAGGCTTTTCGGCAGCTACTGTTTTTGTTTTATCTGCTTTTTTAGGTTCCGGGGTTCCTGTTTCAGGCGTTACTTTATCGGCTTTGACCTTAGTGACGGCTTTTTTTTCCTTTACAGGCTTTGCTTCCGGTAAGGGAGTTTCGGTTTTAGTTGTTTTTTTGGCCATGATAATAGATAACCTGTTAGGGTGTTATTAGATAACCCAAATCACAGGAATGAGTTTGGTTTATATGCAAATCAAATATAACAGGATTAATATATTATGCAGGGTTTTGGAGATTTATTTTTGGGTGGGGTTGTCTGAACTCGAATTTATTGAATTAAGGGAATTTATTGAATTCACTAAGCATTCTGTCTCATTCTTTAATTCCCCCAAATTTGAGTTCAGACAAAAAAATCCTGTACATCCGAAAAATCCACCCAAATCCATGTTCAGAATATGGGCGTTCCTGCGGCCGGGCTATCCGCTCATACTACACAAGGCATTAGCCACAGGCCGGTATCCGCTACTATCCCTAACGCTGAGGATCCTGTAATCCCCTTCTCCACCACGTCATTGCGAGGCACGAAGCAATCGCGAACTATACAGAGCCGCTTAGTAAGGCTCAACGCTAATTTCTCTCTCGTCATTGCGAGGCACGAAGCAATCCCCAACATACAGAGCCGCTCTGAAAGTCAATTAATTATTCTTTTATTAAATCCTCGTACAGGTCTTTCCATTTAGGATTCAATTTGATTGATAAGATCAATTTTTATCTGTCTGCTGCTACCTTTTAGAGCCTTTTCAGCACCAATAGCCTCTTCTATATGCGAATAGAAAAAGTAATACACTAACTTATTGCAATTGTATTTTGCTGTAAAACTTTGCGGATACATTTTGTTCTTGTGCTCCTCAATTCTTCCGGTAATATCTGATGTTACCCCTGTGTATAATACTGAATGTGTTTTATTTGTGACTATGTAAATACATCCACCGCGTTGCATAACCATGGTATAAATATATTTCTTTAATTTTCTAATGTTCTGTTAGCTTAAAAAAAAGTATAGTTTCTCTACTTATTGGGGATTGCTTCGTACCTCGCAGCAATGACGCTTGGAGAGGGATGCGGCATCTATTCTGACTGTCCGCCCAATGTCCAAAAGTATTTGACACAGGTATACGGACGGACGGAAACATTCACCAGCCCGCCATTGAGGAGTGAGGATTTCAATAACAAAAAACGTCATTGCTTTTAGGAATGAAGCGACCCGTTACTTAGCAGGTTTTACCTGTATAGTCGGGGATTGCTTCGTACCTCGCAATGACGGGAGTAGAGAAACCATTCCAAACAAAAAACCCCGGCGGACCGGGGTTTTCAATTATTTACTTATCTCAATATGCTTAAAGTTTTTGCTAAACTTAAACTCTACTGTTTTGTCATCGTTGATCTGGAACTCTTTTACACTCTTACCATCTACTGTTATTTTTGATGGTGCAAATGGTAAACCTATCAGGTTAAAATGATAGCCGTCATAACGTGGGGTGTATAAACCTTCCAGGCTTTGATCAATAGTTACAGATTTTGTGCTGCCGTTTACTACAAACTTTTTCTCCAGGTAAATATCCTGCTCGTAGGCAAAAGTTTCGCCGTAATCTTCAAACAGGAAGGAATTTACTTCGTAATCTGTGTAATAAATATTCAGTTTTACCTCTTCTATTTCCTTTTGACCAACGTATTGCATAACCGGGTATTCAGGTATCACCGACCCTGCTTTTATAAATACAGGCATGGTTTCAAGCGGGGTATCAACTGATACTTCCTGCCCACCGTCAACAACCTCATAAGTCCAGAAGTTGTACCATTTACCTTTTGGCAGGTATACGTTACGTTTTTTCTGACCTGGTTCCATTACCGGGCAAACCAATATCTTATCGCCATAGGTAAACTCATCCTGGCGGAAATGGTTGAGCTGCGTATCCTGCTCGTGCATCACTATCGGCCTCAAAATAGGGAAACCGTAGCGGTGATGCTCCCAAAAAGTTGAGTACAGGTAAGGAATCAAACGGTAACGAAGCTCTATGAATTTACGGTTGATAGCGGTAAATGGTTCGCCGAAGCTCCATGGTTCACGCTCTTTGGTATCACCTGCCGAGTGTGCACGCATAAACGGCGAGAAAGTACCCATCTGGATCCAGCGGGTAAACAGTTCGCCATCAGGCTCACCGCTGAAACCACCAATATCAGTACCGCAAAATGGGATCCCGGAGATTGATAAACGCTGGCATTGGATATTCCCCAGTTTCAGGTGTTCCCATGAAGCCACGTTATCGCCAGTCCACACTGATGAAAAACGTTGTACGCCAGAGTAACCTGCCCTTGTAATAGTAAAAGGGCGTTTATTTTTCATGATCTTGCGCAAACCTTCGTAGGTTGAGCGTACCATTTGCATTCCGTAAATATTATGTGCCTTACGGTGCGATCCGCGGTAACCATCATACTGGTGGCGTACATCATCGGGGAAAGTACCTGCACCAAATACAGCAGGCTCGTTCATATCGTTCCACACACCGGCAACGCCCATTTGTACCAGTTCGTCAAACAAACCTCCCCACCACTCACGTACTTCGGGATTGGTAAAATCGGGGAACTGGCAACGGCCCGGCCATACGTGGCCTTCCATAAAGTAATCGTCGCTGCGGCGGCAGAAGTATTTTTTCTCCTTACCTTCCTTAAACACCGAATAGTTATCATCCACACGGATTCCCGGGTCGATAATTACAACCGTTTTAAAACCATCAGCAGCAAGCTCGCTGATCATCTTTTTAGGATCGGGGAAATACTTACGGTTCCAGGTGAAGCAGCGGTAGCCATCCATGTAATCGATATCGAGATAGATACCATCGCACGGGATCTGGTTTTCGCGGAAACCTTTGGCAATCTTTCTAACCTTAGCTTCCGGGTAATAGCTCCAGCGGCATTGGTGGTAACCCAGCGCCCAAAGTGGCGGCATGGGGTGTGTACCGGTTAGGGTATGGTAGCTTTTTACCACGTCCATCATGTGAGGCCCGTGGATATAGTAGTATTGCAGTTCGCCGCCATCAGCCCAGAAACTTGTTTTAGTTCTGTCTTCGGCGCCAAAATCAAACTGAGCTTTAAATGTATTATCAAAGAAAATACCGTGTGCTATGCCCTCATTTACGCTGATGTAAAAAGGGATGCTTCGGTAAAGCGGATCCTGGTTCCACTGAAAGGAATAGGCATCAGTGTTCCAGTTTTTAAGCCTTTTACCACGCAGGTTAAACTCGGTAGGTTTATCGCCTAAGCCAAAAAAGCTTTCGTCGGGTGCACAGGTTTTGGTGCAAAATACGTAGTAACCACCTGCCTGTACGTTCTCTTCCCAGTGCATCGGTACGGCATCCATGCTGGTTACATGGTTGCTGCTATCCGAAAAAGAGATAAAGAAATCCTTTTTGCGGATATGGCAATTCACTTTATAGGTTGATACGCGAAACTCGTTCTCATCTTCATGCAGGGTAAAACCGGCAGCCTTAGTTGGCAGCTTGGGTACACCGTATGAAAAATCTTCCAGGAAAACGCTGTGCGGAGCCAGCCTTACCCGGATAATCTCGTCGGTAACAACTATAACTTCAACTTTGGCATCGCCATCGGTAAAGTAGAACTTATTCCCCAACTGATCGGCATGGTTTGGGACACCGAGATATTTTTTTACAACCGGCTTAATACCATCGGCAGGGTTATTAAGGTGGTGAAACTCCTCTTCTTCTTCAAGTAAGTTTTCTACTTCAATTAACTTACTGGTTATCAGCTCTGGATTTGGGGTATTACTTTCCATTAAAACAAATTAGTTGGTTCTGCAAATATGTATAAAGTGTCCTTACTACGCAATATACAACAAATGGTTTAACCAAAAATCATTAACCGTGCCAATTACCCAACTTTTATTCCATTTGCAGCCTCAATAATTTGAATTTTCTTACCATCCTGAACAAAAAGAACAGCTATCGCTGCCAAAAACATAAAAACTCCCGCCATTACCAACGCATATATGGCGTGCCCGCTGTAAGCATATTTCACTATTGGCCCGCCAATAATGCCATTTACAATTTGAGGGAAAGTGATAAAGAAATTGAAAATGCCCATATACACGCCGATCTTTTTAGCTGGTATTGAGCTTGATAGGATTGCATATGGCATTGCAAGGATACTGCCCCAGGCCAAACCGATGCCCACCATTGATAATATCAGCAAATGCGGATCGGAGATAAAAAATACCGAGATCAGCCCAAAACCACCCATAGTTAGTGAAAACGCGTGTGCTTTTTTACGGCTCAGTTTTTTAACTATGCGCGGCAATAATAGTGCATACACTGCCGATACTAAATTATATACACCAAACAGTACATTTACCCAGTTAGCGGCATCATTATAAGCGGACGACGAGGTATCACCCGCCGGGATGTGATAAACATGGTCAACAACTGCCGGGGTGGTAAATACCCACATAGAGAAAAGCGCGAACCAGGAGAAAAACTGGACCAAACCTAACTGCTTCATGGTTTTAGGCATATTGGCCAGATCGGAGAAAATCTCCAGCAAGCCCCCCTGATGACCCGATTCCGTTTCGTCTTTTTCATGAAAGGTTGCGTAAACTTCGGGCGGATATTCTTTAGTGCGGATCACCGTCCATAAAATAGCACCTATCAATACTGCTGCACCGATATAAAAAGAATAAAGCACATTATCGGGCACAATGCCCTGATTGGCTGTTTTCCCCACACCAAACCACTCAGCAAAAACATAAGGTAACCAAGAGCCAATTACCGCGCCTACCCCAATTAAACAGGTTTGCATGGAGAAGCCCGTGGTGTGCTGACTATCGGGCAGATTATCGGCTACCAATGCCCTGAAAGGTTCCATCGCTACGTTGAACGATGCATCCATGATCATGAGCATGCCCGCTCCTACCACTATAGGCGGGATCAGCGCTGCCAGCATGGATGAGTTAGGCATAAAGAATAACGCCACTCCCGACAGGATTGCCCCCGTTAAAAAGTAAGGACGGCGGCGACCGAGGCGGTTCCAGGTCCGGTCGCTGTAATGACCAATAATAGGCTGAACAATCATGCCTGTAATTGGTGCAGCCAACCAAAACCACGACAAATGCTCCACATCGGCACCAAAGGTTTGCAATATGCGACTGGCATTACCTGTTTGCAGGGCAAAGCCAAACTGGATGCCCAAAAAGCCGAAGCTCATGTTAAAGATCTGCCAAAAACTTAATCGTGGCTTTTGCGCGATGGTTGGTTTATTTTTGCTCATTGGTTCATTGGTTCAATAGTTCATTGGTGGCAGCTCGTCTATCATCCACCATGTCATTGCTTGGTAGCCTGCAATGATGGCCTTGGCAAGCAGGTATTCATTATGCGTCCGCAGCCGTTCGAAAGTATAGTAACACAGTGTTACGGACGGACGACAATTATCAACCACCCGTCATTGCGAGGTACGAAGCAATCCCAAACTTTACAGGACGAACCTGCATAGCTGCTCTGTACATCGGGGATTGCTTCGTACCTCGCAATGACGGCGTGGAGATTTATATTCTGTCAATTCTTTAATTCTGTAAATTCTGATCTAAAACTCCAGCAACATACCGCTCATAGCTGGCAAGCTTACTTCAACACCGTTTTTAATATCATCGGTATTGAATTTAGCTCTGCTTAGCAGGTCGGTAAATTGTTTATGGCCGCTTTGGTTTAATTTTGCTAACAGGTCTTCAGGAAGCTTTACAGTTAATCTGCGTTCGCCCCGGTTAAAATTGGTTATTACTAATATACGCTGATTGTTGGTATACCGAAGATAAATGTACTGGCGGGTATCAAAACCCGGCTGGTGTTCATTAGCAATCATCAGCTCGTAAAAGCTGCCTGCCTTTAATGCTTCGCTTTTATGCACAGCCGTAAGCAGGTTGTGATAAAAGCCGCGTAATTTCTGCTGATCGGCAGATAGCTTTGCACCATCGTATTCATGATTGTTAACCCATTTTTGATGCTCAGGCACACCCCAGTAATCAAATATAGAGGTACGACCATCATTCCCGCTAAAACCTTCGGTACCCTGAGCCGGCTCCCCTACTTCCTGACCGAAGTAAACCATTACCGGGCCGGTGTTCAGCGTAGCAGTAACAATCATACCCGGAACAGCCAGCCATGGGTTGCCTGCAAAATCATTACAGGCGATGCGCTGCTCATCATGGTTTTCCATAAAGCGGAGCATGTGCTCGTCAATACCTTTGCTGTCGTGATTCCAAACCGCGTTGATCTCCCAGGTAGATGAGTTGTGCTCATCACGGGTTAGCCGCTTGATAGCATCATACAGGCCTACTTTATCGTACAGGTAATCAAACTTTCCTTTATAAATATAATCAGCGTATTTGCCTTTGTCATAAGCTTCACCAATGAATACCAAGCCGGGGTGCTCTGCTTTTAGTTTAGGGATCACCCAAGCCCAAAATTCAATGGGTACCATCTCCACCATATCACAGCGGAAACCATCAACTCCCTTTTCGCTCCAGTAATGCAGGATATCGTAAACCTTGTTCCACAGCGGTGGGATCGGGTCGAAATGACCTCGACGATGATCCATATAATCAACACCGTAGTTCAGCTTCATGGTCTCGAACCAATCATTAATCGACGGCGCAGCACTGAACACATCATTACCGGTGGCCTTGGCAGGATTTTCATCAAATTTCCCATCCTTCAGCGGGCTTTTAAACTCATCCCCTCCCGGGTTGTATCCCGCCGGTACCACAAAGGGCTGACCGGGCATATAGTAAAAATCATTAGTAGCACTGAAAGCTTTGCCTTTATCATCATCCTCACCAAAATCACGTACACCGGCAGGTTTAACATCCGAACCATAAGTACGGGCAACATGGTTAGGCACCAGGTCCATCAATACTTTTAAGCCGTTGTTGTGGGTACGTTTGATGAGGGCTTCATACTCGCCGATACGGTTTTTAACATCAACAGCCAGGTCGGGATCGATATCGTAATAATCCTTAATAGCATAAGGAGATCCTGCCCTGCCCTTCACTATATCCGGATCATCAGCTTTAATACCAAATTGCGAATAATCGGTCATGGTGGCGTGCTCAATTACACCGGTATACCAAACGTAAGTAAAACCCATCTTTTTGATTTCCTGCAGGGCTTTATCGTTGATATCGTTAAGCTTGCCAACGCCGTTTTCTTCAATGGATCCATTGGTTTTATTAAGCGTTTGGGTATTGCCAAACAAGCGGGGCAGTAACTGGTATATGATGAGCTTATGATTAGTGGTTTGTTCCATGCGTTTTTTTGTATGATGTTTTTGCGCGTAACTTGTATTAAATAGCAATACCGCAATTGCAAAATATAATGTTTTTAGTTTCATAAAGCCACTTTTTGTAAACGTATACTATGCGCCCAGGCCCCGCCAACACTAAGCAAAACTAAAACAGCAGGTATTTCTATTGTCATGTTAACGGTATTATCTATGCGGATAAAAAGTGGCGTAAACAAAATTAACGGCATCCATAACCATGGTATCAGCATAACAACATGCGTGTTATACAAGCGCTTACGTTCAAGTAAATATATTGCCAGGTAACCTAATGCAACCAATATGGCAACCCATAGGCTAAGTATTAACCAAATGCTAATTAATGATAATAGGGGCGTTTGAAGCAGGCTTATCATTAAAAACAAGCTGCCGGTAATAAATCCGGTGCCTATTATTATTCCGCATATTACCCATTTCATGTGTTATGCTTCAACTAATAATTCATCATTGGCCTTCACCAATTGCTCCTTACCATAAATCAGTACAGTAGTTTCCACATCCGATGCGTTTTTAATCTGCACCCCTTCCTTGCTCACTTTTATATTCAGCAATGCGCCACGGAAACCGATATGAAATGAAAACGACGACCACTTTTCGGGAATGAAAGGCTGGAATACCAGTTTACCATCCCTCACGCGCATACCGCCGAAACCTTCAACAACAGCCATCCAGGTACCCGCCATTGAAGTGATATGACAGCCATCTTCGGTATCATTGTTATAGTCATCCAGATCCAAACGGGCAGTACGCAGGTAAAACTCATAAGCGCGGGCCTCATCTCCCAGTTTAGCAGCCAAAATAGCGTGCACACACGGTGACAATGATGATTCATGCACGGTACGCGGCTCGTAAAAATCAAAATTGCGGCGAATGGTATCTATATCATACTGGTCTTCAAAAAAGTAGATCCCTTGTAGCACATCGGCCTGTTTAATATAGCAGGAGCGCAGGATCCTGTCCCAGCTCCATTTTTGGTTGATAGGGCGTTCGGAAGCCGGCAGGTCTTTTACCAGGATCTGTTCTTTATCCAGATACCCATCCTGCTGCAAAAAGATCTGACGCTTTTCATCATAAGGATAATACATCTTATCTACAATATGACTAAACCTGCTGAACTCCAATGCCTCATCCAAGCTGATCTTGCTTACCAAGGCAGCGTATTTTGCCGGTTCTTCAGCTTTTACTTTAGCAGCAACATCCATGGTATATTGCATACACCGTGTAGCCAGAGTACTGGTATACCAATTATTGTTTACGTTGTTCTCGTATTCATTTGGCCCGGTTACACCAAGCATTACGTACTGCTCCTTATCTTCAGACCAGGTAACCCTTTGCGACCAAAACCTCGCTATGCCCAACAGCACTTCCAAACCATAATCGCCTAAATAAGCCTCATCGCCGGTGTAACGTACGTAGTTGTAAATAGCAAATGCTATAGCTCCATTACGGTGAATCTCCTCAAAGGTGATCTCCCACTCATTATGGCATTCGGTACCATCCATGGTAACCATAGGATATAAGGCAGCACCATTTTTAAAGCCTAATAATTGCGCGTTTTCAATGGCTTTACCCAATTGTTTGTAGCGATACAGCAGCAAATTGCGGGTAACCTTTTGTGGCGCTGTCGACAGGTAAAAAGGCACACAATAAGCCTCAGTATCCCAATAGGTTGAGCCTCCATATTTTTCGCCGGTAAAGCCTTTAGGGCCGATGTTTAAGCGGTCATCCTCTCCTGTATAAGTTTGGTTAAGCTGGTAAATATTAAAGCGAATGGCCTGTTGTGCCGATACATCACCATCAATAATGATATCGTTATGTTTCCATTTTTCGGCCCAGGCAGCAGCTTGTTCGGCCAGCATGGTGTCAAAACCTTTTGCGCTGATGCGATGTAAAGTGGCATTTAATTGATCAACCAGTTCTTCGGGTTGATAATTTTGGGATGAAAGATTAGCCGCGTATTTGATTACCGTAATGCTTTCACCCTGCTTAGCCTGCAGATCAATTTTAGCAGCTACATATTTTTCCTTTTCGATAGCTTGGGTAGCAGGTTCAATAGTTTCGCCATTTTGAAGGATACTGAACTTCATCCCCGTAGCCACCTCGAAGCCTGTTTTTTTGGTACGCATTACGATGTAACCACCATCGGGCTGGTTAGCTTTGCTTACCTCGTCCCAAAACTTTTCATCATAGTTGGAGTCTTTGTTCACCACATCGCCATCAATTGAAGGCGCTAAAGTGATGGCCCCACTAAAGTTTAACGGCGTAAGCGTGTATTTGATAGCACCCGTTTCATCATCGGCCATACTGCAAAAGCGGATAGCCTCTACCTTAAGTTCTTTGCCCGATGCCGTTTTAGCATGAAAATCGCGCTTCAGGTAACCTTCCTTCATATTTAACTCGCGACGGAAACTGAATACCTCGCATTTGGCAAGATCGAGCTGTTCGCCGTCTAACACCACATCAATACCTACCCAGTTGGCAGCGTTAAGTACTTTGGCAAAATATTCTGGATAACCGTTTTTCCACCAGCCTACACGGGTTTTATCGGGATAATAAACCCCGGCTACGTAGTTACCTTGCAGGGTATCCCCACTGTAAGCTTCTTCAAAATTGGCACGCTGCCCCATGCGGCCGTTACCCAAACTGAATATACTTTCAGAGATCTTGTTATAATGAGCGTCGAAGCCTTCTTCAATTATCTTCCACTCATCAGCTTTTATGTAGTTTTTCATCAAATCGTTTTATTTAATACCCAACATGTCATTGCGAGCGCAGCGTGGCAACCGCATGCTATACAGAGCGGCTCTGTACAGCATGCGGTTGCTTCGTCGTTCCTCCTCGCAATGACATATCTTTTTTCATTACAACTTATACAATTTATCCAGGGTCATTTCATCCAACCCTTTAATAACCAGGTTTGCTCCTGTAAGCACATCGGGCGAGCCGATGCCTACTACCTTCATATCTCCGGCAACGGCGGCTTCAACCCCGGCAATGGCATCCTCAAATACCACACACTCTTCGGGCAATACACCCAGGGCCTGCGCACCTGCCAAAAACACTTCAGGATCGGGTTTGGCTTTGCTTACTTTATTACCATCAATCACGGCATCAAACATATCGGTGATGCCAATTTTTTCCAATATGGTCATGGAGTTTTTACTGGCCGAACCGAGTGCCGTTTTAAGGCCTACCGCACGACAGGTTTTTAAAAACTCTTTAGCACCGGGCAGGATCTCTTCAGGCTTCATCTGGTTTACCATTTCCATATACCAGGTGTTTTTTTGAGTAGCCAGCTGTTCCTGTTCAGCTTCGGTTTTGGTAACACCGCCCCAGCCTAATATTAACTGCAACGAACGCACACGGCTTACGCCCTTCAGTTGTTCGTTCTGGTGCTCGGTAAAATCAAAACCAAGCGAGTTAGCCAGCCTTTTCCAGGCCTTATAATGATAAACGGCGGTATCAACAATCACACCGTCGAGGTCAAAAATGCATGCTTTTATTGTATTCATTTTCTTGGGTAAAACACAGGGAATTAGTCCCCTAAGATATTATTTTAATGGGTAACGCCGGGGATTAATTCCAACACTAAAGTTGTCTTGCCGGGTATGGTAACTTTATCCAGACCAAACACTTCATCAGTTAGCACATTCTTAGCTTTTTTGGCATCACCAATGCGTTCAAAATACCTTGCGGTAGCAGTTTCCTGCTCTTTATCGCTGCTGTTGAATATCATCATTACCGTTTTTTGAGCATCATACCTGAAATAAACATAAATGCCTTTTTCGGGTACAAACTGCATTAGTTTACCGGTTTGCAGCGCCGTGGTAACTTTACGATAGTTAGCCAGCTTGCTTACATAGTTATAAGCATCGTTCTCTTTTTTGCTGCGGCCTTCGGCTGTAAACTTGTTATCCTTATCACCAGCCCAGCCACCAGGGAAATCCTCACGCACCAAACCGTCGGGATTGGAGTAGTTTTTCATCAGGATCTCATCGCCATAATACATCTGAGGTACGCCCCTCATGGTAAGCAACATAGCCATGGCCGATTTGTATTTGGTAACATCTTCACCTACCATGGAGAGCAAACGGCTCATATCATGGTTATCCATAAATATCGTATTGCGGGTAGCATCCTGGTATAAAAAGTCCTGAGCTACCACGGAGTATAGGCGACCAACGCCGTCTGTCCAGCCGTCATTACCGTTAATGGCTTCGTAAATAGCATCTTTTAAAACGGCATCGGTTACGCCGGGTAGTTGGGTATCAAAGCCCCGGTTAACAGTATTACCCTGTGTAAAAAATGCCTGGTTAGCTGCCGACCATACCAGCGTTTCTCCAAATATGGAAAGCTTCGGAAACTCGGCTTTAACATCTTTTGCCCATTTGGCCATATAAACAGGTTCGTTATAAGGATAGGTATCCAACCTGAAACCGTCAATCCCGGCATACTCTACCCACCAGATGTGGTTTTGGGTAAGATAGTTTTGTACATAAACATTGCTCTGGTTCAGATCAGCCATACGGTGGTCAAACCAGCCGTCCAGCATCAGCTTGCGATCCATTGGCGAAGCATGCGGATCCATCACTGCCGCATCCCTGAAGTTTGATTTAGTGTACGTAGGCCACTGGTGTACCCAGCTTTTCATCGGCATGTCCTGTATCAGATAGCCTTCGGTACCTGCGTGATTGTGTACCAGGTCTTTGATCACTTTTAACCCCAGGCTATGGCATTTTTCAACAAACTTTTTATAAAGGTCATTAGTGCCGTAACGGGGATCAATCTTATAATAATCGGTAACAGCATAACCATGATATGACGCGTGAGGCTCGTCGTTCTCAATTTCGGGTGTAAGCCAGATCGCGGTTACCCCTAAATTTTTCAGGTAATCGAGGTGGTTCATGATGCCCTGCAAGTCGCCACCATGGCGGCTGAACATCGAATCGCGGTGGATGCCACGTTCGCGCAGGTTATCAAATGAATCGTTAGCAGCATCGCCGTTGCTAAAGCGGTCGGGCATAATGAGATAGATCAGGTCTTTACTGGTAACCCCTTGTACCCTGCCTGCTGATCTGTCGCGTTTGTTAAGTGTATAACTATAAGTAAGGTCCTTTTCACCGGTCTTTTTAAATTTTATCGGGAACGTTCCCGGAATAGCCGATGAAAAAACTTGTAGGTCGATGAATAAATAATTAGGATTTTCGACTTTATGCACTGCTTTTAGCTTTACTCCGGGATAAGTAAGCACTACATTACGGGTAGCAATATTGTTGCCATGCACCACCAGCTGCAGGTTGGGATTGATCATGCCAACCCACCATGACATAGGTTCAACACGCTCAAGTGCAGGAATTTGCGCCTTTGCGCCAAATGCAAGCAGCATATAGCACATGACGGATAGTAAGGTTTTTCTCATATAAAAAATGATAAAAGGATAATTGGTTGATTAAAGGGCTGGCCTGTAATCGCGTTCCAAATTTATAATAAAATTAATTGCTTGTATGGAAAAAAAATAATTCACACTAATTTGTTTCGAATTAGGGCGAATTACACGAATTACTTATATGCTATGATTTGTGTAATTCGTGTAATTGCTCGCAAAGCGCTAAGCATTCGTGTTAAAAATTTCTAAACTCGAATTAATCCAATCAGCTTATACAGCGCAATTCGTGTAATTCGAATAAATTGTGGGTGGCATGCTAATCATTCGTGTTGAAAATTATTTTCTATCTTTATTTGGATTGATTACAAATAATACCAATATTTGTAACCGTTATATGATTGCGACCACCGAACTAACTTTATGGACAGACGTTTTCAGCACCAAAACAGGTGCAGTTTACCAGTGCGATGCGGAGCGTTGCTGGTATGTTGATTTCGCCGGTAAAGTAGCGAGGTTTGACCATCGTAATTTCCTAAAGTTACGCAAGGCAGTTTATGCTATCGACATTGAAGAAAAGCTGCTTAATACTACTACTGATCCCGATGTAGAGATCATTTTCATCTGCGCCTGCGATCATTGCTATGTACTTTCACTGGCCCAGATCATCAACCTGAAAGAGCTTTTGGAAGGCACTTTTGTTATGCTGGAACTCAACCACATCATCCACGACCGTCTGTTCAGTAACTCACTGTAATTTAGACCAATTCTCAATATAATTTAGATTAATTTCATATTGATTTTAAATTAAACTAATATGCTTTAACAGCATTATTATTGCATTATAATTTCATGCAATAAGGCATATAACGTTTAAATTTAGATAGATCATGAAAGACCTACTCCGCATAAAAAGCCTGATATCATCAGATATCGAAGCGCTTTTAAACCAGCAAGTTAAGAAAGAAGCATTTTCTTCATCAGTATATTTAGCCATGGCTTCATGGTGCAACCGCAATGGTTATGATTTTTCATCTGAGTATTTTTTTAAACAAGCAGACGAAGAACGTCATCACCAATTGAAATTTTATAAATACATCCTTGATATGGGTGGTAGCGCAGTATCTCCGGAAGTTACCGGCATTAAACAAGAATATAATTCATTCCGTGAAGTATTTGAAGAGGCCCTTGACCAGGAGATCAGCGTAACCAACTCTATCAAAAACATTTATGCACGCTGCATGAAAGAGCAGGACTTTATTACTATGGAGTTCCTGAACTGGTTCCTGAAAGAACAACGTGAAGAAGAATACAAAGCGCGTCGTGCACTGGAACTATTCGAAGTTATCGGCGAAGAAGGTACCGGCAGGTGGCAAATTGACAAACATGTTGGTCAGATAAAATATGACAGTGAGGCGTAAAACCTCACCCTGCCCTCTCCTTTGGAGAAGATTATAATAAGAAAGTCCCTTTCCTATGGCAAAGGGACTTTTTTTATGCATTTGCTTTTAAAAGCCCTCTCCTTTGGAGAGGGTTTGGGAGAGGTTACTTGATCAAATCCATCAGCTTCAAAACATCCTTAGCGTGATATTCCTTTAACCAGGTATTGCCGGGCTGGATACTGCATATCGGGGCATACTTGCACCTATCGGTACATTCAGTTTCAATTACCTCAATTTCTTCGGGACCGTTATAGTGCTTAATATAGGCTTTGGCCAGTTTGTACATATCCTTGCCGCCACGTTTTCCGCATTTGCTGCCTACACATACGTACAGCACCTTATCAGGTATGGTGAATTTGCTCATGGGATTTAGTTTTACAGTCTGTAAAGTTAAGGATATGTTATGTGATATTTAAGTAATTACATTATAACTATCCCGCCAGCTTCTTCTTAATAAAGCTTGCCGCTTTGGTATATCCTCCTTCCGATCCATCTACAAAATGAATATGGCCATCTTCCAGGTCGCGCACGTAGCATGACATTACCGATTCGCGGCTTACGTGAAAGCCAAAATACAACTCTCCATTATTTTCCAATTTGATTAATACTTCCTGCAGCTTTTTTCGCTGGGCCGATGTGCCAGATATTACCGTATTGATCTTTCCGTCAATAACCAAGGTATCCGACATTTCAACCAGCCTGTTCAAATAATGCTTCCCTTTTTTGGTATTGAACCAGATATAACTATAAAGCATCACCATCCAGTCTTTAAGCAATTCCATCACTTTTACATTACCAAGCTTCACCTTCAACTCGCGTCCCAACCCATCAAAAGTTGATTTAAGTTTCAATTTTGGAACAGAGATCGGCTGCCGCTTTTCAGAATCCCCATAAATTTCATCTATATAACAGATCACTTTTTTGAAAATTTCAGCCTGTTTATTTTCTTCCCGGGCCACTACCAGCAGGGATACCACCTCTTCGCTATTTTCGGGTGGAGGGATCTTGTCCCAGCGGCACTGCATCCCGGTCAGGTCGAGTTCGTCTTCCTGCGCCATATAATCGAAAGATTCTCCCTCCCGGCCTTTTATCACTTTTTCGGCATAACTTAAGCCGTTGCCCAAAACTACCGGGATGGTGAAATTGCCGGTTGTGCAGTATTTACTGATACACAGTTTATAACCTTCGTCATAAACTTGTTTAACAGGCACAATACCGGTGCGCAATTCAAGATCAAAGTTTTTGCGGGTATTGTCCTTATATAAAACCAGGGCCTTCATAACCGTGTCAACAATAGGCCCTGGCACAATAAACGTTGCTCCATCGCCCCCAAAAAAGAACGGTATCGTTATATTGTGTTTGAAAGCTATATTGAGTACGGATACAATGCTGCCTGTAGCAACGAAATTAACATTTTCGTGCTGGCCACTGCTTACGGCAAGGGTACTTCCTTTAATATCGGTAATGATGATATGCCAGTCGGCAGGTACATTGTTAAACAACTCCTCTTTAATAAAAAGCTCACCAAGCGGTATAGTGTTCACTTTCAAATCGGAGTAAAAATTTTGGTCGATGGCAGGCATTTTTGCTTAAATAAAAAACAGGCTGATTATGTTTTAAAGATCGTGTTCAATTACGAAAAACGATGCAACAGCGATGAAAAAAATATTTTTATTGTTGTGATATTTCAAAGATAAATTCGACATTCAACCGGGTTAAGCCAACCATTATAAACCACCAGGCAAATGAAAGCAATTGAAATTCTCTCCATCCCGGTAACCGATCAGCAAGCGGCCAAGACCTTTTACCTTAAATTAGGATTTGAAATTATAGTTGAGGCAACTTCGAAAAACAAACCTGGATCCAGATGGCATTTCCCGGCTCGCCGGTTTCTATCACTCTTGTAAATTGGTTTCCGGAAATGCCGGCGGGCAGTGTACGTGGCTTTGTAATTAAAACCGACGACCTTGATAAAGAAATTGAAGAACTAAAGGCCAAAGGGCTGGAAGTTGGCGATGCAGAAAAAACGCCATGGGGTAGGTTTGCCACCGTTAAAGATCCCGATGGGAACGCGCTTAGTTTGCATGGGAAATAATATCGCCACTCGTCATTGCGAGAAACGAAGCAATCGCGAACTATACAGAGCGGATCTGCTAATCGGGGATTGCTTCGTTCCTCGCAATGACGTTTGTTAATAATACTTAGTCAGCTTTAAAAAAATCTGCACTTTTACCACATGCTAAAAAGATACTCCGCCCTCTTGTTTATTATTTTGGTGTTATGGGGTTGTAACCCTAACAACACCAAACAACCCGATGCCGATGTTTATAAAGTTGTGAAGGTAAAAGATGGTGATACTTTAGGTTTGCTCAGCAGCGATAACCAACAGGTTACCGTTAGACTTGCTGAGATTGACTGTCCCGAAAAATCACAGGCCTTTGGGCAGGCGGCTAAAAAATTCACTTCCGACCTATGCTTTGGTAAAGAGGTAAAATTAATCGGGAACGAGCATGACCGCTACGGCCGTACAGTAGCGCAAGTAGTATTAATCAACGGTACAAATGTAAATTACACGCTGGTAAAAAACGGCTATGCCTGGCAATACAAAGCCTATTCCAAAAACACCGAACTGGCCGCATTGGAACGACAGGCACGTGAAAATAAGCTTGGTTTATGGCAGGATGCCAACCCTACCCCGCCATGGGATTTCAGGAGGGAAAAAAAACAACCCAAAACAGATTCACTTCAAACCCCAAAACCTAAAAAACATTATCATAAGCGTAAACCAACGCTTGAATATGCAGCCTAAATGGTTAACTTTAGGGGCATATCATTACCTAATCAATGAAGTTTACAAAAGCGTTCATATCCATATTTATAACCCTTGCCCTGATCTGGGCTTTGCAAACTAAAATTGGCGTTGTACCCCCACTGGGCAAATTCCTTAGTCCGGCAGATGGTTTTTGGCAAAATGCCGAAAGCAAGCACATTTTAACAACTCTTAACCTTAAACTTAAAGGCCTGCAGGGCAAGGTTACTATCAATTTTGATGAAAACCACATCCCGCACATTTTTGCCGAGAACGAGCATGATCTTTACTTTGCACAGGGATATATGACCGCTACCGACCGTCTTTGGCAAATGGATATCCAAACCCGGCAGGCAGCTGGCAGGCTGGCCGAAGTTATTGGGCCCAATGTATTGGATATCGACCGCTATCATCGCCGCATGGGCATGGTTTACGGTGCCGAGAAGACGATACAGGCCATGATGGCCGATCCTGTAATTAAGAATATGATCCTCGCTTATACCGATGGCATCAACAGTTACATTCATCAGCTGAGCCCGAGGGATTACCCGATAGAGTTTAAACTCCTGAACTATGCGCCTGAAGACTGGAAACCCATCAACTGTGCATTTTTGTTAAAGCTGATGTCTGAAACATTGGCCGGCGGCTCAAACGAATTTGCCATGACCAACATCCTGCGCAAATTTGGCTCCGCTACCACCAATGATCTTTTTCCTGATTATCCCATGCACGAAGATCCCATTATCCCCGTGGGGACAAAATGGCATTATTTTAAACCCCTGCCTATTCCAAAACCATCAGCCAACTTTTTGGCCAGCATGACCGACAGCGCAAAAACAAAGCCCCGCGTTGAAGGCATTGGCAGTAATAACTGGGCGGTAGCTGGTAGCAAAACAGCAAGTGGCTATCCTATCTTGGCAAACGATCCGCATCTTAATCTTACACTTCCTTCTATCTGGTACCAGATTCAGCTTTCGACACCTGGCATGAACGTATACGGGGTATCCTTACCGGGAGCGCCTTGTGTTATTTTAGGCTTCAATAACAATATAAGCTGGGGTATTACCAATGTCGATGCAGATGTGCTCGACTGGTACCAGGAAAAATTCAGGGACACTAAGATGGACGAATACTGGTATGGTAACAAATGGAATAAAACTACCCGCCGTATCGAAAAAATTGACGTGCTTGATCAAAAACCGGTTTACGATACAGTAGTTTATACCCACCATGGCCCGGTTGTATATCAAAACGATGCCCAAAAATCAGACGGTGCAGATTTTGTGCCAGTGGGTCATTCGCTGCGCTGGATAGCACACGAACCATCAAACGAACTAATGGCTATGTACCTGCTTAATACCGGTAAAAATTATGCCGATTATCGCAAAGCGCTCACCTTTTTCAGCGCTCCGGCATCAAATTTTGTTTTTGCAAGTAAAGATGATATAGCCATTACCCCTAACGGTAAATACCCGCTTAAATATAAAGACCAGGGCAAATTTATTTTAGACGGAACCGATCCTGCCGACGACTGGCATGGCTGGGTACCCTTTGAGCATGACCCTACCGTTAAAAATCCGCCACGCGGATTTGTGAGTTCAGCCAATCAATCATCAACAGATCCTACTTATCCTTATTATATCGATTGGACATTTGCATCGTATGAACGAGGTAAGCGTATTAATGACAGACTCGCTGTTATGACTAAAGCCACAATAGATAGTATGCGCATCCTGCAAACTGATGTATATAGCATCCGCGCACAGGATATTTTGCCAACCCTGCTTAAATACATCGATCCAACAAAACTTGATGCTACACAGCTTACTGCCTATCATGAGGTCAATAAATGGGACAAAAATGTCGCAGCTAATTCAATCGGCGCCACGGTATTTGGCAATTGGTGGTCGCAACTCTATAACGCTATCTGGGCTGATGATTTTGCAGATAAAAATCTTCAGAGCAATTTTCCCTCAATAGACCGAACTGAGCGCTTACTGCTAAAAGAGCCAAATTCCAAATGGTTTGATGATACCCGCACACCAACTAAAGAAACCGCCTCAGATATAGTTAATAAAGCCTTTGCAGCCGCAGTAACGGATATTACCAAAAGGTGCGGTAAACCAGGCCCGGGCTGGCAATGGGGTAAGTTCAAAAAAATGGAGATAGCCAGCCTATCTCGCCAACCGGCTTTTAGTTCGGGCAATTTTGAATCGGGAGGGACAGGATCAACAGTTAATGCCTTAAATGACGGCCATGGTCCGTCATGGCGCATGGTAGTACAAATGGGGCCAAAAGTAAAAGGATATGGTATTTTCCCGGGCGGTGAATCGGGCAATCCCGGCAGTTTCTTTTATAACGATATGTTTAAAACTTGGAATGAGGGACAGCTGAAAGAACTGCTTTTCATGCAATCGGCCAATGAACCGTCACCACGCATCAAATCAACTTATACATTAACCGGTAAATAATTAGCATCATGTTATTCCTCATTATACTTATACTTTCATTTGCCAGCGGATATTTTTTACCCTGGTGGATAGTTGCCATCATATCTTTTTTAACGGCCCTTATTATTGGCACAACAGCAAAAAGTTCCTTTTGGCAAGCCTTTATTGCCGTTTTAATTGTGTGGATTGTGCTGGCTCTTTTTAAAAGTATCCCGAATGATCATATTATGGCTACAAGAATAGCCCATTTATTCCACCTGCCTAGCTGGGGCTATATACTGGCGGTAACAGGCATTTTAGGAGGATTGGTCGGCGGGATGTCGGCACTTTCGGGGCTGCTGCTCAAACGGGCATTCCAAAAGCATTAAACAAAAATGCCCGGCATTTTAGCCGGGAATTTTTATTATCAGCGCATTATTTTTAAAACGCAGCCAATGTTTCTTTTAATGTTTTAACCGCATCTGTAGTGCTGGTTGCCTGTGCAAAAATATCCTGCGAGGTTGCCTTAGCGCCATAATAAGCCGCATTTGAATCTTTATCAATACCCAGGTTTGAACCATTAATAGAGATACCTGCAAATAAGCCTTTACTGCGTGAATAAGAATAAACCTCGGCCTGCAGCTTATAATCGGTACTTGCAGTTGAACTACGACCAACCGGCCCCGCCGCTGCCGAAATATCGCCACCGATGGTAAAATCACCATTTTTCACTTTGGTTAACACACCTTTATTGCGGAACACCAATACCAGGTCTACCGATTGTACGCCGATCTGCAAACCAAAGCTGCCGCCTGTAAGGGTTACAAACACGGGGTCGCTCCATTTGCCGTTGCCCAGTTTCACCATGGCAACGCCCTTTCCGCGTTTACCGCCTATACCAAAACCTGCGTTGATCATCTTAGGGATAATTACAATACCTTCGTATTCTTCCAGTAACTGGTGAGGGATACTTTCTTTCATTTTAGCAAACTCTTTCAGCACATTCGATGCATTATGGAGTCGCTCCGTTTGCTTGGTATCATCGGCCGGTTTTGCCGATATCATTACAAAAAAGAGGCCTAATAAAACAGGGAGCCTCAAAAATTTTAATGTTTTCATGGGGATAGATAATTAATATTATAAATTACTGTATGCTTCAATACTTAACTAACCCCCAAAACACGCACTTGTTTTTTAATTTTATGTAATTTGAAAGTCAAACACGTTCAATTTTGCATATAAAACAACATGCCTGCGCATTTCTGGCATGTAAATATTCAACATTATCATTTTCGGCAAATATTTCATTGATCAGCTCATCAACATCGGCATCACCGACAAGCCGGGTCAAAACCATTTGCTGCGCTTTACTATAACCAATGAGCGACAGCGGAAAACTCTTTTTATTAGCTTTGATCTCCGGAGGAAAACGATAAATATCCCTGTACTCCTCAACGTCTTTAGCATTGATAAAAACCGGCCCTGTTTGGTTATAGGCATTTTCAATTTCAAAAGGTGAATGCTTTAGTAACAGCCGTTTATCAACATTACGTTCAAACGGTTTAAGCGAAACCCGGCAAGGCCCAAGCCCGGTAGCTAATTGTTCAACCACTTCGCCTCCAAAATCGTCGGTCATGGTAGTTCTTATTTTTTGCGCGAATGATTTTGATAGCGATACAATTTTAAATGTGTTCATGATTATTGTTTTGATACATCAAAGGTCGGATTAGCCATAAAGGCTTTCAATCCGAAACTTGCGGAGTTTGAACCCTGATTTTGAACCCTGATTTATAAGATTGAAGGATTACCCTGATATCATATAAATCCATTAATCAAGCGAATCATGGTTCAACTCTCTAATCAGGAGAATCATGGTTTTCCTTATCTTTGCCCCCAATGAGCAAGCCCGGTAAACAACAGGTATTTTCTATCAATACCGATGAGCAATTTAATAAAGCAGCGTTGCAGGTTTTCAATTACCAGGCAAAGCATAACCCGGTTTACAGGCAGTTTATTGAAGGATTGAAAATTGATCCGTCGGCAATTACATCTTACGGGCAGATTCCCTTTTTACCTATAGAGTTTTTCAAATCGCACACCATATTAAGTACCGACGAACCTGTTGAAGTAACTTTTACCAGTTCAGGCACTACCGGTATGATCACCAGTAGTCACAGGGTTACAGATAAAACCTGGTATGAGGATAGCTTTCGTAAAGCGTTTACTATTTTTTATGGCGATATCAGGGATTATACAGTTTTAGCTTTACTACCCTCCTATCTGGAGCGCGAAGGCTCATCGCTCATTTATATGGTTGATGACCTCATTAAACAGTCAAACAACCCGGATAGCGGCTTCTTTTTGTATAATCACGACGAGCTTTTTCAGCAACTTAAAAAACAACAAGACGCCGTTAAGCAAACGCTTTTGATTGGTGTAACTTTCGGATTGCTTGATTTTATCGAAAACTATCAAATAAACTTCCCCGAGCTGGTGGTGATGGAAACCGGCGGAATGAAAGGCCGTCGCAAAGAAATGATCCGCGAAGAGTTGCACGATATTTTAGGTAAAGGATTTGGTGTAAAGCACATCCATTCAGAATACGGGATGACCGAGTTGCTATCACAAGCTTACTCCAAAGGCGACGGCATTTTTAATTGCCCGCCCTGGATGAAGATCATCATCAGGGATACTAACGACCCGCTCAGCACGTTACAAACTGGTAAGACGGGCGGTATCAGCGTTATTGATCTGGCCAATATCAACTCCTGCGCGTTCATTGCTACGCAGGATTTGGGCAGAATTTATAATGATGGTTCATTTGAGGTATTGGGCAGATTTGATCAGTCAGACATTCGAGGCTGTAATTTGCTGATAGCTTAATACTATTTGAGAATCAAGACGTCAGGAATCAAGGGTCAGGAAAGTTTTTGAATAAGATTTCATCTTTTTTCTTCCTTCTTAACGCTTAATTCTTGACTCTTTGACCGTTATAATTATTATTTTTGCGCGCATCATAAATGCTAAAAACATGATTGAGAAATTTTTAACAGAGGAACAGGATCCTAAAGCAGTTGAAAAGGTTTATTCACGTCTTGTTGATCTGTTGTCAACCGGCGAGGAGATTATTTACATAGCCGTTCAAAAAAAACCGCTGGTAAACCTTTTTCCTGATTGTATCGCTATAACCAATAAACGTGTATTATTTTTCACCCCGGCCAACCTGGGGTTATCTATTAAGTTTGTTGATTTTGTTTGGAAAGATATTGTTGACGTACATACCAAAGAAGAGATCATTGGTGCCGTATTCAGCGTAAAAACTACCGGTGGTGCCGAAATGGCTGTTGATTACCTGCCTAAAGTTCAGGGCCGTAAATTATACCAGTACGCCCAGGAACGTAAAGAAGTTGAACGCGAAGCCCGTCGCCAGCGCGAACTGGAACAAAAACGTGCCGAATCAGGTTCTATCCAATTGGAAAATTCGCCTGCCCGCGCTTTTGCAGCCCCCGCTTCACCGCAGCCTTTTTCTCAACCAAACGGTTACACAGCACCAGCCGCACCAGTAGCTCCACCTGCGCCGGTTGCAGCCCCAGCGCCTGTTGTACAGGAAACACCAGCGCCTGCACCTGCCGCCAAACCAGATGAGCTTACCGAAAAGCTAAAGAAACTAAAAACACTGTTTGATAATGGCCTTATCTCGCAGGAAGAATATAATGCCAAAAAACTCGACTTGTTGAGCGACTTGTAATCTTTCGAGGCATTGAGTCATTAAAAAGGGGCGACGGATATATATCCATCGCCCCTTTTATCATTAGGTCATTAATCCAAAACTTACGAAGTTTTAAAAACTTCGTAAGTTTAATTTGAAATCTATTCTGCAACTATTAAAAAGTAGCTTCTTTTACCTTTTTGCACTATGATAAACTTACCATTAATCAGCGCATCGGTTGTGTAAATATCATCAGCACTGGCTATTTTAATTTTATTAATAGCAGCACCACCTCCCTGTATCATTTTCTTCGCTTCCCCTTTTGATGAAAAAATTGAAGTTTTAACAGCCAAAAGGTCTGCTACATTGATACCCGGGTCTAAATCGCTTAGTGCAATTGTATAGTTATCCACACCTGAAAAAATTCCGAGCACTTCGAAATCAGTTAATTCATTTAAAAACTCAAGACCTATATTACCAAACAAAAACTCCGATGATTTAATCGCTTTTTCATATTCAGCTTCACCATGTACGCGGATAGTAATATCTTTTGCCAAGGCTTTCTGCAAAACACGGGTATGGGGGGCGGCATCATGCTCAACTTCCATAGCCTCAATAACCTCGCGCTCAAGCAGGGTAAAAATACGGATGTAAGCTTTTGCATCAACATCTGTAGTATTTAACCAAAATTGGTAAAACTGGTATGGCGAAGTACGCTCAGCATCAAGCCAAACAGCACCGCTTTCGGTTTTACCAAATTTGGTACCATCAGCCTTTTTGATCAGGTTGGTGGTTAAGGCAAAAGCCTCACCGCTGTCTTTACGACGGATCAGCTCGGTACCGGTAACAATGTTACCCCACTGATCGCTGCCGCCCATTTGCAATGAGCAGTTATGATGTTTCCACAGGTAGTAAAAATCGTAGCCCTGTACCAGTTGGTAAGTAAATTCGGTAAATGACATTCCGGTATCACCTTCCAAACGTTTCTTTACAGAATCCTTGGCCATCATATAATTAACCGTAACGTGTTTGCCCACATCACGGATAAAATCAAGAAAAGTAAAGCTTTTAAACCAATCGTAATTGTTCACCATTTCGGCGCTGTTGGCTCCTGTATTAAAATCAAGGAAACGGGTAAGCTGTTTTTTTACCGCTTCCAGATTATGTTGCAGTACATCTTCTGATAACAAATTACGCTCGGCCGATTTGCCCGATGGATCGCCCACCATGCCAGTAGCACCGCCAACCAAAGCATAAGGTTTGTGGCCTGCGCGCTGAAAGTGGATCAAGGTCATGATCTGGGTAAGGTGGCCAACATGCAGTGAATCGGCAGTTGGATCAAACCCGATATACCCCGAAGCCATACCTTTATTTAACATATCCTCAGTTCCGGGCATTTCGGTATGCAACATGCCGCGCCAGCGTAATTCTTCAACAAAGTTCATATCAAGTTCTGTTTCAAAAAGGTGCAAATATAAAAGAATAATTGGGGGAAGGGGGTAAAATTGATAGATAAGACGCGGGTGGCAATGTGATTATTTTATGAGAAATTTTATTTGCAGGCGATAGGAGGCACCTAAGGAGCCGAAACAATGAATTTATATTTTCTACAAACATGGTACTCCTCCGGAGTTGTGTTTTCACCATCTTAAACTCCGGAGGAGTACCATGTTTATAGGAAGAAACGCCAAACTTTTGGCTCCGTAAGTGCCTCCTTTTACGCCTTTAATGTTTCGGGAATTGACGTAAGCATCAACCCCGCGTCGTCAATTTAATAATCCCGTACCGGGTTAACTATAGGTAAACCCTGTTTCAAATAATTACTTATATTTTGTATCTTGAGCAAAACCGGGTATTTTGCAAGGCAAGGCTTATGAATTTTTTATCGCATTTTTATTTCGACAGGCATACCACCAACTGTTACCATGTGCTGGGAACAGTATTGCCCGACCTGTTAAAAAATGCCGATAAAACCATTATCCTCCACCCCGAAAAACTCCACCACACTGATAACGAGGTTAATTCTATCATAGACGGATGGAATAAACACCTTGATGTCGACCGTTATTTTCACTCGTCTGACTTTTTCACCACCCGCTCGCATGAATTAAAAAAGCTGCTTGCCCCTGCCCTTTCAGGCTCGCCTGTTAAACCTTTCTTTTTAGGCCACATAGCGTTGGAGCTTATTATCGATAACCTGCTGCTCACAACAGGTAAAATAAGTGTTAACGAATTTTATGATCACCTGAGCGGTTGCCGGGAAGAGAAGATAAAAGAGTTCTTGATTTTTGCCGGACTTAAGGACACTGATGTTTTCTTTAAGTTTTACGAAGGATTTAAAAAAAGCCAGTACCTGCATACTTATGCGGAAACGCACCAGATAGCTTACGCGCTTAAACGGATCTGCATGCGGGTTTGGAATAATCCTTTTACTCTTGAGCAGGAAGCACTAATGGATGAGATATTGAGCGATTACCGGGAAGAAATGCTGAATGATTTTATGTTGATTTTTGAAGAGATAAATGCCAAATTGAGCAATGAGCAATAAAAGCTTACTTAATAGCATTAACCAGGCTGCTAAAATCTTCGTTCAAAAGCAACTCATAAAGTTTTATTACCTCCTCCCAGCTTTTCGCCTGGTAATATAATTCGTTACCATCTATAACACAGGTCATTTTTAATGATTTATCTGTTTCCAAAATACATTCTTCCTCTTCTGTCCCAACCCAAAAAGCACCGTGCTCATCATCCATATCCTGCGTTTCGGCAATAGCCATTAATACATTTTCCATACTGATATCATCCTCACTATCCGACCATGCCCTTTGCAAATATTTATTCATAACTTATTAATTTGTAGTCCGCATAATAACACTGACGCTGTTATCAAATCATTTATTCTGGGTGAAATTTATACCAACTCTAATTTATACCTGCTTAACAGCACCAAAAACACATAAAAACTCCTAAAATATAAGCAATTAACATTAAAAAATTTCTTTTTTCAATAAAATATATCCGTACCTTTGCAGTCCCAATTAACAAATTGGGAAAAGGAGAAAAATTATTTAATGGCAAAAAAACAAGAAGCAGAAAAAGAATTAAAAGCGAAAGAAGCTGAACTGGGTACAGTTAATGCGTCTGGCGAAAAAGAAACTATTGAATCAGAAGCTGATTCAATCTCTATCGAAGAGATCAAATCAAAAATTGCGGCTACACCGAGCGAAGATTTCGACTGGGATGCTGACGACAAAAAATTTGGTAACTACAGCGATGACGACCGTGAGAAATTTGAGAAATTGTATGATGGAACTTTCAGCTCTATCACCAAAGGCGAAATCATCACCGGTACTGTTGTTAACGTTAACAACAAAGATGTTGTGCTTAACGTAGGTTTCAAATCAGACGGTTTAGTATCAGTATCAGAATTCCGTGACACACCTGATCTTAAGATCGGTGACACAGTTGACGTTTTTGTTGAGTCGCAGGAAGATGCTAACGGTCAGTTAGTACTTTCACGCAAACGTGCAAAAACTCAAAAATCATGGGAGCGCATTAATTCAGCCCTTGATAATGATGAGATCATCACCGGTTTTGTGAAGAGCCGTACTAAAGGTGGTTTAATTGTTGACATTATGGGCGTTGAAGCCTTCTTACCTGGCTCACAGATCGATATCAAACCTATCAGGGATTACGATGTGTACGTAGGTAAAACTATGGAGTTCAAAGTTGTTAAAATCAACCACGAATTCAAGAACGTTGTGGTATCGCACAAAGTGCTTATCGAAGACGATCTGGAAAATCAAAAAACAGAAATTGTTGCACGCCTTGAAAAAGGTCAGGTATTGGAAGGTACCGTTAAAAACATTACCGACTTTGGTGTATTCATTGACCTTGGTGGTGTTGACGGCTTACTGCACATTACAGATATTTCATGGGGCCGTATTGAGCACCCACGTGAAATCTTGGCATTGGATCAAAAGATCAACGTTGTTGTTCTTGACTTCGATGACGAGAAAAAACGTATCGCTCTGGGCTTGAAACAATTAACCCCACACCCTTGGCAAAGCCTTTCTGAAGAAATTCAGGTTGGTTCAAAAGTTAAAGGTAAAATCGTTACCGTTGCTGATTACGGTGCATTCCTTGAAATCATCCCTGGTGTTGAAGGTTTGATCCACGTATCAGAAATGTCATGGTCACAAAACCTGCGCAACCCTCAGGAATTCCTGAAAGTTGGTGACGAGATCGAAGCTCAAGTATTGACTTTAGACCGCGAAGAGCGCAAAATGTCATTAGGTGTTAAACAATTAACTCCTGATCCATGGCAAAACGCTGCTGAAAGGTACGCAGTTGGTACTCAGCACGTAGCTACAGTTAAAAACATGACCAACTTTGGTGTATTTGTTGAACTGGAAGACGGCATCGACGGTTTGATCCACATCTCTGACCTTTCTTGGTCTAAAAAAGTTAACCACCCTAACGAATTCACTAAAGTTGGTGAAAAATTAAACGTGGTTGTACTTGAACTTGATGTTGAAAACCGCAAATTGAGCTTAGGTCACAAACAGCTTGAAGAAAACCCTTGGGATACTTTTGAAACTATCTTCACTATCGATTCGATCCATGAAGGTACTGTTATAAAAGTAACTGACAAAGGTGCTATCGTAGCTTTACCTTACGGTGTTGAAGGCTTTGCGCCAACCAAACACCTGGTTAAGGAAGACGGCAAGAGCCTAAAAGCTGAAGAAGCTGCTGAATTCAAAATCATTGAATTTAACAAAGAAAACAAACGTATCGTTATTTCACACTCACGTATCTGGGAAGAAGCCCGCGCTGATGCCCGCGTACAGGAATTTGAAAACCGCAAAAAAGAAGCAAAAGCTGCTACTAACGCGGTGAAAAAAGTGAAAGATTCTGTTGAAAAATCAACTTTAGGCGATCTTAGCGTATTAGCTCAGTTAAAAGAGCAAATGGAAGGTGCTGAAAACAAAGCCCGCAAGGCTGCACCTGCTGCTAACAGCTCTGAAGAAGAAGCATAATTTAGCTTAACACTTTATACAAGCCTCCCGATAAATCGGGAGGCTTTTTTGTTGGATTAAACTTTTTTGATTTGAATTACATGTCATCGCGAGGCACGAAGCAATCGCATACTATACAGGGCGGCTATGCTTCCGTGCGATTGCTTCGTGCCTCGCAATGACATGTTTTTAATTTACTTTTGTTATATGACCGGAGAAACAAACCTCAATACCCTACTCAAAAACATGACACCTGTGCTTAATGAAGGTGATTATGTTTATTGCACGGCAACATCTTTAAATAACATCAATACCGATGACATCGTAGCGTCTTTTAAAGAACAGGAAGCTATAACCCTCATCCTCAAAAAAGAAACTGCAGATAAATTAAATCTTGAATATAGCTACGTTGCTGCCTGGATCACATTAACTATCCATTCATCATTAGAAGCAACCGGGCTTACCGCAGCATTTGCAACTGCACTGGCTAAAGAAAATATCAGCTGTAATGTGGTGGCAGCCTATTATCATGACCATATTTTTGTAGCTAAAAAAGATGCAGAAAGGGCGATGGAAGCTTTGAAGAGACTATCAGAGTAGTCTTCATTCCCCATTCCCACCCGTCATTGCGAGGTACGAAGCAATCGCGAACTTTACAGGGCGGCCATAAAAACGACTCTGTACGTAGGGGATTGCTTCGTCCCTTGCACTGACGCCGTGAAGAGCGACTGTTTAAAAAGAATTGTTGTTAACTCCACTTTCAAAACTCATCCTCCAAAACTCAAAACAAATTATTACTTTTGCCCAAATCCACCCATACGATGCAAAATCTAACACTGCTCGACGGACAAAAGTTTCAAATCACCATACAACGTTTATGTCGCCAGTTAATTGAAAATCATAACGACTTTTCAAATACAGTACTAATTGGTATTCAGCCGCGTGGCATCTATTTAGCGAAACGCGTTGCCGAAGAATTAAGGAAAATCCTTCCTGATAAAAACATACTACAAGGCGACCTTGATATCACCTTCTATCGTGATGATTTCCGCCGCCGTGAATCACAGTTACTGCCAAATCAAACTAAAATAGATTTTATAATTGAAGGCAAAAAAGTGATCATGATGGATGATGTACTTTGGACAGGCCGAACTATTCGTGCCGCAATGGATGCTCTGCAAGCTTTCGGCAGGCCGGAAAAGATAGAACTGCTGGCTTTGGTTGATCGTCGCTATTCCCGTCACATCCCGGTATCGGCAGATTATGTGGGCATTGAGGTTGATTCCATTGCATCGCAAAAAGTAGTGGTAAGCTGGAAAGATACTGACGGTGAAGATAAGATAGTACTGGTTTCAGAAACTGGAGATTAAATATTAAGATATATACAACACGTCATTGCGAGGTACGAAGCAATCCCAAACTGTACAGGGTGATCATGCACGGCACCTCTGGCAATCGGGGATTGCTTCGTACCTCGCAATGACGGATTAACAACATAGAAAAATCCGAAATCGAACATCCGAAATAAAAATAACATGGCAGGACTGAGCACACGACACTTATTGGGTATAAAAGATTTGAACCGGGCAGATATTGAGCTGATATTTGAAACTGCCGATACTTTTAAATCTGTTTTAAACCGACCGATTAAAAAAGTGCCGTCGCTGCGGGATGTTACTATTGCCAATATTTTCTTTGAAAATTCAACCCGTACCCGTCTATCGTTCGAGCTGGCCGAAAAAAGGCTTTCGGCTGATGTGATCAACTTCGCGGCCTCATCATCATCAGTAAGCAAAGGCGAAACGCTGATTGATACCGTGAACAATATCCTGGCCATGAAGGTTGATATGGTGGTTATGCGCCACCCTTATGCTGGGGCAGGTATCTTCCTGTCAAAACACGTAAAAGCCCAGATCGTGAACGCCGGTGACGGCGCGCACGAGCACCCTACCCAGGCTTTGCTTGATGCATTTTCTATCCGCGAAAAATATGGCGACGTAGCTGGCAAAAAGGTGGTGATCGTAGGTGATATCCTCCACTCACGTGTGGCCCTTTCAAATATTCTTTGCCTTAAACAATTGGGGGCCGAAGTGATGGTTTGCGGACCAACTACATTGATTCCTAAATACATCGGCTCGTTAGGTGTAAAAGTTGAGCATAACCTCATCAAAGCCCTTAACTGGTGCGATGTTGCCAACATGCTCCGCATTCAACTGGAGCGCCAGGATATCAAATATTTCCCATCGTTAAGGGAATACACTATGCTTTTCGGTCTTAACAAAACTATTTTGGATTCGCTGGATAAAGAGATCACCGTTATGCACCCCGGCCCTATCAACCGTGGCGTGGAGATCACCAGTGATGTGGCCGACAGCAAGCAATCTATCATACTCGACCAGGTAGAAAACGGTGTAGCCATACGCATGGCTGTGTTATACCTGCTGGCCGGACAAACACCAACTATATAAACAGCATGTTTCAGGTATGAAGTTCAATTTCAAAACATATCTGAAACATACTTACAAAGGTGAACTGTTTTACCTTGCCGTTATTGTTGCGTTGTATTTTTACGACAACAACAATATCATCTTCCTGATATTCTTTCCCTTTTCATTTGTACAGGGTTATTACCGCTATCAATATAAATTAACCCAGGCCGAAAAGCTCAAGGCTAAGGGCCTCACCGAAGAAGATATTGACAATATCAGCTTTGTAAAAAAGTGGGAACACTCGCGCAAACGCGGCATGTGGAATTACTGCATTATTGACGGCGGGTTTATTTTCGGATTAGCCCTATCTCTCCTAACAAGCATTATCTGGTTTAAATTAAGCGGAAAGACAGATCTACACACCCTATTGGCCGAACCCGGCGATATGTTTGCATTTATCGGTTACAATTATATGATTGGGGCAGGTATTGCCGTTATTATATTCCGCATGAGATGGAAACATAATGAAAAACGCTTTATGCGCTTAACCGATCCTTTGGCTGATAATTATTTTACCAAAGATTACCAGGATATATAAAGAATAGTATTTAGTCGTAAGTCAATTCCCTTTTTCCTTCACTCTTAAGACTTATGGCTAAATACTAACGAAATTCATTAAACACGAAATTACTTTTCATGAAACTCAGGTTCTGTTTTATCTTACTTTTATTTACCCCGGGCATAACATTCGCCCAAAGTCATCAGCAATATAAAACCGATTCGGTATTTGTGCTGGTGAAAAATTTCTTCAACGCCAAACAAGCCGACTCGATTTATGCGTTGACCGGGGTAAATTTCAGGCATGCCGTAAGCGAAGGACAGTTCCGCAGTCTTAGCCAACAGCAATTGTTTCCCTTGAACGAAATTAAAGGTTCAACTGTGATCAGTTTTGTTAATAACAAAGTAAGCACTTATAAGCTGGTATTTCAATCGGTAACACTACAGCTACTCATGAGCCTTGATACCGAAAATAAAATAGAACTCTTCCTATTTCAGCCTTATAAGGATATTACTGCTGACAAGACCGCGCAAATGCCAACGTCAAATAAAATGCTTACTGTTATAGATAAACAAGTTGACCAGATCGCGCGTCCTTATATTCAAAAAGCAAACACCGTAGGCCTAAGTATAGGTGTATTTAAAGACGGGCAGATCAGCATTTATAATTATGGCGAAACGGCCCGGGGTAATAAACAATTACCAACAGCAGGTACTATATATGAAATAGGCTCCATCACTAAAACATTTACGGCTACCTTGCTGGCCTATTACGCTAACGAAGGCAAAGTAAAACTTACTGATCCCATTACCAAATACCTGCCCGATTCGGTAAAAACCAACACTTCGTTAAACGCTGTAACCCTGCAAACCCTTAGTAATCATACATCAGGATTGGCAAGGATCCCCGAAAATCTCCAGTTCGATTCGGCCAGCGCTGCTAATCCTTATAAAAGCTATAACAAAAAGCTGCTGTACAGTTACCTCAAAACCTGTAAGCTCAATAGTAAGCCCGGAGAGCAGTATGCATATTCTAATTTAGGAGTGGGCTTATTAGGAACGATATTGTCACAGGCAAGCGGCAAGACGTTTGACCAGATGGTACAGGAGGTGATCTGCCCCCCTTTAGCAATGAAAAATACCGTTCAGCATTTAAGCGCGTTACAGGTTCCCCACTTCACCAAAGTATATAGTCAATATGGTGACCCTACAGTTGCCTGGGATTTTGACGCTCTTGCCGCCTGCGGAGCTCTGCATTCAACAGTAAATGATCTGCTGATATACGCAAAGGCCAACATGATCAGTGGCACTGACAAGCTATCAAAGGCCTTTGAGCTGACCCATCAGATAACTTACAGCAAGGATGCCAAAATAGCCCTCGGCTGGCATATCATTTTAGTTGATGGCGTTGAATACATCTTTCACAACGGCGGCACTTATGGCAGCAGCAGTTTTTTAGCTTTTAATGCTGATAAGAAACTGGCTGTGGTTGTATTGTCAAATGCGGCTGAAAGTACAGATGCTGTGGGGACTGCGATTATTAAGAAGTTGCAGAAGGAGGTTAAATAGTTTAAAATCATGTCATTGCGAGGCACGAAGCGATCGCGCGGAGGCAGAGCGACTCTGTATAGCATGCGATTGCTTCGTGCCTCGCAATGACATTTTTATCCATAGGTTTTAAAAGCCATCCAAACAAAAAAGGTGCCTGAAAACTTGTTAAGCTTTCAAACACCTTTCCCTTCGCACTATTTAGGTTATTGATTTTGAAGAAAAAATCTTCAAATCAACCAAATTCAAATTATTAATACTTCAAAGTCGATCCGTTCCTGATCTCATCTGAGGCTGCTTTTACCAGCTTGTCATCAGGTTTCAGGTCACCGCCGAAGATCTCGATGCTATCGCCGTTGCTCAGGCCTTTTTTCACATCAACCCAAACAGCTTTGTGGTCAACAACTTTTATCACAAAAACCTTTTCGGTTGAAGTGGCAACAGCCGTTTTAGGCACTACATAAGTACTGTCGCCGGCTGGCAGTGGCAGGCTTACTTCGGCAAACATGTGCGGAAGCAGTTTTTTATCTTTATTGTAAACGTCCATCTCCAAACGCTCGGCACGTAATTTTTCATCAAGCGCACCTGCTATGCGTTTTACCTCGGCGGTAAATTTTTGGCTTGGCAAGGCTCTCACCGTAAAATTAACTTCGCTT
This sequence comes from Mucilaginibacter sp. P4_A11, assembly GCF_056402535.1. Classification (NCBI taxonomy): domain Bacteria; kingdom Pseudomonadati; phylum Bacteroidota; class Sphingobacteriia; order Sphingobacteriales; family Sphingobacteriaceae; genus Mucilaginibacter; species Mucilaginibacter sp. P4_A11. The sequence goes on from NZ_JBFUHE010000004.1 coordinate 155,200, forward strand.
TTATTACTTAATGCACCGGTATAAACCTCAGGTACAGATACTACTAAACGTAAGCGGCCCTGATCCTGTATGGTAAACAATGGATCGGTACTTTTACCACCCGGACCAACATAGGCACCCAGGTTAACATTACGACTGGTGATCACGCCATCAAACGGAGCGCGGATCTCCAGGTAAGCCAAATTAGCCGATACCTCTTTCAAGCCGGATTTTGCAGCATCAATATTGGCCTCGTCGGCATTCTTTTTAGCTTCAGCCTGCTCCAGATCGTTTTGCGAAACGGTACCTGGGGTTTTGCTGGTGCTTACCAACCTGTCGTAAGTGGCTTTGCTGGCAAAATAAACTGCCTCAAACTGTTTAATGCGTGATTGTGCCGCAGCCAATTGTGAGTTGATTTCGGGCGCTTCAAGTACAGCCAGTAATTGGCCTTGATGCACTTCCGAACCAATATCAACCAAAAGCTTTTTAACGTAGCTGTTGGCTTTGGCATACAGGTCAACCTGCTGGTAAGGGATCAGCTCACCAGGAATGGTGATATTGCTGCTTAACCTGCCTTTAGTTAACGGTACAATTTGTACTGTTGGGGTTTCAACAGCTTCCTGCTGTTGTTCCTCTTCCTGCTGCTCCTTTTTTTCTTTATCATCTGAGTGGCAGGCGCTCATGGAGCCAACTGCCATCGCTAAAACAGCAAGCAGCAGTATTGATTTATTTTTTAGCTTATTCATGGTGGTGCAAAGGGACATAAAATTTACTTTCTTTATCTTCAGGATCTAATGAAACAGATTGAGTGGTTGTATTACCTTGTACCCAGGCAAAAACCAATGGTAATATCAGCAGCGCGGCAAAGGTTGATGCAATAAGGCCACCGATAACGGCACGACCAAGCGGTGATGTTTGGTCACCACCCTCACCTAAGCCTGATGCCATCGGGATCATACCTACAATCATAGCCAAACTGGTCATTAATATAGGACGAAGACGCAACGCTACCGCTTCACGGGCTGATTTCAATGCATCGCCATTGTGCTTGCGTAACTCTTCGGCATTGGTGATCAGTAACACCGCATTTGAGATAGATACACCTACCGACATGATCATACCCATGTATGATTGCAGATTAAGTGTAGCACCGGTGATCTTAACCAGCAACAGCGAACCAAACAATACCGCCGGCACAGTTGATAAAACCACCATCGACATTTTGAACGACTGGAAGTTTGCTGCCAGCATCAGGAATATCACTAATATCGCTACTAATAATCCTGATTGCAGGCTATTCAGCGTATCGGTAAGCGTTTGGCTCATACCATGCATTTCCACTGTTAAACCACGTGGTGGTTTGCCCAGTTCGTCAATTGCTTTCTGTACATCGTTAGTTGCCGTACCCAAGTCCTTTTTGTTGATATTTGCTGTTACCGATAGCGTTGGCACAGCGCCTACGTTATCGTCTTCGCCAAAGGTAGTACCGGTTTTAACATCAGCCACATCACCTAATACCGGGCGGGCCTGGTTTGCCAATACAGGAATCTCTTTAATATCATTTAAGCTGGCCATCTGGTATTCAGGCACCTGCACCTGTACAAGGTAGCTTAAGTTTGATTTTTCATCAATCCAGTTGTTCTTTTCAGTAAACCTTGATGATGAAGTGGATGCCACTAATGAACGTGAAATATCATTTAAACCCACACCAAGCTGTGCCGCCCGCTGCCTGTCAATATTGATATCAATAGTCGGATAATTGAACGACTGACCTATCTGCACATCGCGCAGATATTTGATGCTTTTCAGTTTATCAATGATCTTAAAGGCATACTCAACGTTCTGCTTTTTGTTTTTTCCGGTGATGGCAACTTCAATAGGTGTCGGCGATCCCTGGCTCAGGATCTTATCGGTCAATTCAATTGGCTCGAATGATAATTTAACATCTGGCAATTGCTTAGCAATCTCGTGCCTGAATTTTTCCTTCAGGTCATCAAGGTTCACTTTATAATCCTCAGTTAAACTCACCTGCATAACAGACTCCTGCGGACCAGCCATAAACAGGTAGATAGGGTTAGTTGAAAACGATGAAGGGTGCGAACCAACAAATGTTGAAGTAATAGCAATGTGGTTTTTGCCCACAATATCGCCCAGTATATGCGTTGCTTTAACAGCTATCAGCTCGGTACGCTCTAAACGGGTACCATCAGGTGCACGTAAACGTACCTGGAAAGTGCCTGAATTTACTTTTGGTAATACATCACGGCCAATGATATTGAATAGCAAAAATGCAAGGCCGAACGCTGCTACTACATAAACCGTTACCAGCAGTTTGCGTTTAGGCAGCATGCGGTCCATCAGGCGCATAAAGCTATCCCTGAATTTATCAAAGCGGGTAGCATCTTTACCTTTATGTTCAAGGGCAGCTTTCATAGCCCGTTCTTTTTGCTCCCATGGTTCGCCCTCATCTTCCAGTGCAAAACCATCTTTATGGCTGTGATCTTCGTGCTTGTTTACCATCACCCAGTTGGCCATGATTGGTACAAAGGTTTGAGCAAGCAAATAAGACACGATCATGGAGAAACCAATGGCTAATGCCAGCGGAAGGAACAAAGCACCCGGAATACCTGTCATAGTAAAGGCCGGAGCAAACACTGCCAGGATACAGAACAGGATCAGCAATTTAGGGAAAGCAATTTCCTTACAGGCATCCCAGATAGCCAAAGCTTTCGGTTTACCCATATCAAAGTGCTGGTGAATGTTCTCAATCGTCACCGTCGACTCATCCACCAGGATCCCTATCGCCAGCGAAAGCCCGCTGAGCGTCATGATATTGATGGTTTGATGTGCCAGCGACAGGAAGAATATAGCCGATATGATACAGGTTGGGATAGTGAGGATCACAATGAGCGCTCCTCGTTTATCACCCAAAAACAGCAATACCATTAAGCCGGTGAGTACCGCGCCTATCGCGCCTTCCTCCGCCAAACTTTTTACCGCGTTGATCACGTATATGGATTGGTCAAACACGAACGACAGCTTCACGTCATCAGGCAGTAAAGCCTGGAATTTAGGTAAGGCCTTTTTCAGGTTTTGAACCACGTCCCAGGTAGATGCCGTGGCCGATTTGGTGATTGGCAGATATACAGAACGTTTACCATTGATAAGCGCGTAACCAGCGGTAATATCTGCACCATCTTCAATAGTGGCCACATCCTTCATAAATACGGTTTGGATACCGTTTTTATACAACGGGATGTCTCCAAAATCCTGTACTTTCTTTATAGTAGTATTTGATGGGGCAAGGTAGTTGTAGTCGCCTATGCGTACGTTACCTGCCGGCGTATTCTGGTTATTCTCGCGCAGGGCAGCCACGATCTGATCGGGCGTTAAGTTATGCGAGCGTAACAAGTTAGGATCAACCTTGATCAAGATGGTACGCTGGTTACCGCCAAAAGGCGCCGGCGCAACAAGGCCCGGAATGGAGGTAAATGACGACCGTACATAAACCAATGCGTAGTCAAGCAATTCGTTATTGCTGCGGGTGGCGCTGCTCAACACCAGCTGACCAACCGGCAGCGTTGAGGCATCAAAGCGCAAAATAAAGGGCGGCTGCGACCCCTGCGGGAAGCTGGCCTGGGCGCGGTTGGTGTAACTCGTGACCTCCGCCGCGGCCTGGGCCATATTGGTGCCCTCGTAAAAAGTAACTTTTATTAACGTTAAGCCTTGTATATTTTTTGTTTCGATGCTTTTTACGCCCGATACGAAAAGTAACAGGTTAACATATTGCTTACCGAAGTAAGCCTCCATTTGGTTTGGGGTGAAACCGCCGTATGGGTGCGATACATATATAACCGGCAGGTTCAGATCGGGAAATATGTCGATCTTGATAGTCCGTACCGCATTTATACCGAAGAAGAACAGCCCGGCTACTATAACCAATATGGTAATTGGTTTTTGCAGCGCCCCTTTTATCATTCCCATTGTATATGTGTGTAACTGTTAAAAATTATTGATGAAGATCCCGAAATCGCCGGTAGCTGCCGATTTGAACAGCAATGCCTGCCATACGTTATTCAGGGCTATGTATTTATCAACTTCGGCCCGGTTAAGGGTATAAAGCGCCTGTGTAAAATCAACTATGTTTGATAGTCCGTTTTTATACAGTGTATATTTTTGAATGTAAGCGTTATTAGCGGCCGAAACCTCAACCGGTACCTCGTTCACATTTTTCAGGGCATTGCCTATGCGTGTTTGGGCCAGTGCACGCTGTGCTTCCAGTTGTTTATCAACCAGCTCATAATCATTCTTCAGCTGTTCTGAAGTATATTTTTGTGATTGTACCTGGTAATGGGTCCTGAACACGCTGGTAAAGTTCCATACCACGCCAACACCAAACAGGTAGTTGTAACGGGTTGGGTCAACACCTGCACCGTAACTGCCGGTATAACTTGATTGATCAACGCCATAATCCGACTTAAAGCCCGATCCCCTGCCCTGGTAAACACCGAAAAGGCTAAAGGTTGGCAAAGCAAAAGTGCGAAGGTATTTAGCCTGCTGATCGCTTACGTTTACCCTGTTTTGATAAAATTTCAAAGTTGGGTGATCGGTTGTTGCAACAGCGCTTAAAGCCTCCAGATTGTTTGGTTGCTTGGTAATGAAAGCGCTATCCAGCTGAAACTCCTGTGCCGGAATACCTAAGTAAATAGAAAGCTGGTTACTTTGATCCTGCACAGTTTGCTGGGAATTGGTAAGCGCTATTTTAGCATTAGATACTTCGGCGTTGGCCAGTGATGAATCTACACCGGGATTTAAACCGTTCTTTACGCGGGCTACAACTACTTTTTGCAAGTCCATAGCGCGGTTAAGGTTATCCTGCTGCGCCTTGCTAAGTTGCTGTGCTGCAAGGAGGTTTAAATAAGTAGCAGCTACTCTTACCTGGTGCTGAAATTGCTCCTGTACAAGATCAGTTTCATCACGTGATACGATGGTTTTTTGTACGCCTATCCTTTGCTTCGATCTACCAAAGGCGAAAAAATCCCAGCTTACGTTAGTTAAATAGAGCGCTCCGAAAGCAGCATTCCAGTTTTGCTTGGCCAATACCGGCCCGGATGAAGCTACAGAAAGCCCCCGGTAACCATACGATGGTCCGTTTTGGCCGTTCACTGTTCCGTAGTCCTGCTGCGCGGAGAAATTTACATCCGGCAGATACTCCGTTTTTGTTTCTTTGAGGTATGCCTTAGATGCGTTAAGCTGGTTTGCCTTCGATTTGATGGAAGCATAGTTAGCAAGGGCCATTTGTTCAGCATCCTTAATGGAAAGGACTTTTTGCTGAGCTTGTACGTGTAAGACATATGAAACACTCAAAAAAAACAGGAGTAATTTTTTTGCATTTGTGTTTAACATGAGGTGTATTTTATACACAGCAAATGTATTGCTATATGATTCATGAAAAAAATGAATTATTTTTGTGCAAATCATTAGCAAAACTAATAATGAATATCGCATTACATCATTTCAGGTTAGTAGATACCATTTCAAAAGAGGGTTCGCTGACCAAAGCAGCGAGCGCTTTACGCCTAACTCAATCGGCACTGAGCCACCAGTTAAAAGAGCTGGAAAAGGAACTGGATATAGAGGTGTTCCATCGCCAGGGAAAGAAGCTTCAGCTTACCGAAGTGGGCTATCGTTTTCTACGAAGTTCGGAAAAAATATTGGCCGAAATACGTACCCTTCAAGAAGATATTAATAACTATAAAAATGGCAAAACCGGCCAGCTGAATATTAGTATGCAATGCTATACAGCATACCACTGGCTGCCCGGTGTAATTAAAGATTTCAAGAGCCAATGGCCTGATATTAACATAAATATAGTTTCAGATGCCAGTCGCCGACCACTTGAATATCTCATGCGAGGCGACCTTGACCTGGGCATTGTGCGTACCCAAATGGTGAACACGCAAATTGTTTATGAACCCATTTTTGAAGACCAGTTAGTAGCCATTTTACCGGCCGATCATCCACTGGCAAAAAAGGCTGTTATTGACATCTGCGACTTCCAGGATCAGGAGCTGATCCTGGCCCTTTATGACCCCTCATACCAGGAAACTCCGGTCATCGAAACGCTCATTCAGGAGCAGCATGTAAAGCCCAAAACACTTAACCGGATCCACTACACAGATGCCACTATTGAGATGGTAAATGCAGGCCTCGGAATAAGCGTTATGGCCGACTGGATAGTGAAGCCATACCTTCCCGGTAAGCACATTGTTACAAAACCATTACATCACAGCATAGCAAAACGCACCTGGTACGCCGCTACCTGCAAGGATACACCGGTAATTCAGAACTTTTTGGCCTGCCTGAAAAACCATTTCTGCAAAACCGAGCTATTGTGCAATGATGTTGAAGAGGTTGCTGCTTACCCCGAACTGCGTGCGATATAATCTACTGCTATTTTTAATATTCATATTAAACGGCCTTAATGCACAGGTTGCACTAAGGCCGTTTCCTCAACACAGCCGGTATACCAACGGTACTATTAAACCTAATCACCTTAACCAGCAGCAACTGGATAAACAGGTAACCGCTTTTTACGACCAGTGGAAACATCGGTACATAAAACCCGGCTGCGATAAAGGCCAGTTTTATGTTTGGTTTGAAAAGCCTGGTAAAGAATGCGTATCCGAAGGGCAAGGCTATGGCATGATCATCACCGCAATGATGGCCGGATATGACAAACAAGCAAAAACCATTTACGATGGTTTATATAATTACTACAAAGCCCATCCGGCTAAAACATCGGCTTATTTAATGGCCTGGGCGCAGGTACAGAACTGCAAAAACCTCGACAGAAGTACAGCTACGGATGGCGATATGGATATAGCCTACTCCTTGTTATTAGCCGATAAACAATGGGGCAGCAAAGGTATTATCAACTATCTACAGGAGGCTAAGAACATAATGGCGGCAATCATGCGCTATGAGATCAATCCCAAAACGTTTTCCGTTTTATTGAGCGACGGCAGCGAGGACGACAGCAAGGATTACTATGACATGCGCGCATCCGATTTTATGCCTGCCAATTTTAAGGCTTTTGAAAGCACTTCGAAAACGGGTAAATGGCAAAAGGTGATTGACAATAATTACCGGCTTTTTGGCTACCTGCAAAAAACTTACAGCACTGAAGCAGGCCTTGTTCCTGATTTTATAAGGGGGATAGATAGGAAAGCCCGACCCGCCCAGCCAAACTATATGGAATCGGTATATGATGGTTACTATAACTACAATGCATGCCGGGTACCGTGGCGTATGGCTACCGATTATTTATTATATGGCGATAAACGCGCGAAGGATTTTGTGAGCCCGGTAAACAGATGGATCAGGCAAACTACCGATGGTAACCCTGATAATATTTCGGCAGGGTACACACTGGCAGGTAATGATATTAAGGGGCGTTATTTTGAGGCGCTAAGTTTTATTGCCCCATTTACGGTATCGGCGATGGTTGACAGAAGTAACCAACAGTGGCTTAATAAAATCTGGGATTATCTTGTGGCCTTTAAATTAAAGGATTATGACTATTACGATAATACCATCAAAATGCTGGATATGATTATTGTGAGCGGCAATTATTGGCGGGTGGAATAAATTGACACAGACGAATAATTTAATTAAATTTGATTATGCTTACAATTCAAGTAAAACTATCCGTAGAAGACATTATCAATTCATTACCCGATTTGAATGCTAATGAAGTTAATAAACTCCAGAACGCTATTACCGTATTGAAAAACGAAGAAGCATTACAACAGGCGATTAACGAGGGCTTAGAAGATATAAAACAAGGTAGGGTAACTCCTCACGACGTGGTAATGCAGGAAATTAAAGCCAGATATAACTACAAAGCGTGAATTTCATGGTTTTATGGTCGGACAAGGCCAAATCAACTTATATCGAAATAATTGAATATCTGGAATATAAATGGACTGAAAAAGAAATTAACGCGTTCATTTCCAGAGCTGACGGCGTAATCATTAAAATAAGCAAAAATCCTTATTTATTTCAGCAGCATAAAAATGATGCCTTAGTCAGGCAAGCTGTACTACATGAAAATGTTTCGCTCATATACCAAATTTCAGAAGATCAAAAATTAATTAATCTTATTACATTTTGGGATAACAGACAGAATCCAAATAAGCTAAAAGTAAAGTAACTTCTCTTCTACTCATACCCCAACAACATTTCAGCAGCCCTTAAACCACTGGTAAGCGCTGCTTCAACAGTTCCCATGGCTGTGCCTTCATATAGATATTCACCTGCGAAAAACAGGGTATCACCAATTGGGTGACTTAATATTTTCCGTGCTTCTGCAGTCTCCGTAGTGTCATAGCTGTATGATCCGCGGGAGAACGGGTCGACAGTCCAGTTTATGACATTCCAGGTGAGGAGTTTTTCTTTCAGTTTTGCAATATCTATCTTAAAAATATTGGAGATAGATTCAAGCGCTTGCATCAGCATCTCCTCGTCGCTGGTATTTAAACGCGCGGCTGCGGGCGGGCCGCCAAGCCAGCCGGTAAGCAGCGGACGGTGCACCGGCATCTGTGTCCACCACACCGGGACGGCTTCCCCCGAAAACAGGAAACCCATATCTTCCAGATTTGCACCGGTCATTTTCCGGGTTTCGTCGCTGTACCAAAAGGCCTCATCAAATTCCAGCAAAACTTTGATCACCGCGCCAAAACCAAGCGATTTTAAAGCTTTGATATAATAATCAATAGGCGGGTCAAAACTTAGAGTACATTTTAATCCTGTCTCAGCCTGCAAAATTCCAAGCGGTACAGCAACCAGCAGCTGCCTGGCCTGGTAGGTTATCCCGATATCGGTGCTTACCGTAACATGATGCTGTGCCCAATCAATATCCTTCACAACAGCATTAAGGTAAATATGCCCTCCGGCTTGTTTAAATTCATTTGCCAAATAGATGATCAGCACACAATAACCACCTTCTACTCGGTACTGTGCGTCTTCATGCTCATTTTCCCACTCTTTGCGAATAGAAAAGGCGCTGGCTTTTTTAGGATCGGCATTATCATATCCCGACACATATCCGCGCACCGATTCTCTGAGGCCAGCATATTGTTCGCCCGAAAATTCCTGTTGCAGGAAATCTTCAATGCTTATGTCATGCTTCAACTGCATGATGTTTTCCAGAAACTCATCCCAATGTTCAATAACATGACCTTCGGCTATAAACTTCCCATCATCATACCTCCACATGGAAGCGGAAGCCGGGGTATATTTAATACCGGCTTCATTGAGCAGGCTTTGGGTAACGGGCAAATCGCCGTGAATAAACTCAGCGCCCAGCTCTGCGGGCTCTAAAGAAGTACCATGTTCCAGCGTATGGATCCGGCCGCCAAGCCTGTTTCGTCCTTCGAGCAATACAACATTTTTCCCAGCTTTGGCAAGCGTACGGGCAGCCATTAAGCCTGCAGCTCCACCTCCTATTATAATTACATCTGTGTTTTCCATATGCAATAAGTGTTGGGAAAGATAAGCAGATTTTTAAAGTTTTATATAAGCACACAAGGCGCAAAGACACTAAGAAAAATCTTTGCGTCTTTGCGCCTTTGCGAGAATATTAAGTAAAAAAGCTTACTGCAAAGCTATCACTTGCTTATCCAAATTCCAGCCTTCAAGTAATACAGCAGGTTTGACCGCGCCCAGCTTTGCCAAAGGGGCGCTTACCGATACCGTGATGCTTTCATGCGGGGCTAGACTGAAATAATTGCCTGTCCAATAGCTTGGCATTACTTCTTCACCGTTTTTCATCAACTGTGGGCGAACAAAGAATGCCAGTTGGTTAGAGTTGTTAGTGAACTGCAGAGTCCATTTATTTTCACTTGTACCTTTTTCGGCTTTAAGCACTTTTGCCTGTACCTGTGCATGTTTCATATCATTCAAAGAAGTAAAGTCGTCGGTAGCCGATAACCAGTATAGGTTGTGCGATACTGTTTTACCTGCCGCATTTGTAAGGTTCAATACTACAAAGCTTACGCCTCTGGTAGCGGCAAGCGCATCTTTAAGTTGAATTACTTCTTTAACACCTGTTTGTGCCAGTCCTACATTAGCAACCTTTGCCGATTTGATCAGCTTACTGTCGATATCATAAATATTAGCCGTTGCTGTTAAGCTACCAGTTGCATGATGAGTACGGTTAATAATAGCTATTGATGAGTTATCATAATTATACTGAATATGGATAGGTTCACAAGCATTTTGCATGGTGTAATAGCCCGCATTAGGTTCCAGGTACCAATCATAAATTTGCCATATTACGCTTGGCAGAGCCGCGTTCAACTTCCAGAGCATTACGCCACCGGTTTCGTTTAGTTTATGACCATCGGCCTCGAAAATCCCCTGGTAACCTACAGCGTTCATAAGCTGCATCTTGTCGGAGAAATTTACAATGCTACTTGGCTTACCATATCTTTTAGCCATCTCTTCATAATACTTATCGTACTTACCTGCGCCAGTAGCTGCATCATGGTAGCCCCATGAATTATTAAGCGGAAAAGGCAAATTAGTATCCCAAACCAAATTAGGGATGATCTTTGGCAATGTAGTATACGGCGGCTGCGATGGCAACCCGGTTTCGTCTTTAAACACCCAATCCTTAGCATCATTCGCCAGTTTATAATAGTCTTTAGGATCTTTCCATTCGTATGGACCACCGCTGTAAACACCTGATGGCATCTCATCGGGCCATGAACCTTTCCAGCCGGCAGGTAGTTTAGCAAAACCCGACGAACTTGGAATGAACGGACGCGTACCATCTAAAGTGATGATATCATTACGCATTACATCATATAATTCTTTGCGGGCATGACCTTCATTACCGCCTGTCCAAACCAATAGGCTTGGGTGGTTGCGGATGCGGTAGATGGTACTTTCCACATTTTTAATGAACACGTTGCCTTCCAGCGGCCAATCAGGTGAGCCTTTAAATTCGCCCTGCGTATCGCCGGTGATCCAAAAGTCCGACCATACCATTTGCCCGTATTTATCGGCAGCATTCCAAAAAGCATCCGGCTCAGTAACGCCACCACCCCAAATACGCACCAGGTTTACATTGGCATTGCGGCACAAATGCATCTCATAATCATAACGGGCCGAATCTCGGTTCACCATCATATCCGGAACCCAGGCCCCACCTACCAAATGCACTTCCTTGCCGTTTACATAAAACTTACGGCGCACAAATCCATTGGCAGTTGTTTCGGCCTTTGAAGCTACCTTACGGATCCCGAATACAAAAGTAGTATCGTCGCTTAGAGTAGTTCCTTCTGCATATTGTAACCGGATTCGGTACAGGTTTGCCCTTCCGTAACCATTAGGCCACCATAATTTAGGCTGACGAACGATCAACTCACTGATCTTATCAGCACTTAACTCAACCGTTTTTTCAGCACCGGCTGGCACCACAACCGGCTGGCTCAACTGAACCGGTACACCTGCAAAGTTTTCGGGCTTTATACTGATGCTTAGCTTACCACCATGCGTTACAGTAGTATTGTTAGTTAGTGTTAAGTTTAATGAAAGTTTAGCCATGCCGGTATCAGGCAGGTTTGGTAAATCAGTAACCAGTTTTGGCCTGCCGATAGTTACCGCACCTGTAGTACGCAGGAAAACCGGCTGCCAGATGCCCATATTACGGTCGCGCACCGGCGGGATCCAGTCCCAGCCTGATGAGCAGAGCATGGTTACGTTTTTGCCGATGTCACCTGTAGGGCCACCATTTTCATAAAACGGACCGAGAGCTTTCAACTGTTCTTTTGCAGGATAGCCCGGATAATCGAGCGGATAAATTTTTACGGCAAGGACATTTTCGGCACCTGCTTTAACCGCGTCGCTTACATCCAGGTTATGTTCGGCAAACATACCGGCCATTTGGGTGCTATCTGCAATTTGTTTACCGTTTAGCCATACGGCCGCGCGGTAGTTGATACCTTTAAATATCAATTGAAAACGACGGCCTTTGTCGCCGGCAGGCACTTTAAAAGTAGTACGGTACCAGTAAGACTTTTTCCAGGGATTAGGGTCGTTAGGTAGATGACTGTATTGTTCCAGGTTGTATTCTTTGTTAAACTGATCGGATGCATCGGGAATCAGCATATTGTTCAGGCCCTGGTATGGGTCAGGATAAATATGGTTAGCAACCAGTCCGGTCAGCACTGTTGAAGGTACTTTTACGGGAAACCAATATACCGGCGAATGATATTGTGTACTGGAAAGCTCGGAGCCTGAAGCACTCACTAAGGCTGACGATTGCAGATCGAAATTGCTTAATTTAACTTGTTTTATAACTCCTGATTGCGCCGATACAAAGGCAGGCAAAAAGCAGGCTGCTATTACACTTAAAGCAGAACGGATACTTTTGTTCATTTAGTATATCAATAAATATTGTGGTAAAACTACTTAACATACAACCAGATACATCTGTACTTATTTATCAATTTGTTGTACAAATGATACGTTTTGGGGCTTAGTAAAATATTTTACTGATTTAGCGACACGTTTTTAAAAATGATCCACTTAGGGGAACCACAAAGCCAATTTTGGTATTGACACATCAATAACAGCAGATTAAAATAGCGTTAAAAACGCAAGCCCAGGCCGGGCACTCATTTGTAACCTACATGTACTCATATTTTGGACGAATGGCATTCCTACGAGTATAAAAGCCCCCGGCAATAAAATATAAAGCTGCTTTACTTTTCTTCCTCCACTTTCCCCATTTACAAATTTCGGATAATCTTATTTCCTGGTGTGGTTTTCAAGCACTATCAATGGCAGGTGCTGATCCCAGTTAGGTTTAAAACCATCCTGGAACATAAACCCGTCAGCGTAGTTACCTAACACCAGATCGGGCTTGCCATCATTATTCAAGTCTGTCATTTCCATACACATCCAGTGCCCAAGCTTACTAATCGGTAAAGCATGAGGTTTAAAATCGAATGGTTTAGCCTGCTCAAAGTAAACAAACTCTTCGGCAGGGGTATTTTTCATATCAGCAAAGAAAGCTATCGTTGCGATATCAATATCACCGTCGCCATCAAAATCGGCAGCTATGGCTTTGGTGCAACCGTTTATAGGGTAAAACCAGCGTTGCTTAAAATTCCAGTCGCCGGTGTTGGTAAAAATATATAAACCATGGTAAGGTTTCAGGATCCGAGAATCGCGGTAATTATAGCCACAGGTTAACACCAGGTCAAGCTTGCCATCATGGTCCATATCAACCAACTGAAAGCTGCTTGAGCCATACACTGGCGGAAAATGAAGCAGGTTACGCGTAGTAAAACCTCCCTTTTTATCATTCAACAATAACCAAAGGCCTTCATCGCCGCTGCCTGTCAACAGCATCACATCCGGCCAGCCATCATTATTAAAATCACCTGCAAGTGCCTGCGCAGCACCAGGCTTGCTGTAAATTGTTTGTTGCTCGTAAGTACGATCTTTATTTTGTTTGAGCAGGTAAACTCCGCCTTTAAACTTCCCCTGGCCGCAAACTACAACATCCTGTAAACCATCTTTATCAAAATCACCGGTTATGGTACCTACAGGGCGGGGCAGGTCAGATGCGATATAAGTTTGATCGTCATTAACCACTTTGGCGTCAAGATTAACCTTCACCACTTTGCCGTTGGGAAAATCAACAGGTGCCATACGGCCGATGCAGGAAAAAAACCCCACATTATTACCCACACTATCCTTACCAAAACTAACCCCAACCGCGGCTGATGGCAATTTAGCAAGCGAGTCCATTTTTAAATTGCTATCCCAAATATTCAGCTTTTCGTCAACCGCATCGGCACTGTATAATTTATGTGTAGCGGGATTGGTAGCAATCATGGTAGTAAAGCTTTTATAACTTACTGGTGAAGGCCTTTTAAGCGTAAAACCAGCCCAATCATTTATTAATGGATACGGCTTTTTAGCGGGTAATAAAGAATCAGGTACTGCTTTTTTGTAATAATCCAAAATGGCGGTCCATTCGGCAATAGTAGCGCCGGTAGTATCAAGCGGGTTATCCTTATAGTATGATGAGCCACCGTAAGTTGAGATGTGCAGCAAAGGTGCCATATTAACCAGTGTATGGTTAAGCCAAACATCTTTTGGCAGCGCATCAACGGGCACTAACGAATGGCAACGGGTGCATTTTAATTGCACCAGGTTTTTACCGTCAACTATAACATCGCCGGTAAACCTATAAGGTTTATATGCCGGTTTACGCTTGCAGCTATTGATAAGTGTTAAACCGGCCAATAATGCAGAGAATAAAAAAAGGTATGATATGGTTAATAAGCTCTTTTTTAAATTCATAAAATAGCTCTTGCCCTTATTTTTTAAGTTTTAATTTTTTCCAGATGTATTCCCCTACCTGTTTACCTTGTACAGCACCCTGATTAACACTGTTGCGGAAGTGAATACCGCCATAAAACCTGCTTATTGAAGTTTCATCGGCAGCTTTCAAAAATGAGTCGAAATGACGCTGCATGCCAATGTAGCGCAAGTCGCTGGTATCCTGGTAGGCGAAATTATCACCAAATAAATGTGTAAGCACCACAGCTGATGCCCCACTGATATCACTATGCCCGCTCGGATACTCGGGGAATGGCGGCGTTTGCAGCATCGGCAGCCAGTCGTGGTCAATTTTATCATTAATGATGGTCACCGGCCTTATATAGTTAGTTTCATACTTCACTTGCCAGCCGCAAATAAAGGCATCAAACAAAGCTATTGAAGTAAGCGCGTAGGCCTGTGCGGTTTTTGCAGCGTCGGCATGGGTTTGCTTACAGGCAATAGCGGTTATACCTATCCAGTGGCCGCCCGGAGTGATTTTCTTATTGGCAAACATCATGTGGCCATTATGCTGGATCACAAAAGGGTTATCATCCCAAAAGCGGGCTATCTCTACCTGCTGCGGGGTTATGTTTTTACTTTGGTCATATACTTCCTGTGTTTGTTTGAAGTACTCGCTGTTTTTATCCTCGCTAAAGGCTGGCGGAGGAGGTAATGGGAACATGGTTGAAGTATCAACAGCAAAAGTGTGCATAGTACCCCAGCAAAACTCAACGCCATCAAGATAATCAGGCGGTGTTGGGTGCCAATTACCGGGATTATCATTACCCAAAAATCTCGGCTTACCGCGGGTTTGCGGATAATTATCAACCGACGCCCTTTTTAAGATGTACTTACCTATCTTTTCGCCAAATGCTACTGAGCGGGCATAAGTTGAATCATCAAGATTATCTTTATACATGGCATAAACATTAGCCTCGTATTTTTTAAGCGAATCGATGGAAAAGGTAACCTTATGCGCAACCGCAAAAAAAGCAGATGTAGCTGCAAGTGTGTAATTATATTTTACCCCGGCCTGCGGTTGAGGCGGTTTGCCAAAGCCGCGTAACTGTGCGGTAATTGAGTTGTATTCAGGATTTTCATAACGAAGTGCCTCATATGCTGCCAGCGTAGTATATCCATAAATACGACTTGAAACCGGTGGGCTGAACACATCATAAATAATAACCTGCGTAAGCTGATCAACGTTGTTATGAATAACATCGGCATCCTTAATCAGCGGTAGTTTCTTTGGTTTGCCCCCGCAACCTAAAATAAGCGCACAACCCGCAGCGGCTATAAATATCTTAAAGCATCTCATTTATAATAATTTAGTTAATTGGTACATTACGTTGATGGCCGTAGCTGTCGGTTACAGTTATTGATGCCATGTTATCATCAATATTAATGAATCTACCCGATTGCGACAAGAAAGAATTACCATTATAAAACTCCTGTTTAGCGGTTTTACCATTCTTATATTTTATAGTTGCAAATGCGTCAAGCGGCTGCAGATCATAAATTTTCACGGGGCGTTTTAACTCAAATAATTTCATGGCGTCACGGTTTTGGGTAGCGGCAAGCAGGTAATTGCCTTTAGCGCCTTTTAGTTTAACCAAAGCCTTACCATCGCCTGGAATATAAATACCGCTTTGCATAATGCTCAGCGGCTTAAAGCCACCCTTGCCATCTCCTTTAAGCAATAAACCGTTAAAAGCATCATAACGGCCGGTTGCAACCTCAGTGCCATAATCATTGCCGTTTAGTGCAACATCAAGGTTACCATCGCCATCAAAATCGTCAACAGTAATACCGCATAGTTCAGACATCTGCGCTTCAACCGGCAATGGAATGGCTGTAAATTTGCCGCCGCCGTCATTACGTAAATAAACCGATTGCAGGTAATTAACCTTCAATCGTATCGCCCCCTCACGCATTTTTGGTGTTATCACCGAGTCCATGGTGGCTGTTGCAAATGAGCGGTAATTCTGGAATTTAATTCGCATACTGATCATTTGCTTCACAATATCATCGCGGCCAAAAGCCGGAAACTCCTGCAGCTGGCCCTTTTGATCTTTCAGGAAAACTGATGGGATGGCATCATAACTACCATTGTTGTCAAAATCTTTGGCAGTGATATAAATAGGATATTGATCAGTTGCCTTATAAAAAGTATTGAGACCGGTGTTACCTACAATGTAATCCGTATCGCCGTCATGGTCAAAATCGCCTGCTGCAATGGTATTCCACCAGCCAAGCTTATTTTCAACCCCGGTGCTTTGGGTTACATTTTTGTAGATGCCATGATCATTTTTAAGGAAAGTTATTGGCATCCATTCGCCGGTAAGGATCAGATCCGGCCAGCCATCATTATTAAAATCGGTGAAGGTGGCATCACAAACCAAACCTGCCTTATTCAATTCTTTAGCTACAGATGCCGATACGTCGGTAAATTTAATAGCGCCATTTTTGCTATCGTTACGCAAAATAAAGCTTGATACCGGCTTGGGATAATTCCATGGATCAACACGACCAGAAATAAACAGGTCCATTTTGCCATCGCGGTTTATATCTGCTGCCTTTACACATAGCTTGCTGGTGAGGTTTTTAGGAAGGGCATCAGGCTGTAGTTTGAAGTTTCCTTTACCGTCGTTAACATAAAGCCTGTCCTGATAATTTGATGAACCGGGCTCACTTTCATAGCCGCCGCTGGCAACGTAAAGATCAAGGTCGCCATCGCCATCGGCATCAAAAAGCAACATACCTTCGTCTTTAACCCTTACCGGCGATAACATGTGCGCCATATCATTAGGGTTACCAGCCGGGGCAGCAATTTTAGGCTGAAACACCAGGTCGCGCTGAACAAACTTACCGTTGGCTTGCTGCAATAATAACTGGGCCGGATATTTGGTAGTGCCGCCCACCACCATATCATCAAAACCATTGCCATCCACATCACCAACCGCTACAGCCGGTGTATATTCCGAAAGTTTGTGCGGAAGCAGTTTCTGAACGTTAAAGTCGATGTAGTCCTGATCATTATGCTTGTAGGTTATGCCTGCCGATTTAGTGACATCTTTAAACAATGCAATGTTATCAACCGAAGGCTCTTTGTTACTATAATCAAGCTTTGCATCAGCAATTTTAACTTGTATTGTTTGGTTGGTTTTAACGTTGGTAAGTACCTGCTTTTTACCATTGTCCCAGCGGATCACCACTGAATCGAGTTTTGATACGTTACTTAAACCGAAATGGGCAATATCCTGTATGGTTGATAAATAACCGCGGTAAGGGGTATTTTCATAGTATTGGTGTTTACCGTGATCGTAATAAATATCAGCAAAAGCGCCAAGGCCATTCAGGTTTTTTGAGCCCCCATGAAACTGTATATGTAAGTAGTTGTTACTGTTTATTACATTTTTACGAGATGTATTTTTGTAGATGAATGCTTCATCATTGATATTGTTGATCACCATATCCATAGTGCCATCATTATCCAGATCGGCATAAGCGCAACCATTTGAAAACGAAGGAGCACCAAGGCCCCAACTTTTGGTAACATCCTCAAACTGTACACCATTAGTATTACGGAAAGCATAATTAGGTATTTTCACAACTGGGATCTGGTCAAGCACTTGCTGGGTTGACGCTACCGAAAAGGCCATTTGCCTGAAAGTTATAAAATCATGATCGGTTACATCCCGCGGATAGCCGTTGGTTATCACAATATCGCGATAGCCGTCATTATCAAAATCGGTTATCATTGGCCCCCAGCTCCAGTCAGTTTGGCCAACTCCGCTTAAAAAAGCAATATCGCTGAATGAAGGATCCCCAATAGAATCATTGTCGCCAATTCGCGGACCATTGTTTAATTGCAGCGTATTACGGGTGTACTGGTATTGGTATTTATACCTGTCAAAGTTTTGAAATACCTGATAGTTATTAGGTGGCATGAACATCTTTTTACGGTAATTGTCTTCAGGGTTCATGTCAACCTCGAAAACATCGGCAAGGCCATCGTTGTTCACGTCTTCAATATCCTGCCCCATGGAACTAAAGGCGGTGTGTTTAAAATACTCCTGTACTTTATCAGTAAAAGTGCCGTTACCGTTATTGATGTATAAAATATTGTCGGCTAAAAAATCGTTGGTTACATAAATGTCTTTCCAGCCATCGCGGTTAATATCAACAATGGTAGCCGCGTGGCCATAGCCTTCGGTACCGATGCCTGCCTGTTTAGACACATTGGTATAAACAGGATGTTTTAGTACTGGGTTCCAGTCGCAACGGTAAAGCTGCCCTGTACTGCGGTGAGTTCCGTTAGTAATTATCGGTCTGAAGGTACTTTGATTATCTCCTGCTACGGCCTCGTTAACAGTGAGGTACATATCAAGATCGCCATCGTTATCATAATCAAAAAACGAGGCCATTGTAGAGTGGACCTTCACATTAAGCCCATACTCCCTGGCCATTTCTTTAAAGCGGGGCACACCATCTTTACCTATCCCCTGGTTTACATATAATAGGTTAGTGCGCTTAACCGAATCATCGAGCAGGGTATAACATACATATATATCCATAAGGCCATCGTTGTTAATATCAACAACAGCTACACCCCTGCCCCATCCGCCGCTTCCTCCAACACCGGCGGTTGCAGTTACATCATCAAATTTCATATCACCTTTGTTAAGGTATAGCTTATTTGATGTGGTATTGGCAACAAAGTAAATATCCTGCAATCCGTCGTTATTAAAATCGCCGATTCCGACCCCCCCACCATTATAAAGATTAAGCTTGGTAAGCGGATTTATGGTGTCATTTTCGACAATTTTATTATTAAAGGTAATACCCGAGTGCGAAGAAGGGATCTGCTCAAAAAGTGTCGCTTTTTTACAGGCGCCAAATAAAACGGCAACGAGGCATGCAAGGGGAAAGGTGTACTTCATTATCAGTTAGTAAACTATAAAAAAAGGTGGAGACAATTATCTCCACCTAAAGTTAATTATTTAAAAATCAATGATTAATTATAACCAGGATTTTGTTTAAGTTTTGAAGCTCCTGTTGAACCAGAAAGGTCGATTTCGCTTTGAGGTATAGCGTAGTATTCGTTTCTACCTTTGGTAAAGTGGGCTCCGTTTAGCTGTGAGTTAATGTTTATATCGTATGCAAAGAAAGTATTGATCTCATCAGCCATGCTGCCGGTACCCTGATCCCAGCGTTGTAAATCGAAGAAACGCTGACCTTCCATTGCCAATTCAATTTTGCGTTCAAAATGAATAGCTGTACGGGCATAGGTTTTGTCAGCAAATGCTCCTGCAGGGTATGGCTTAACCAAATAATTATCAGCAGGATCTGTTTTTAACGTATACTCAGATTTTGAAGGATCATAAGCCGTGTTTTTGTAAACCCACCAAATAGGGTTTGCAGCACGGTTACGCACCAGGTTAACATACTCCAAAGCCTTATCAGTGCTACCTACTTCAACTTCAGCTTCGGCTGCCATCAAAAGGACATCGCTCCAACGCATTAAGTTAATGTTATTCGAAGTTACCTCATTAGCTGCCCAGTAATTTTCAGTACTTGAGTTTGTACCTTTTTCGGCAGATGAATAAACATTTTTACGTGGATTGAAAACACCGTCTGTAGGATCACGTATCCAGCTTGCCGGAGGATTGCCCCAGTCAAGGTATGGAACATTAGGACGTCCCATGGTGATATCGATACGAGGATCTAACGTACCGGTATAAGGATCGGTTTTACCGCTTACTTTTTTGCCTGTGTTAAAAGTTGTAAACAGAGGTAAGCCATCAGCGCCTGTTTTAAAAGAGTTACCTAATGATTGTGAAGGATTAAACCACCCGCAGCATGCACCAGGGCCGCTGTTATAAGGAAAATTCAATTCATCACCAGTGTTACCATTATTACCGCCCGAGTTATCGTTAACCGATGACTGCGCAGCAAAAACCGACTCAACACTGTTTTTTTGACCAGCCTGCGGGCTGAAGTTTTTCTGCATGTTGTCGTTCAGTGCAAAGTGATCGCCGCTTGGTTTGGTGCCGTTAGGTATCAGGTTATCATACAACGCTTTGGCATCGGCAAATTTGTGCTGAAACATTTTTGCTTTAGCCAGGTAAGCTATAGCAATCCATTTGTTAGCACGGCCTTTTTGTGCCTGAAGGGCAGGGATATTGTCAACACCTGCTTGTAAATCAGCTTCAATATTAGGCCAGATATCCTTATCGTTGGGCTGATTGGCATCAGTTTGCGTTTCATCGATATAAGGAATCATGTTGTACATTTTCTTAAGCTCCATGTAATAGTAGCCTCTTAAAAAACGAGCCTCGCCGGTAATCCTTTTTACATCATCCGCGCTGATATCTTTAGCCAATGGAAGCGTACGCAAAACGTCATTAGCCCTGCTTACACCGTTAAAACAAAGCTGATATTTTGATTTGATATAAGCATTGGAAGTGGAATAAGTAAAATTACCAACAGGCAAAGCATCATTACCACCATCTGATGGTTCTGAACCTTTGTAAGCATCGCCCGCGGCAACACTGCCAAACAACCAGTTTGAACCTGCCGCGTTTATACCGCCGCCATTACCGCCCACACCATCTAACAGTGAGTAGGTACCAATGAGCAAGCTTTCAACACCGGTTTTATTGGCCACGATATTCGGGCTTAAGCTTTGCAGGATGGGCCTGTTAAGCATATCCTTACGGCAAGCGTACACCAGGCACACCAATAGTAGTACTATTGGTATGATCAGTTTCATTTGAATTTTTTTCATAACTTTTATATTAAAAATTTGTCACACATTAAAAAGAGGCGTTAACACCAATATTGTATATCTTCTGCCCGGCAGGATAGTTACCAAAGTCGATACCGAAACTGGTATTATCATTCAGGGTTGAAGGCTGGAGTTCAGGATCTAAACCACTGTATTTAGTAATGGTGAATAAGTTGTTAGCTAACAAATAAAACCTTAGTCTCTTAATACCCAAAGCTTTGATCTTTGAATTCGGTACAGTATAACCTAATGTTAATGATTTTAACCTAACATACGTACCGCTTTCAACATACCATGAGTTTGGATCGCCGGTATTGTCAGCGTTAGCTGTACGGGTTAATACCGGGATGGTTGCCTGGCTGTTATCAGCGCCTGGTTTCCAAACTTTAGGGCCTAATATATCGGCACTTACGTTACCGGTAAATACCTGAGGGAAATAAGTCCAGTATTTAATGTAGTTGAAGATTTTGTTACCGAATGAACCGTAAACGAAAGCGTTCAGATCGAAGTTTTTGTAAGTAAGGTTAAATGTAAAGCCACCTGTAAATTTAGGGTTGGGGTTACCGATAAACGTTTTGTCATCAGAAGTAATCTTTCCATCGCCATTAACGTCGGCATATTTAAATAAACCCGGCCTTGCATTAACATCAGTTGGCGAAGCGGCTATATCAGCAGCATCACGGTATAAGCCGATAACTTTATATCCATAAAATTCGCCTACAGGCTGGCCTGGTTGCAACCTTACAAAGTTTTGAATACGGGTTGAACCACCACTATTACGATCCTGGTATTTAAGGCCATTCAAATCAGTAACTATGTTTGAGTAATGACTAACATTCAGGCTCAGATCGTATTTCCAATCGCTGCCTACGTTGCCGTGGTAGCTGGTAACAATTTCAAAACCTTTATTTTTAATATTACCACCATTAACATATGGTAAGTTTGAAACTGCTGCAGGAGCTAGCGAAATTGCAGGGTCGGTTGATTGGAATAATAAACCGGTAACTGATTTCTGGAAATACTCGAATGTAAAATCCAGTTTATTATTAAGAAAAGTAGCATCAAAACCAATATTCTTGATCTTATCAGTTTCCCATGAAGTAGCTAAGTTACCTTGTTGTATCCGGTATAAACCTGTAACAGTTGAGTTACCTGTACCGGTTATATCATAGTTTGCGTTACCGTTTGACTGAGCGTATAAGCTGTAAGCATTGCTTAAGCGGGTTTCAACACCGGCAAGTGAACCAAGACTACCGTAGCTTGCACGGATCTTCATGTCGTTAAGCCAGCTAACATCTTTCAGGAACGACTCTTTTGAGATCCTCCAACCAGCGGTTATTGCCGGGAAAGTACCCCATTGATTGCCAGGAGAAAAATATGAAGAGCCATCACGACGTACTGTTGCACCTAAAATATATTTATCGTTGAACTGGTAATCTAACTTAGCGAAATATGAAAGCAGACCTGAGTCAAAAAGCTGGTCAACAGCAGTACTTGGCGGGTTAGCACCGTTAGCTACAGTTACATAGTTAGGGTCAAACGAGATATTGTAGTTGCCACCACCTGCACGGATACCACGTTTGTATGTGGTTATAGCCTCAGAACCAGCTAAAAAGTTAATACTATGTTTACCAAACTGTTGTTTGTAGTTCAAAGTATTAGTCCAGGTATATTGGCTGTTGTAGCCTGCAACTTCGGTAAAACCGTTAGTTGAAGTATTACCTTCTGAGTTTTCGTATGCTGGTTTAGTAAAGAAGTAGTAGTAATAGTTATCAACACTACCACCAAACTGGCTACGGATGGTAAAGTGTTTCAGGAAGTCAGCCTCTGCATAAACGTTACCTGTTATATCCCAGTTATTATTCCTGTTGTCTTTTGTACGTTCCTGAACAGCAACCGGGTTGCTTGAGTTACCTAAACTTCCCGACCTTGTGCCCGCATAGTTACCCATGATATCATACACGGGAATAATAGGCGGCTGCCTGTAAATGTATGATATGCCATTACCTTCGTTTTGGTTATTGCTTACGTTAGGGTTTCTTTTATAGAAGATGTAAGCGTTTTCACCTACGCGGATATTCGGGCCTACAGCAAAGTTGGTGTTAATCCTGGCCGCATACCGTTTAAAATAGGTATCGATCAAAGTACCTTGTTGATTAAGATAGCTTATTGACATCAGGTAAGTAGATTTTTCGCTACCGCCGCTTGCTGTAATGTTATGGCTTTGTATTGGAGCTGGTTTAAAAACCTCATGAAACCAGTCGGTACCTTGTTTGTTGGCACGGGTGATTTGATTGTCGGTTGTAAAGGGGTTTAATAAATAAGTTGACGGGTTGGTTTTTGGATCACCTTCTCTGCCACCAGCTGGTGTGATATAGTCTGGTATTGTCCAGGTGCCGGTTTTTCCGGGGTCGTATTGCGCGTTACCACCAGCCAAAGGACTGGTACCATCAGCATTGGGGCTGTTTTTGTACGATTGATAAATAGCCTCAACGTAAGTTTTGGTGTCGGCAAGTTTAAAACCATCTTTTAATGGCCTTTGTGTACCATAGTAAGCGTCATAAGAGATAGTTGCAACACCGCTTTTTCCTTTTTTGGTTGTTACTACCACAACGCCGTTTGAACCACGCACACCGTAAATTGATGCCTGACCGTCTTTCAATACCTGCATTGATTCGATATCATTAGGATTGATATCATTTAATGAACCCTGAACACCATCAATTACGATAAGCGGCGCAGTGCTGAAAATAGAGCCTACACCACGTACGTTTACAGTTGTGTTAGCGCCGGGGTTACCGGAGTTTACTACGGTAACACCTGCCGCGGTACCCTGAAGTAAGCTGGCTGTATTTGATGCGGGTACTGTTTTCATTGTTGCAACATTAACCACCGATACCGAACCGGTGATGTCCTTTTTACGCTGAGCGGTGTAACCTGTTACAACAACTTCGTTCAGCGTACTGCTACCAGATTGCAGTGTAATCCGAAGATTAACATCGGTACCCACCTTAATCTCGGTACTTTGATAACCGATATACGATACCACCAGGGCATTGCCCGGGCTTAGGGTTAAGGTGAATTCACCATTAACATCAGTTACAGCACCTGTAGTAGTACCTTTAACGCGTATAGACGCGCCAACAACCGGTAATTTATCGTCAGAGCCGATAACCTTACCTTTGTACTTTGTTTGTGCTGTAACTACCAATGAAGATACCAGGCAGCATAGCAGCAAACCCAAGTATCTTCCTTTGAGGAGTAAACTTTTAAACATGAGATTGAGATTTAGTTGATTAATATATTTGATTTAAGTTTTTAAGTCGATAATTGGTGGGTTATGTTTTAAAATGAAAAATTGCACACTTGCGGGTAACCGGTTTGAACTGGGCAATTGTGAGATAGGCCCTGTTAAACAGATTAATGGAGAATGAAGTATTGGAAAGTAAAAAATGTAAAAGTTTTATCATATGAACTTCTCTCGTATAAATTTTAAACTTTTTATCCGTGTAGCCACCTTTTTTTTGCTCCCGCTAATGAAGCAACATTAAAGTTAAAATGTTATAATAATATTAGATTTTGAACGATTTCTGTTAAAACAGAAATTTATATTGGCTATGGAACTAATGTAATTAGTGTGTACTGTATACACAAGTAAAAAAAGCAGATTTATAAATTAATTATTTATAGACCGATTTATCCAATAAAATTACAAATTGAAACACATTCATTAACACCTTACCAATAAATCAGCATATTTTTTAAAAATATCGTATTGTAAAAATGTTGCTATTAATCAAACCCTGTTCTGCAAAAGTTGATAAAACAATAAATATCATGGTAACAGGGCTGTTACCTTTAATATTTCAATCCAATTTTAATGTACTTGGTCGGATTGTCAAAATCTACCAAAATGTTAAAATATCATCATACTTTACAAATACTGTCATAGCAACATTTATTATTAATTAGCCAATAATAAATGTTAGATACACATTTACACGAACGATACTTTTTAAGCAATAAATGTTCATATTACATTTATTACAATCAATTTCACACACTTGTACAACATTTTAAACACCTTTTTCAAAACAAAACAGCACCGGTAAAATCTCTTACCGGTGCTGTGCAAATATTTTACTTTGTTAAAAAATAAGCTTGTCTTTTTTAACAAAGTGCTAAAAATGTATTATACTTTAAATAGGTCTATTTAGTCCACCAAACCGAAGTATTGTGTGTATTGGCCGAGCTGGTTCCTATCTCGACAAGAAATTCGCCCGGTTCCCAGTCGTACTTCAGCTGGCTGTTATAAAACTTCAATTGCTCAGGAGTAATATTAAAACTTACCTGCTTTGCTTCACCAGGCTTAAGGTTTATTTTTTGATAACCTTTAAGTTCTTTTACCGAACGGCTGATGCTCGCAACAGGGTCACTTATGTACAATTGCACCACTTCTTCACCTGCATATTTACCTGTGTTTGTTACAGTAACAGTAGCCCTTAAAGTTTCATTACCTTTTAATTTGTTTTTGCTCACGCTAACCGCACTGTAATCAAAAGTGGTATAGCTTAAGCCGTAACCAAAAGGAAAAAGCGGATCGTTTGAAATATCAAGATAATTTGATTTAAATTTTGACGGGCCGCCACTGTATGGCCTGCCTGTATTTTTGTGGTTATAATAAATAGGTATCTGCCCTACGCTGCGCGGGAAGGTAGCAGTTAACTTACCGGCTGGGTTATAGTCGCCGAATAACACATCAGCAATAGCATTACCGGCTTCAGTACCCGGTGCCCAAACATCAAGTATCGCGTTAGCATGTTTATCTTCCCAGGTTAAGGTAAGCGGCCTGCCGTTAAACAGTACGATCACCATCGGTTTGCCCAACTTTGAAAGTTCCTTCAGCATGTTTTTCTGACTTTCAGGAATATCAATATCTGAACGGCTTGATGACTCGCCCGACATGCTTTGCGATTCGCCAACTACGGCCACAATCACATCCGATTTTTTAGCTGCATCAATAGCTTCTTTTAACAGTTCATCGGCCGGCTTGGCATCTAAAGAAACCATGCCCGGACCAAAGTTTAACCTTTTAATAAACAGGCTATCCTCAGTTATATTAGCACCTTTAGCATAGTTAATGGCAACGTTGTTCCCTACTACGTTTTTGATACCTTCCATTACACTCACCGATTTTTCCCATTCGCCGGCGATAACCCAGGTACCCAGCATATCGCGGTGATTATCTGCCAGCGGGCCTACCAATGCGATACTTCCTCCTTTTTTAAGCGGAAGCGTTTGATTATCGTTCTTTAATAATACAAAAGAGTGTTTGGTAATTTCCCTTGCAGCTGCGCGGTTAGCAGGTGATAGCTCTTCCTTGGCTTCCTTAGCGGCATCCATTGATTTGTAGGGGTTATCAAACAAACCTAATTTATACTTGGCTTCCAGTACGCGCTGACAAGCCAGGTCAATTTCCTGCTGGGTTATTTTCTTTTGTGTAAGCGAATTCTTTAGTGTCTTCAGGAAACCCTCTCCTACCATGTCCATATCCAAACCGGCTTTAAGCGCAAGAGCTGATACGGTTTGCAAATCTCCAAGGCCGTGGGCGGTCACTTCGTTTACTGCGGTATAATCAGATACCACAAAACCTTTAAAACCCCATTGTTTTCTTAACAGATCGGTCAACAACCATTGGTTAACCGTTGCAGGTACACCATCAACCGTGTTAAATGAGCTCATGAAACTGCCTGCACCTGCATCTACTGCCGCTTTATATGGCGGCAAGTAATCCTGGTACATTTTAATGCGGCTCATATCTACCGTGTTATACTCACGGCCGGCTTCTGCACCGCCGTAAAGTGCAAAGTGTTTAACGCAGGCCATTACAGCGTCGGCATCTTTCATGTTTGCGCCCTGGTAGCCCTGCACCATAGCTTTTGCCACCTGCGAGCCATACCATGGGTCTTCGCCCGAACCTTCAGAAATGCGGCCCCAACGCGGGTCGCGGGCAATATCAACCATTGGCGAAAACACCCAGTTTAAACCTTCGCCGGTTGCCTCTTTAGCTGCTATTTGTGCCGATTGTTTGATCAGGCCCATATCCCACGTTGCCGACATGCCCAACGGAATAGGAAAAATAGTGCGATGACCATGGATCACATCCAAACCAAAAATAAGCGGAATGTGCAGCCTTGAGTTTTTAACAGCTATATCCTGGATCTGGCGGGTTTGTGCTGTACCCCAAACACCAAACACGCCGCCAATTGATCCCTTTTTAATATTTTCTTCAACACCTTTATTTACTACCGATCCTGTTGTTGCCGCCCCGATGGTTACCAGGTTAAGCTGCCCTATTTTTTCATCGAGGGTCATTTTACTCATCAGGCCTTTAACATAGGCGTTCATTTTGGCATCTTCAGTTTTGCTTTGTGCCAATACCTTATTATAAGGCATCAACGCCACGCAAAACGGCATCACGGCTATAACGAGCCTGCTTGAAAAATACTTTTTCATTTTTTAATTTATGTGGGTAGTAAATAATTGGTTAACAAATATGACTAATAATCAGGGCATTTCATTGTGCCCTTAAATATTTTTGATGATTTTTAAAACGATATGCTACGGCATTTTCCATAGTGTATTAAGTACACAATTGTAAATATTATAATTAAAAAATCAAACTTTATTTGTACAATAGCACAAATGTTAAGTAAACAGCAACTTATTGAGTACAGCGAGGAAGCCCGTAAAAACTACGTGAACCACATTTCTATTGATTGTGTTGTATTTGGATTTCATGAAGGGCAAATGAAAGTGCTGTTATTAAAAACTAATGATGAAGAAAAATGGTACCTGCCCGGCGGCTTTGTACTTAAGGACGAACCGATAGATAACGCCGCTGTAAGAATTTTACAGGAACGTACCGGCCTGGATAAAATATTTTTACAGCAGTTCCGGGTATTTGGCGACCCGGACCGTTCAAAGGTGCATAATGATATGTATGCAGATATGCTGCCCAAAGAACAAAACTGGTTTTCGGGCCGGTTTATATCAATAGGCTATTATGCATTGGTTGATTTTTTTGGTGTTATACCACACCCTGATCAGTTTTCGGAACTTTGTGCATGGCGCGACCTGGATGATATGCCGGAAATGCAGCTGGACCATGAAAAGATCTACAAAAGCGCTTTAGATGCCCTCCGCCTGCAGCTTAACTATCA
Organism: Mucilaginibacter sp. P4_A11; assembly: GCF_056402535.1. Classification (NCBI taxonomy): domain Bacteria; kingdom Pseudomonadati; phylum Bacteroidota; class Sphingobacteriia; order Sphingobacteriales; family Sphingobacteriaceae; genus Mucilaginibacter; species Mucilaginibacter sp. P4_A11. Next base: position 183,598 of record NZ_JBFUHE010000004.1, read on the forward strand.
GCCTATAGGTTATAACTTAATGCCCAGGGAATTTACCATGCCTGAGCTGCAAAAACTTTATGAAACCATTTTAGGTAAAAAGCTGGACAGGCGTAATTTTCAGCGCCGCATATTAGCGTTCGGCATCCTAAACCGGTCTGAAGAGCCCCGCAAGGGAGGCGCACATAAAGCACCGTACCTGTATTCGTTTGATATTAAAAATTACCAGCACGCTTTAACCGAAGGGTTTAAAGGCGGGTGGTAATTTATGGTGAACAAAACCGAATGTCATTTCGACGAACTGGCTTGGGAACGTGCGGGGGTGAGGAGAAATCTTATACATCCTGCCCTAAATTATGTAAGACGGTTCTGCCGGGCGTATAAGATTTCTCTTTCGCTCTACTACTCAGCCCCCCTGCTCAATCGAAATGACATTTTTTTCCATTAAAAAGATGCCATCAGCTTACGCCGCAGCTATCGCTCGTTTCAGCGTAAAATAAAATGTGCTGCCTGAGCCTATTTCGCTTTCTACATTGATTTTGCCAGCCTGGGCTTCAATAAAATCCTTTGCAATGGCAAGGCCTAATCCAGTACCGCTTTGCTCAGATGTAGCGTTCGGCACTTTAAAATAACGCTCGAACAAACGGGGAAGGTATTGGTCTTCAATCCCCTTACCATGATCCGTCACCGAAAATTCGATCTCATCATTTTTATGCTTTTTAACAACCAGCTCAACAGTAGATTTTTCGTGACTGTATTTTATGGCGTTCGAGAGCAGGTTGATCAGCACCCAGGTAGTTTTATCCAGGTCAGCATGTACCTTAGGCAAACTTTCATCACATTTTACCTTGATATCCACCTGCTTCTGATCGGCAATAAACTTAATGGCTTTCACCGCGTAATCCACAATATTTTGCGGGTGTGTGCTGCCAAAGTTTAGTTGTAGTTTACCTGTTTCAACCTGGGCCATATCCAGCAACTCGCCGGTGATCAGCAACAGCCTGCGCGTATCATCGTCAATATTGCTGATCAACTGACGCTGTTCGGGGTTTACATCACCAATACGTTCATCTTCCAATAGTTTCAGGCTCATTTTTATAGATGAGATCGGGGTTTTCAACTCGTGCGATATCGTAGCGATGAAGTTGGTTTTGGCCTCATCCAGTTGCTGGTATTCGGTAATATTTTTCAGGATGATCACTTTTCCTATTACTTTATCTTTGCTGCTTACCGACAAGGATTCACGCGAGTAAAAACCTTCCCGCTCATCAGCAAAGATCCGCAGCTTTGCCTGGTCGTTCACCAGCAGCTTGCGCATCAAGTCGTTTTCGAGCGCAATATCAGGCGCATATCTACCATTGAGCTGATCCGCTTTCATACCAATCAGGCTACAGGCCACCTGATTAGCAAATATGATAACCGACTTTTCATCAAGCCCGATAATGGCGTCATGCATCGAGTTAATAATGGTTTCGATCCGTTTTTTCTCAAATAAAATACTGGCGAGGTTACTGTTTTCAAACTCATCGAGCTTGCGGGTCATTGTATTAAAAGCCTGCCCCAGCTCACCAAACTCATCGTCCGATTCAAAATGAATTTGCTGGTGATAATTTTTGTTTGATACCTCTTTGATACGGGCCGTAAGCTCCTTGATAGGATTGGCGATATATCCAGGAAAATTAACCGCGAAACTGAAGGCCACCAGGAACAAAAACGCCCCCAAAAACGCCACCAGTAACGAACCACGTTTTGATGTAGCATTAGCCACATCATTTTTGCGTGCTATGGCATCCATGTTTACACGCATAACACTATAAAGATGCTGACGAAGCCTCAGGCTTAACTGGCCTTGTTCAAGTTCGCTGCTGCCTGCATTTTTTAGCTTTTCAAAAGTGAGCCTTGCCGAATCGGTAAATTGCCGCTCGCCAACCTCGGTAACGTTACGATCTTGAAGAGCCATGTTTTTATCAATAGTTTTGATTTGTTCCGGCGTCAGTTTGCCCGGGTGCGAATCAATCGTCGAGAGCACATTTTGAACGTACTGCACACTTTTATAATTATCCTTCAATATTGCGCCAGCATCGGCGGATAAGCGATTGAGAAAGTATATCGACATTCCGCAGCATATTAATGCCAGTGAAAACAGGAAACCAATGCCTGCCCGGAGTTTATTTTTTATAGTCATGGTTATGAAAGTATTACAAGGTCAATATCAGTTTTCGACATTTTATTTAGTAGCTGTGTAAACACGGCTGTTTTCATGATAAGCTGGTAAAATTTAAACCGCGGTTTGCCAATGCAAATCGTGGTGATATCATATTTTTCGGCCGTTTCCCAAATGGTGCGGGCCACATGATCGTCTTTTACCTTCAGCACCTCGCCGCCCAGTTGCGTGGCCAGTTTCATGTTGTTGATGAGGTGCCTTTGCGCGGCTAAGTTAATCTTATCGCTGCTCTCGCGCGAGGTTTGCACATACAGCAAATACCATTTAGAGCGATAATATGACGACAACCTTGCCGTTTTACGTATAATGATCTTAGCCGACTCATCATTGGTACTAATACAAGCCAAAAACAGCTCGGGCCTTAGTTTAATAGTTTTAGGAACCTCAATATCAATCTTCCGTTCCACCTGGTGGGCCACTTCCCGCAGGGCCAGCTCGCGTAGCTGTAAGATCCGTTCAACCTGGAAAAAGTTATTCAGCGCGGTCGGGATCTTCTTCTGGTCATAGATTTTGCCTTCTTTAAGGCGATCTATCAGTTCATCGGCAGTAAGGTCAATGTTCACAACCTCATCGGCTAATTGCAAAACTTTGTCGGGCACACGCTCATTGATGGTGGCGCCTGTTATTCGTTCCACCTCTTCATTGAGGCTTTCCATATGCTGTATATTCACTGCACTGATCACGTTAATGCCCGCGTTCAGGATCTCCAGCACATCCTGCCAGCGTTTTTCGTTGCTGCTGCCCTCAATATTGGTATGGGCCAATTCATCAACTATAACAACCTCGGGGCGTAAGCTGATAATGGCTTTCAAATCCATCTCCTCCAGTTCCTTTCCCTTGTAAAACAGTTTGCGGCGTGGTATTACAAGCAAGCCCTCCAGAAGAGCATGCGTTTCTTTGCGGTTATGGGTTTCTATATAACCAATCTTCACATCGATACCATTGCGCATCAAAGCCTGGGCCTCCAGTAGCATGCGGTAGGTTTTGCCTACCCCGGCGCTCATGCCTATATATACCTTGAACTTCCCCCTGCGCGATTTTTTGATCAGCTCCAGGAAATGCTCAACCGAAGTTTCTTTGGTGTCTTCCATACCTTGTAAGTCTCTCCGCCAATTGGCAGCGGGACTTTTAAATTTATCAATTTATTTATTCTCTGTCGAGGGTTTAGCGCAGCGTATAACAGCGCTAAACTCGCGGCAGTTTATTTTTTATTTCTTCAACTCATCCAGCGCCACATTCAATTTCAGTATATTCACCTTAGCCGGGCCAAACAGGCCTAATAAAGGCTGCTCAGTGTGCTCATCAACCAGCTTAGCTACAGCATCGGCAGATAAACCGCGCACTTTGGCTACACGGGCTACCTGTACTTTTGCACCTGCTGGCGAAAGATCGGGATCCAGGCCACTGCCTGAAGCGGTAACCAGTTCGGCAGGGATCTGTGAGCGGGTTACACCGGGGTTATGTTTCAGGAAATCTTCAATACGGCCTTCAACCTGTTTCAGGTAATCAGGGTTTGAAGGACCTTTGTTTGAACCTCCCGAACCTGCAGCATTATAATCAACTGCCGATGGACGGCCCCAGAAATATTCGTCTTTAGTAAATTTTTGACCAATGTTGGCATAACCAACTACGCGACCTTTGTAAGTGATGGTTTCGCCATCGCCTTTGCCCGGGGTAAATTTACCAATACCTGCTATAGCTAAAGGATATATGCCTGCTGTTAATACAATCAGTACTAAAGTCAGCTTAATAGATGGCAACAAATATGTTTTCATTTTATTTAATGTTTAATGATGAGTTTGGAAGCGTGAGGTTTTTACGGATGGCAATTAGGGTTTATCTGTCGCCCCAAATCCATACCCCACGCCTCCCGCTCATTTAATTATATGAACAGTGAAACAGCTAAATCAATCAGTTTAATACCTATAAATGGTATCAGGATACCGCCTAACCCATAAATAAGCAGGTTACGGCGTAACAAGGCACTTGCACCTATCGGTTTGTATTCAACACCACGCAAGGCCAGCGGGATCAGTAACGGGATAATAATAGCATTAAAGATCACTGCCGAAAGTATAGCCGATTGCGGGCTGTGCAGGTCCATGATATTGAGTGCTTTTAAAGCAGGTATGGATACCATGAACAAGGCCGGAACGATGGCGAAATATTTAGCCACATCATTAGCTATACTGAAAGTAGTTAGCGTACCACGGGTCATTAATAACTGCTTGCCTATCTCCACAATCTCGATCAGCTTGGTTGGGTCGTTATCCAGATCCACCATATTACCGGCTTCTTTAGCAGCTTGTGTACCGCTGTTCATGGCTACACCAACATCGGCCTGGGCAAGTGCAGGGGCATCGTTTGTACCGTCGCCCATCATGGCTACCAGTTTACCGCCTTGTTGTTCCTTTTTAATGTAGTTCATTTTATCCTCGGGCTTAGCCTCAGCAATAAAATCATCCACACCGGCTTTCTCAGCAATAAATTTGGCAGTAAGCGGGTTATCACCAGTCACCATTACGGTTTTAACACCCATTTTGCGGAGGCGTTCAAAACGTTCGGCAATACCGGTTTTGATGATATCCTGCAACTCAATCACACCCATGATCTTTTCATTTTGCGATACCACCAATGGGGTACCACCGTTTGAGGAGATCTTTTTAACGTTGTCCTCTACATCGGCTGGAAATGGGTTGCCCGCTTTTAAAGCAATATTACGGATAGAATCAAAAGCACCTTTACGGATGCGTAAACCATCGGGCGTATCCAAACCGCTCGAACGGGTTTCGGCAGTAAATTTGATAAACACAGAATCTTTAGGAGCGTAGATCTTTAATTTATTGGGGCCTTGCTCAGCAAGCTCCACGATAGATTTACCCTCGGGAGTTTCGTCGGCCAGTGAGCTCAGCACGCAAGCCATTACAAAATCCTGTTCGCTTACACCTGCGGTTGGGTAAAAGTTGGTTGCTTTACGGTTACCAATGGTAATTGTGCCTGTTTTATCAAGCAATAAGGTATCCAAATCGCCCGCAGTTTCAACAGCTTTACCACTTTTGGTGATCACGTTGGCACGTAAGGCCCTGTCCATCCCGGCAATACCGATGGCCGATAAAAGGCCACCGATAGTGGTAGGGATCAAACAAACAAACAACGATATAAAAGCAGCTATAGTAATTGGGGTATTAGAATAATCACCAAAAGGTTTCAGCGTAACGCATACAATAACGAAGATGAGCGTAAAGCCTGCAAGCAAAATGGTCAATGCTATTTCGTTAGGTGTTTTCTGGCGTGACGCACCTTCAACCAGGGCAATCATCTTATCCAAAAAGCTTTCACCCGGCTGTGTGGTAACCAATACTTTTATCTTATCAGATAAAACTTTGGTGCCACCGGTTACTGATGATTTATCACCACCAGCCTCACGGATCACCGGGGCCGACTCGCCTGTAATGGCCGACTCATCAATGGTAGCAATACCTTCAATGATCTCACCATCGGTAGGGATGTTATCGCCTGTTTCGCAAATGAAAACATCACCTTTTTTTAGCTGTGATGACATCACCCTTTCTTCCTTGCCGTTAACCAGCAGGCGTGCAGGTGTTTCTTCACGGGTTTTGCGCAGGCTTTCGGCCTGGGCTTTACCGCGGGCCTCGGCAATAGCCTCGGCAAAATTGGCAAACAGTACAGTTAATAACAATATGATGAATACTGTAAAGTTGTAGGCAAAACTGCCCTGGCCTTTATTAGCCAGCGAAAATATGCTCACAATGAGCATTACAACCGTGCCTATTTCCACAGTGAACATCACCGGGTTGCGGAACAGGATGCGTGGGTTTAGTTTGATGAAGGATTGTTTAAAAGCCTCCCTCATCTGATCGCCCTGGAACAATGTATTTTGATTTGAGTTCATGATTATTTAAGTGAAAAGTGTTCAGCAATCGGACCTAAAGCTAATGCCGGGAAGAATGACAGGGCAGCGATAATTACGATCACCGCAAAGATCATCAGTCCAAAAGTAGAGGTATCGCTTTTAAGCGTCCCGGCCGATTCAGGGATGTTCTTTTTGTTAGCCAGTAAACCTGCAATAGCCAGCGGACCGATTATCGGCAGGAACCTGCCTAATATCATAACGATACCGGTAGTATAGTTCCAAAAAATGTTACCATCCCCCAAGCCTTCAAAACCCGATCCGTTATTGGCCGCTGATGAAGTGTATTCGTACAGCATTTCGGAGAAGCCGTGGTTGCCAGGGTTATTTAACCATGACGATGGTTTAACAGCCCAGTCGGCACCGGCCACGTGCACAATAAAGTATGATGAAATAGCTAAGCCCACAAGGATAATAAAAGGGTGCAGCAGGGCAATCAGCGAAGCGATCTTCATTTCCCGTGCCTCAATCTTACGGCCTAAAAACTCAGGGGTACGACCAACCATCAGCCCCGAAATAAATACGGCAACGATGATAAATATGTAGAAGTTAAGGAACCCAACCCCGCAGCCGCCGTAAAAACAGTTGATCATCATGCCCAGCATCATCATGGTGCCTGATACCGGCATAGCGCTGTCATGCATAGAGTTTACCGATCCGGTAGAGATAATGGTAGTCATGATGCTCCAGTAAGCAGAGTTGGCCGGGCCAAACCTCACCTCTTTACCCTCCATGGCGCCGGTTGGCTGGCTGATACCCATTTTAGCTATGGCAGGGTTGCCATGTAACTCGGCATTCATTGTTGGGATCATCAGCATGAGCATGCCCAGTGTCATTACTCCAAAGATCACATAGGCGAATTTCTTTTTATTGAGATAGAAACCCAGTGCAAATACCAAAGCTATAGGGATAACACATTGTGCTACCAGCTCAACAGTATTGGTTAAGTAATTAGGGTTTTCGATAGGGTGTGCGGAGTTAGCGCCGAACCAGCCACCACCATTGGTACCCAGGTGTTTGATGGCAACCAGGGCAGCAACCGGTCCGCGGGATACGTGAACAGTATCGCCCTGCATGCTGATAAAAGTATCTTTACCTGCATAGCTGGTGGTCATGCCGTTAAAGGCGAAGATGACAGCTATTACAAAGGAGATAGGCAGCAACACGCGGGTGATGGATTTTACAAAGTACTCCCAGAAGTTGCCCAGCTTATCGGTAACCTTATCCTTCATTGCCCTGAAAACAACTACCAGCGCGGCAATACCTGTTGCGGCCGATACAAAGTGCAGGAACATGAATACAAAGTGCTGTGTAAAGTAGGTAGCGCCGCTTTCGCCCGAATAGTGCTGCAGGTTACAGTTAACCAAAAAGCTGATAGCGGTATTAAAAGCCGTATCAGGCGACTGGCCCGGGTTTGCGTCGGGGTTAAGCGGCAAATGGCCTTGTGCCATCAGGCAAACAAAGGCATATATCAGCCAAACACTGTTGATGGTAAGCAGGGCCAGCAGATGCTGTTTCCAGTTCATTTCGCGTTTGGTGTCGATACCGCTAAAGCGGAAGATCAGGCGATCAAGCGGGGCCATAAAATCGAGCCAGGTTTTTTCGCCCTTAAAAACTTTAGCCATGTAACGGCCAAGGGGAATGGCGATGGCTAAGGTGAGCAGATAGGTGAAAATTACACCCGTTAGTTCAGTGTTCATAGTTTAATTTTAAAATTTTTCGGGTTTGAGAAGTACGTACACCATGTAAATGAACACGGCTATTGCGACGATGAATAATGCTGCCATGATTTTAGATTTTTTCGAAGTAGTTTACAGATTTAAAAAAGATCCAGAACACCACTACAAATGTGGCCAGGTAAGCGATTGTGAGTAAAGCATCCATTTTTATGTGTTTTTACAAAGGGCTTTGCCAAGCGGATGCCAAGAAAATTAAAATCCACACAAATAACTGTATATAAACAATTTACATAGATCTATCAATGAAATTCTATTTATTTAGGGGGAATTGAACTATCATTTTGATAGGTGATTATCAAAGTGGAATTTTTGCCGAACTATTTTGGCATTAAAATCGTAAAATTGCCGACTCAACCTTATCATAATCGCCACACATTTTTTTCAGCTAATGACAAAAAAATTCCTTTTCATAATAAGCTCCTTATTCAGTGTTCAACTGGCAAGTGCGCAAACTTTTAATCCCGATAAATATGGTCATGTAATGGATGCTAAATTCAAGCAATTGATCAAATCAAGGGGGTACGAACTGGTGGGCGCTTTTGATACCGTACAAAGAGACCCTTTACTCATTACCGCTCCCTTTCAAAAAAAAGGAAAATGGGGTAAAATCGACAATCATGGAAAAGTAGTAGAGGAAGCTAAATCGACAGAATATGTTGCTGCCACACCACAGCGCGACATTAAAGGCGACCCTTTTCTAAATGAATCTGACCGAGGTACTAAATATGGTACGCCAACATTTCCCTCAAAAAACATTTTTTCAAAATTTAGCAAGAATGGAAAACATGGCACCAGGGATGCTTCGGAAAAAGAAGGGATTTCGCCAATATATGACCAGGTGATATTATATAATGACAGTACTGTTTATGTAAAAAACGGTAATTTATATGGTGTATTTAATGCCAATGGCAAACCTATTGTACCTGTCATGTACGATTATATTACCTATACATCTAATTCATCACAGGCTTTTATTGTAAAAACAGGAAAACTATACGGCGTATTTTTTAAAGGGAAAGAAATTATTCCTGTGCAATATGACAGAATAGGATTTGACTACCGTAAAAAAAACCTGATAAAAGTAACTACCGGCGATAAAACTGCGCTGTTTAACTTAACAGGCGCCCAACTTACAGCCTTCAGTTATAATCAAATAGGTGATTTTAATGCAACTGGCATAGCCACCTATAGAATAGGTGTGAGCACTGATGCTAAAATGGGCCTGATAGACTCGCTTGGAAAGCCGGTTACAACGCGCGAGTATCGTGAAATAGTGTCTTTTAGCCCCCTGTTATTTAAAGTTACCGACGGAATATATCCAAATCAACAAACCGGGCTAATAAATTTAAAAGGTAAACCGGTTTCGCAAATGGATTATAATCAGATTGAATACTTAAATAAAGGGGTGGCGAGGGTGACCAAAGATGGTCAAATAGGCATGATCGATTCTACCGGAAAAGAAGTTATCAAACCGGAGTACACCTATCTCAATTATTTCAGCAACGGCTTCGCGATATTTAAGAGAGATACTAAATATGGTTTATTAAATTCAAAAGGAACGGTTGTAGTTCCTCCAGCTTATGATTTAATTGAATCAAACTATAGTCGGCAATGTTATTTTATTATCATGGATAAAAAAAGTGGCATAATGGATGCCACAGGCAAAATATTGTTACCACCTACATATGATTTGCTTTACCCCGTAGCCGACCACGGATACCGGGCTTCGCTAAACAAAAAGGTAGGGCTGCTCAATGATAACGGAGCTGTTGTAATACCCATAAAGTATGATATGATTGGCCCCGACCGGGGTAATAAGGTTGTTGATCATGGCATAGCGACTGCTACATTAAATGGAAAAAAATATCACTTAGACCTATATGGTAATGAGTATTCAGAAACGTTGCCTGCAGAAACAATGTTAAATTTCACTCCGGACAAAAGCGGATTTGTTACGGGTGCAGATTTTCAACAATTCATCAAACAACGTGGCTTTCAGTTGGTGTCGACATTTGATACATTAACTAAAAAGCCCCTTTTACTTGCCTGCCGTGTTATGCTGGACGGTAAATGGAAATTAATGGATACCAAGGGGGTTTACCATGACGACCCGGACAGGGCTCATCCTTACATCTACGACGAAGCCAAAATTACTTCGGGTACAGGGATGGGTTCGGATATACGAATAGATGAACCGGTAAACGCCGAAAACCCCGTAAACCCTGGTTTTGAGCAAGTAGTTGAAAATGGGAAATATGGTACAATTAATAAAAAAACCAATAAAATAGGCTTACCTGCTATTTATGATAATTTCACCTTTATGGGCGGTGGCTGGGTTATGATCCGCCTTGGTGGTAAATATGGCATGGCTATGGATGATGGTAAAGTAATACTATCACCTAAATATGAATCAATAACACCGATGACAGCTAATGGCCGGTTTAATTTTCAATGTTTTTTTGTAAGAGATAATGGTAAATATGGTCTTGTATCGTCATCAGGAGCCGAAATTATTCCGATAAAATATGATAAGCTGCAAAACATTTATGGAGTTGACCCCAATAATTCGCTATTAAAATTTTCATTGGATAACAAATGGGGGATAATAACAAAAAATGGAAAAATGTTAACTCAACCGTTATATAACGAATTGATGAATATTCGACCTAACCTTATCAAAACTACTATAGGAGCCTCCTATCCGCGATTATACGGCCTTATCGATACAACAGGCAAAGAGATATTACCCCCTGTTTATAAAGCCATTGATCCCGACTTTCATAAGAAAGTGTTTCGCATAACCAACGCTAACGATAAAATCGGGTACCTATCATTAACCGGTAAAATCTTATTTAAACCTGTTTATGACGAAGTAGGCGAATTTACCAATGGCACTGCCAGGGTAAAAATAAATGGCAAATACGGCCTCATGAAAGAAAACGAAAGCTTTGCGATCCAACCCATTTATGATGACTTATATTTAACGCGTGCCGGCCAAACAGTGATTTTGCAAACAGGGAATAAAAAAGGTGTGGCGGATATGCAGGGGAACAAAATTATTCCGATTGAGTATAGTGAACTTTATGCTGCTAATGGAAATTATATTTTTAAGCGTGATGAAAAATGGGGAATTATGAATGCGAAGGGCAAAGTTTTGGCCTCGTTAGAATATGATAACATATCACCTGGTTATAATTGTTTCATCGTTAGCTCGAATATGAAATACGGGCTTATGGCCAACGATGGAAAGTTGATCACAGGGGTTAAATACGATCGTTTCCGGTCTGAGAGCTTTACCATGAAAAGCGGCTTTGCTGAAACAAAGTTGAACGGAGCAAGGGTTATTATCGATCGATACGGAAACGAGTATTTTGGTTTGGGAACTGGTTACAATAATTAGCCGTGCTAATTATTGTAACAAAAAAATGGTTTACTCCAACCCGTATTCTTTCAACTTCCTGTACAGCGTAGCCACACCTATATTAAGCAGGTGTGCCGCTTCGGCACGGTTGCCATGGGTATGGTTCAGCACACGTTGAATATGCAGTTTTTCAACAGATGAAAGGTCAAACGCCGAAATAGGTGCACCGCTTTTTACCTGTTGCTGCTGAATTTCATAGGGGAGCAGGCTTTCGTCGAGCACATTACTGTCAGTAAGGATCACCGCGCGCTCAATGATATTTTTAAGCTCACGGATGTTACCGGGCCAACTGTAAGCTTCCAGCTTTTCAACAAACTCATCACTCAAAACATTCACCTGCTTTTTAACTTTAAGGGCAAAGTGCTGCATAAAGTATTCGGCCAATAATTTGATGTCTTTTTTACGCTCGCGTAATGCAGGCAGGGTGATCTGGAAGACAGAAAGACGGTAGTACAGGTCCGACCTAAAATGACCGTCGTTGATCTCGTTCAGTAAATTACGGTTGGTAGCTGCCAGGATGCGCACATTAACCTGCGTAGGCTTGGTATCCCCTATCTTGATGAATTGCTGCGATTCGAGCACACGGAGCAATTTGGCCTGCAGATCGTGATCGAGCTCCCCTATCTCATCTAAAAATATCGTACCGCTGTTGGCTTCCTCAAAAAGTCCTTTTTTATCCTTAACGGCACCCGTAAATGAACCAGCTTTATGGCCGAAGAGTTCACTCTCCAGTAATTCTTTGGTGAAAGCGCTGCAATTTACCGCCACAAATGATTTAGCGCTGCGGTTACTGGCCTGGTGAATGGCTTCGGCAAAAATTTCCTTGCCCGTACCGGTTTCACCCAATAATAACACCGTAGTATCAGTAAGGGCTACCTTTTGAGCCAGCTTGATCACATCACTAATAGCGGTTGATTTACCAATGAGCCTGTCGAAACCGAACTTATCATTCAGTTTGCTTTCCAGTTCGGCAACTTTTTGCTGCAGCAAGGCTTTATCCATGGCCTTGCTTACCAGCGGGATGATCTTTTCGTTATCATCGCCCTTGGTGATATAATCAAACGCGCCGGCTTTAATGGCTTTTACACCATCGTTAATGGTACCGTAAGCCGTTAAAACAATAATCTCGGTATTGGGGTAGTTTTTCTTGATGGTTTCAGAAAGGGTAATGCCATCAATATCGGGCAGCTTAACATCGCTTAGAACCACGTGTATGATATCCTGCTGTAATTTTTTAAGTCCCTCTTTGCCTGTACCTGCGGTAATTACCTCGTGACCTTCCAACTGTAAAATACGCGCAAGCAAATTGCGGAGGCGTTCCTCGTCGTCGATAATTAATAGTTTACCCTTTTGCATCGTATTGCAAATATGGTAAATTATGAACCATGATTTTTGGGATTTTAGGATTTCTTGATAGAATTGGCCTGTATAATTTGTCCTCTCAAACAGTTTCAGCCAACGGCATCAGCCAATCCTATAATCAAGAAAATCAGGGTTCCTCACCACCTCGCTCTGCGCGTTGCCCGCATGAGTTGTCTGTGACGTTTGGCATCATAGTAATCGCTGGTTACCAGGATGGCATGAATTACGCCAGGGATCCAGAAAAATAGAGTTAAAAATATATTCAGTATAAATGCCCCTATCCTGCCGGTAGTAAGGATGGCGACAGGCGGAAGTAAAAAGCACAAAAAGTATCTCATGGTACAAATAGTTTTATTGTTAAGCTATTTGTTAGACCACCGGTAGTTTATTTTGTTACTGTTTAATTTCTTCGCCAAGGTTGGGCGGTAACTCATCGACAAAAAACAGGGCTTTCAATTCGGTGGCGTCATTCGGGTTCATTTTCCCGCCTAATATCAGCCTCAACTGGCGGCGACGAAGTGCGCCTTCGTACAGTGCCTGCTCTTTTTCTGTTTCAGGGATCAGCTCAGGTACGGCTGTCTTTTGACCATCTTTGTCCAAAGCCACAAAGGTGTAATAGGCTTCGTTGCTTTTCACTTTGGTGCCCGATGGAATGTTTTGCGCCCATACATCCATCCTTACTTCTACCGAGGTAGTGAACGCACGCGTAACCTTTGCCTCAATGCTTACCACATCACCCAATTTTATAGGCGCTTTAAACGATACATTATCCACAGATGCTGTAACCACTATTCTGTTGCAATGCTTTTGTGCCGAAATAGCGGCGGCGATATCCATCCAATGCAGCAAACGCCCACCCATCAGGTTGTTTAAAGTGTTGGTATCATTGGGCAATACCAATTCGTTCATGATGGTGTATGATTCCTGCGGCAATTTTCCTGTCATATGGGGTGTGTTTGGGGGTAAAGATACGAAGCCCTTATATTAAAATGTCATTTCGAAACGAGGAACGAGTGAGAAATCTTATACGCGCTGTTTAGCTGCATTGCAGGACCGCCATGCAGGGCGTAGAAGATTTCTCTTTCGCCCCGATGCTCCTTCCCTCTCTGCTCTATCGAAATGACAATTTTGAGAGATTTTATTATCTACCGCTTCGTCACCAACTCCCTGAAACCTACCAGCTCATCCCAACGGGCGGCGGGTGGGCGGTAGTAGGTGAGCATTTGATACTCATTCTCCGTTTCAAAGTGACTGCCTTCAAAAGGGATGTCATCGGCTTTGCCGGTTTTGGCATCTACCCAAATGTATTCATAATCATATACGCCCTGTTTTAACAACATATTTACGGTGTACCTTCCGTCATCAAGCGGGTGCAGTTTATTGCTATCATCGAGGCGGTAGTTATTAAACTGGCCTACTACATATGGGGCTCCGTCTTTAGGGGCTTTGTTGGTTGACAAGGTAAAATACACATGGGCATAATCAGCATCGGTGGCAGGGGTTGTGCCATCGTTATTCAGGATGTAGAATTTGCCGTCGTTGTCGTACTGAAAAATATAGTTGGGCTGGTCGCGCACCGGGTCGCCTAATAGCACAACAACGTTTGTGGAATCTTTATATATCTTGGCTACCCTTTGCGAATTAAGTTTCAGCGTACGGGTATCAAACAGCCTGAACTCGTTTCGTCCCGGAAAATCATTAATTGTTACATCATTATAAATTAACTGCGAACCACGGATATAAGTTGGCTGTCCGTTAAGCACTGCTGTTTCGGTGCGGGCATTTTGCATAATGAAAGTGCGCAGGGCATAAGCCGGGTTTTGTACAACCAAGCCCGAATAATCCACTGTAAAATTTATCTTTTGATTAGTTTGTCGGGTAACATTATTGGCCGAGGCCACCAGATCGGCAGCTATCGAAACGCGTTTGCCCAATACGTATAGCCTGCGGGTAAGCACCATTTTGTTTTGATCGCCATCTTCATAAACCTTCAAAACGTAATTGCCCGATATTTTGGGAACGATGTTATTGTTAGGCAACGAAATTTCATAATGGGTGTACTTTTGCATGGTACCAGTAGAGTAGCTGTAATTGTACAGGCGATCATCGGCAAAGCTTTGCAGGTATTCGGCAGGTGACAGGTTTGATGAGTTCCAGTTGGCATCGCAATGCTCAATGGTATAGTAGTAATTACGACTGCCGCCCCGCAAGTCATCAAAGGCCAACAGCACTTTTTCGTCCGATCCTAAATTGATCACTGGAAAAGAGCCTTGTTTGGCGGTATTGTAAAACTCAACGCTTTTTATGGCTGATGAGTAAACGTTGTTATTATAGGTAGATTGAGCAAAAGTATTTAACGACAGGAGGGTGAAAAGGATGATGTAAAGCTTTTTCATTTATATAAACCTACTAATTCCGGTTAAACTACAAACGCCATTGCGAGGCACAGTCTGTCCCGAATTTGCTTCGGGAAAGCAATCCCAAACTATACAGTGCGGATTTACATAGCCGCCCCACTAATCGGGGATTGCTTCGTACCTCGCAATGACGGGTTAATTTATAATATCGTTAAACCACTATGTCATTGCGAGCGATAGCGTGGCAACCGCATGCTATACAGAGCGGCCCCATATAGTTCGCTATTGCTTCGCTCCTCGCAATGACATGGAGATTAATCTTACGATTCCAACTCCAAAATCTGCTCGGCTAACGCTTCCCACTTGTCCTGAACTTGTTTCAGTTCGGCTTGTTTAGCGCTGTAAGCGGCATTGGTTTGCTTTAGCTTGGCACCGTCGCTGTATATTTTTTCGTCGGCCAGTTGAGTTTCCAGTTGCTTCACTTCTTTTTCAAGGTTGGCGATCTGTTCTTCCATTTTGGTCAGGTCCTGGTTCAGTTTTTTAAGCTGCTGATGCTTGTTTTCGCCTTGTGGCTGTTTAACAGGCTCCGGCTTTTTCTCTTCCTTTTTAGGCTGAGGTGCGGGCGCAGCAGCTTTAGGCTCTAATTTACGGTTGGCATACCACACGTCGAACTCGGCATAGGTACCCGGGTAAATTTTTATTTTCTGATCTTCAATAAACCAGATCTTGTTAGCAACATTATCAAGGAAATACCTGTCGTGCGATACCACAATGAAAGTACCTTCGTACTGCTCCAACGCCTGGATCAGGATATTTACCGACTGCATGTCCAGGTGATTGGTGGGCTCATCCAGTACCAGGAAGTTAGCATCGGCAGTAAGGGCCTTAGCCAAAGCCACGCGCGATTTTTCACCGCCCGATAGTACCTTGATCTTCTTGAACACATCATCACCGGTAAACAAAAACGAACCTAAAATGGTACGTAACTCGGTATCGGTATGTTTTGGAGCAAATGCCTGCAGTTCCTGAAGAATTTGGTTTTCGAGGTGTAATGACTCTAACTGGTGCTGCGCAAAAAACGTAGTGGTTACGTTATGGCCTGTAGTCATTGTACCGGTATAATCATTATCTGCCGAAGCAATGATCCTCAGCAAGGTTGACTTACCTTTACCGTTGGCACCGATCAGGGCAATTTTATCGCCTTTTTCAATTACAGCTTCACCGCCATTTAAAATGTCAATTGCAGGATACTTTTTAACGATGTCCTCCAGGGTGATCACGTGCCTGCCCGATTGCTTAGAGAAACGGAAAGCGAAGTTAACTGATGGGTTATCATCATCAACATCGTCAATACGTTCCATTTTATCAAGCATTTTGATCCGTGACTGAGCCATTTTGGCTTTGGAAGCCTTAGCACGGAAACGCTCGATCAAACGTTCTTCCTGTTTTATTTTTGATTGCTGATTTTTAAACTCGCCGCGCTGGATTTCTTCACGCAATGATTTTTCTTCAAGGTAAAAAGTATAGTTACCCGCGTAAACGGTCAGCTTGCCCTTGCGCGACTCAACTGTACGGTTGATCACCTTATCCAGAAACCACCTATCGTGTGATACGATGATGATAGCGCCGGTAAATGCTTTCAAATAATCTTCCAGCCATTGGATAGACGGTAAGTCCAAGTGGTTGGTAGGCTCATCCAGCAACAGGATATCAGGAGCTTGTAACAGGATCTTGGCCAGCATTACACGCATACGCCAACCACCCGAAAATGTGCTCAGCTTACGTTTGCAATCATCATCGCTGAAACCCAGACCGGCTAAAATTTCATGCGCTTTATATTCGATATTATAACCGTCAAGCAGTTCAAATTCATGCTGCTTGTCGCTCAATTTATTTAACAGATCTTCGCTATAATCCGTTTCCAACTTTTTAAGCAGGTTCTCGATCTCGTCATGCAGTTGGTTCTGGCGCTCAAAGGCTTCCATGGCTACGTGCACGATGTTTTTATCAGATGAGTATGAAAGCAGATCCTGGTTAAGGTAACCCATGGTAAGGTCCTTAGCCATTGATATAGTTCCGGAGGTAGGCTTATAGTCGCCTACAATAATTTTTAAAAGGGTGGTTTTACCAGTACCGTTGGCACCAATTAACCCAATTTTTTCACCGGGTTTAATATGCCAGTTAGCTTCATCATATAGGGCCCGCGCACCAATCTCGAACGTAAGGTTATTTATAGCAATCATTTACGCGCAAAGATACGCTTTTGACGTGAAATTTAGGTGAAAGGTTAAAGGTGAAAGGTTAAAGGTTGTTTTTAACAGGTGAAAGACAAAAGCTGAAAGGTTAAATGCTCTTTAAAAGATGAAAGACCGAAAATAGCATTAAAAAATCTGACCTGTTTGCCAGGTTGCAGCTACCTTTTGCCTTTCATCTTTAACCTTTCGCCTTCTATAAAGCTCCTACCGCTTTCAACCATGTTTGCGCCATAAGCGCTTCGCCGGCTACGCTTGGGTGTACGCCATCAAGGTTCCAGTAGGTGGCCGGGGCTGTTTGTTCCGCTTTGTCGAATGCCGATTGGTAAGGCACAAATACAGCTCCGAATTCGGCCGCTACATCCCTGGCAGCCTGGCGATAGGCATCAAACGCAGGGTACCATTTATCATCAACAGCCCTTACATTTTTTTCAGCGAAGGGCTCACAGATCACCAATTTAATACCCGGCAGGGCTTCTTTGGTACGGGTAAGCAGTTTTTTATAGTCGGTAATGTAAGTATCAATGGTACCCTTATAACCATTAGTTAGCGTATGCCAAAAGTCGTTTACGCCTATATGGATGCTCAACACGTTTGGTTTAAGAGCAAGACAATCGGTATCCCAACGCTCAGCCAGTTGATATACCTTGTTGCCACTTATGCCTTTATTATAGATCTTAAGGCTTTTGTCGGCATGTTTAAGCAGCAGTTGCGAAGCCGTAAGCAATGCATATCCTGAGCCTAAGGCACTGGTAGTATTGGGTTCGGTTTTACTGTGGTCGCGGCCCCAGTCGGTAATAGAGTCGCCCTGGAAAAGAACAACATCACCCTGGTTAAAAGTTACTTTTTTTGAGGGGTGTTCAGCAGCCAAAGCCGATGAAACAATTGATGGGATACCCATTGCTGCAATGGTGCCAACAGCAGCGGTTTTTAAAAAATGACGACGATAGTTTTGTTCGGTATTTTTCATTTGTGGATTATAGCTGGTATTTGCCGAAAATACTCATTTACCGCAACTATTTGAACATTGTTAGCTTTTGTATCAGGATTTGTAAAAGGAATATTACCTACATCCTAATCAGCCGCGGATTTACAATCTGTGGTAAACATTATTTAAGCTTTCGGCTTAAATAATACTGAAGCCGAAAGCTTAAACTATTTCCAACCACAGGTTACGCTATCGCTAAACCTGCGGCAGATTATTTATCGGCCACAAAATTTATAGGCTTTGCCGGATCATAGGAAACGTAAACACGTTTCCAGGGTTCATCACCAATCAGGCGCCATTTGTGGGCTGTGCCGGTTGTATCCTGGGCTATCAGGATCTCCCCGGGGTACAGTATAAACTTTTCGCCGGGGTAGGTTTCAAATTCAAGTGTACCGGTAAGAGTGATCACATACTGATAGGTAGGGGCATTATGGTAATCATAAAAAGCATGCGGTTCCGATTCCTGGAACCTGATAGCCAGCGCCTCGTTGAGCGGCCCCAATTCAATCGTACCCTTTTCTATATGTGAATGGCCGTCTTCACCAGTATATAATCTGTAAGCTTTTATCATGCTGGCTAAACTAACATTTAACCGTTAACCCCATCTAATTGCTGTGTAATTATTGCAAAATAGTTGCTTTACCTGGTAAGAGTATTCATTTTATTAAGTTTTCAAAATTGTTGATCCATTTAAAACTTACGCCGGTTTTAGCGGTTCAATATATATCATGCCTGGAGCTATACCTGCTAAACGTTTTCAATTTTTCCCTTACTTGATCAGCCTGTTAATTGTACTGGCCATCGGACTTGTTGCATCGCTGGTAACCAGACCTGAAATTGCAGGCTGGTATAGCACCCTTCATAAACCTTCGTTTAATCCTCCGCCCTGGTTGTTTGCGCCTGTATGGACGGTAATTTACATCATGATAGCAACCTCGGCATACCTGGTTTGGCAACACCGAAGCCGTAAGCCTGCTTACATCATTGCCCGTTCAGCGTATTTCATTCAGCTTATTTTAAATTTTTCATGGTCGATAATATTTTTTTGGATGCACCAAATAGCAGCGGCCATGATTGTGATCATTTTACTGTGGCTCAGCATTATGATAACCATCAACTGGTTTAATAAATTTAGCCGGACAGCAGCTTGGCTGCTTATCCCATATTTATTGTGGGTGAGTTTTGCCAGTGTACTAAACGTGAGTATTTATTTCCTTAACCGATAGCTCATAAAAAACACTATTTTTATTGCAGATAATTACAGCATCGATAAAGAGCTTTCTATCAAACCATGAAAAAACTTTTACTAATTTTTTGCTTTGCCATTGCTGCGCACAGCTTTGCTTTTGCTGATAAAATTGCCATCAACAACTTTGTAGTTAAAGAAAATCCTTTTGCTGTTGATGAGGTTGCCGTAGTAGCCACCGACACTGCTGGTGTGATACAGGAAAACGTGAACGGTGTTTTCACTTTTGTGATGAACGGCTTTACCGAAGAACTTAAGTTTGATAAAGGCACAGCTTTTTACCGCCACAAATTGGATCGTTCAAGCTTCCTGTACGCCAAACACATGAACGACGCCGGCACCCATGCCATACTATATTACATTTACAAGCATGACAGCAAGCTAAGCCCTTTCCACATCAGCTGGATATTACTGGTAGCTATCCCCCTGTTACTGGTATTGCTGGCTTACATGTTTAAACGGTTTATCATTATAGCGGTAGTAATCTTCTGTATATTCCTTTACTTCAACTATCACAATGGTCTAAGTATACCAACCTTTTTTGAAAGTATTATTGACGGGTTAAAGAATATATTTTAGGAAGAGGGCTCTCTTGGTAAAAGGCTAAAGGTGAAAGGCTAAAGATAGCTGCAGCTTTGCAAAGGCTTGTTGTCTGGCTTTTTCTAAAAAACCTTTTACCTTTCGCCTTTTACCTTTAACCTCTAAAATCTTAAAACGGCAATCCGATACCAAAATTGAGCTGCATAAAATTATAGCTTTCGCCGTTGGCTGTTTCGTAAGCTTTTTTGAATGAACCTTTGCTGAATAACTCGCCGGCATGGTTGATTAGCACCCATTGATCAGATCCACTGAATTGCGGATCTTTAAGTTTAAAGGCGGCATCAAGCCTAAAAACGAAGAAACTTAAGTCAAACCTTAATCCTGTGCCTATACCTACAGCGGTTGAACTTAAAAAATTATTCAATTTAAACTGCCCATTGGGATTATCGGGTTCATCATGCAAACGCCATACGTTACCAGCATCAATAAAAAAAGCACCTTTGAGTTTTGCACCAAAGAAATTATTTGCCAGCAGGTAACGGTACTCGGCATTAGTTATGAATTTGATCTCGCCAAACTGATCAAGGTACTTTAAACGGGCACGGTTAGTAACATCGGTACCATAATAAGTAGCACGGTTAAATTGTCCTGGCCCTAATGTACGCGGCAACCAGGCCCTGAGATCATTGGCACCTCCAGCGTAAAAATTCTTTTCGAAAATAAGCTGATCACTATTACCGTAAGGGATGCCGATCCCCGGATTTATGCGAAAAACAAGTTGTTTTTCGCCGCCAAAGTTTCGGTAGATCCGTGTATCGAGCTCAACTTTGGTATATTGTGCAAAAGTATAACCGAAAAGTTTATGCTGTCCATGATCATCTTTAGGCGCATTAGTGAGGTTACTTACCAGGTTTAGGAAGTTCCCGCCAATATCTAAACTGCCGCGGAAATAAGTAAAATTTTCATAACCGTTAAGCTTTATAGCATTAACCTGGTAAGTGTATTGACTCCCGGATGTAAAAACTGTCCGCCCGATCAGGTAAACATATGAATACCTATTTTGCTTAAGCAGGGAATCTCTGGCAGCTGGATCAATTACGCCTCTCGAAAATTCGATACTAATAGGAGTAATGGTATGTGATTTATATGGCGTATCAAAAAAATCGTATGTGATGGAATTGATAAAACTTTCGCGCTTAACCAGGTCTTTCTGAAAAAACAATGAGTAGTTTGACGAAAATGTGGTATGCGGAACTCCGAATTTACCCAGAAAAGGAAATTTAAACGGCAGTAAAAGGCGTGGATAAGTAAGCTGTGCCCCTACCCTAAACTCTTGGTTTTGAATACTACTGTTATCGTTGCCAACACTATTGCCATTATCAAAAAGGATACTCCAGTTAACTTTCAGCTGCAAGATAGCGGCCTGTTTAAATAAATTCCTGTCGGTAAAAGTATTACCAACGTTATAACCAAAACGGCCACCGCTAAAAAGCACCTCGCCCTCCACACGATCGCTCATACGTTTCAACGGCACAATATCTATCCGGGTATTGAGCCTATTGGAGCTGTCCTTCAGTTTTTCATAAACAGGGTTGGGCACGTTTCTGAAAACGTTCAACTCCGATAAACGCGTGGTAGTTCGCGTTTGCTTGTCGATATCATATATCTCACCTTTTTTCTGAAAAACATAATCGGTCACGACCCTTGGCTGAAACCTTTTTGAGTAATCAACAAACCTAAACTGAGAGTCAACCTGTATGGTATCAGCTTTACCCGGGGTACGTCCCTGACTGTTTGATATCGTGATTAATGTATTGTTGATGGTATAAACCGGATGTTGCGTTTTGCCGGCCGGATTATCAATAATCATTTTCACATCAACCACACTGCTGTTAAAAGTTGAATCATAAGTAAAGTTGATGTATTGCCTGTAAAAATCATAATAGCCATTATGCTTCATTAGCAAATAAAGCTGGTCGCGGTCGTAGGCTAAGCTATCGGTATCAAATCTACCGCCCGGCTGTATATGCGAGATCCTATTGCGGTTACCATTATACAATCCCTTAATATTATTATCGGCAATACTATCTGTAAACTTGCGGATACGGAACATAGGCCCTTCATTGGCAGTGAAAACCAGTTCGGCCTTTTGCTTTTTTATTACAACACTATCGGTAACTTTCGCTTTAAGATAGCCACGGCTGCGAATATATTTTTCCATTTGCAGGCGTGAATATTCAATCAGGTTGCTATCTACAACTACAGGGGCTTCACCAATATTTTTTTTTCCTTTATTACTAAAAGTATAGTACAACTGTAAATTAAGCCAGTTATTGGGCTGCTGCTCCTTATCTACATAATTTACAGCCGTTTCGGCAAATTCTTCGTCGATACCTTTTATAGTAATTTTGCGCACCAACGCCTGGTCTTTACGAATGCCGCGGGTAATACCGCAGCCCGAACCGATAATAATCAGCAAAATACTTAATATTGTAAGGCGGTAAACAGCAGTTTTAGTATATGCTTTCAAAATCACAGATCAGTTTATTAAAGTCCTTACAACATAAAAAATTCCGTAAAGAGCATGGTTATTTTTTGGTTGAGGGTTACAAATCAGTTATTGAGTTTGTAAACACTGCATACCAGGTTGATACTATATACCACACCCCCGAAATTGCTCCAAAAATGATGAATTTATCCCGAAAAATAAATTTTCAGGAAATTTCATTGACCGATCTGGAAAAGATCAGCAGTTTGAAAACCCCGCAGGAGGTAATTGGTTTGGTTAAAATACCAAAATGGCCTGTTTTAAATTACAATTTACTGAAAAACAGGTTTTCGCTGGTGCTTGATGAGATACAGGACCCCGGTAATATGGGTACTATTATCCGTACGGCCGACTGGTTTGGTATTACCGATATTATTTGCTCAGACGATACCGTTGATGTGTATAACCCGAAAGTGGTACAGGCCACCATGGGCTCATTAGCAAGGGTAAACGTACATTACGGCGATTTAAACGTCATTCTTCCTGAAATAAAGCTCCCTTTATTTGGCGCGATGCTTGACGGCGAAAATATATACGGTATCAACTTCGGTAATGAGGGCTTGTTGGCGATGGGCAATGAGGGCAATGGCTTGCGCCCTGAAATACAGGCATTAATAAATAAAAAAGTAACCATCCCGCGTGTAGGCCATGCCGAATCATTGAACGTAGCCATAGCCACAGCTATACTTTGTTCAGAAATAAAGCGAAATTCGTTCAAATAAATTTGTTCGCTAAAAATAATTACTATCTTTGCAGTCCTTAAAAAAGGGTCGGATGGCCGAGTGGCTAGGCAGAGGTCTGCAAAACCTTTTACAGCGGTTCGAATCCGCTTCCGACCTCAGGGTTAAAAAAATTTTAAAATAAAAGACAATGGGCGTTACTCGTTTAAAAAGAAAAGACAGGAGAAATAAAACTTTTTCACGCTTAGAAGTACAGTTCCTTAAACTGGCTACTAACCTTGAATACGGAAGCCGTTCTGCTGAGTCAAAACACAGCCAGATAGCTAAAAACAATGCAGCTTTAGATATCGCATTAGGCAAATAATTCTCTCCTTCTTCGGAAGAAAAAACTTTAAAGTCCTGCCGGTTTCCGGTGGGACTTTTTTTGAACCATGATTTTTAGGATTTGAGGATTAGCTTGATATTTTTACCGATTTGTATTCGAGGTTTGTGAATATACATTGAGGGTAATATTCGATAATGAAAAAATGGAAAGCGAGATATAAAGCATTATTCGCTATTGGATTGTATTTAGTGGGGGCAGTTATTGCCGGTTTGGCTTATACCGAACCTGTCTTTGGTCCGGGCCTTGGATCGTTTATGTTTTGTTTAGGCGGTGTGATGGGCGTGGCGGGCTTATTTTACCTTATCAAGATATTTACAAATAAAATATTTCGCAGAGCTTGATCATTTTCTATACCTAAGCCCATAACCCACATACAAATTGACAGACATTAAAAAAAAATATCAGACCTTTAAAAACCCTATAATCTGAGAATTCTTTTGATTTTGATTTAGAAAAAAAATCCTGACAATTCTTAAATCCCCTTAATCCCGGTTCAAAATTTTCTTATTGATCCTTCCAATCAGCCCCGGCCCTTCATAAATAAAACCCGTATAAAGCTGCACCAGTGAAGCACCGGCGTTCAATTTTTCAATAGCGTCTTCGGCAGAATGAATCCCCCCTACTCCGATAATAGGAAATGATCCGTTCGATTTTTTATGCAGATAGCTGATCACTTCGGTTGAGCGCTTGGTAAGTGGTTTACCGCTCAATCCGCCGGTTTCTTCTTTTAATGGCGATGATAAATTTTCCCTGCTGATAGTTGTATTGGTAGCAATTAGCCCGGCTATACCTGTTTGTTGTACGATATCAACAATATCATCCAGTTGGGAATCGGTTAGATCGGGCGCAATTTTTAGTAGGATGGGCCTGCTGATACCATTTTTACTATTTCGTTTCTGCAGCGTATTCAGAATTTCCATCAAAGGCCCTTTTTCCTGCAACGCACGCAAGCCCGGGGTATTGGGCGAACTCACGTTCACTACAAAATAATCAACCACATCAAACAGGCGGTCAAAACATTTGATATAGTCACTTACAGCATCTTCATTAGGGGTAACCTTATTTTTACCAATGTTTCCTCCGATGATCAGGCCTTTGTTGACATTCCTTGGATCACGCCTGAAGGCTGCAATCCGTTCGGCAGCTATATCCACGCCAAAATTATTAAAGCCCATACGATTAATGAGCGCGCTATCTGCCGGCAGGCGAAACATACGCGGCTTATCATTTCCTGGTTGAGGAAGCGGTGTAACCGTGCCTATCTCAACAAAACCAAAACCAAGATTGGCCATTTCGCCCATCATCTCGGCATTTTTATCAAAGCCCGCGGCCAGGCCAACAGGGTTCCTGAATTTAAGGCCGAAAACTTCACGCTCAAGTTTTGGATCTTTTACATCCCATATAGCTTTACTTAGCGATGTACCGCCCGGGAAACGGTTAAAACGTTTCAGGTTACGGGTGACAAAATAATGCACGTTTTCAGGATCGAACTTAAACAGGATTGGTTTTATGAGCTGGTACATGCCGCGAAGTTAGCACATTTTTGCTATGCTGAATAACGTAAGGGACATGATCAGCACAGCATTCTGTACATCTCTTTTACCTTACACCGTCTTAACTGACCCCGGCTGCGCTACGCTGGCCGACCCTCTCTTCGCCTTTGGCGGAAAGAGGGTAAAAAAAATAAAAAAGGCATCTCTTTATTCGAAGTATAGAGGGGACTGCCCGGCAAAACCTCGACAGCATGAGTAAACTCTGTGTTAATCTTCAAACAAATCCATTAACAGCCCGGTTAATTCCCTAAATTCATCTCAAAAAACCATCTTTATGAAATTGTTTAACCGCGCTTTTATATTATTTTCAGTGTGCTTGTTCCAATACAGTTTAGCTAACGCGCAATCCTCACCTATGAGTAAAACTCCTGCCACCGACCCAACACTGCAAAACAACCGGATCAAAATTGATTCAATCGATAAAAAACTCATCGCTTTATTAGGCGAACGAGAACGGGTGGTAAAAGAAATAGGCATCTATAAAGCAAAAAACAATATCCCCGCCCTCCAGGCTGATCGCTTTAAACAGGTTTTAGAGAAAACAATTGAGGCCGGAAAACAGGAAGGTCTTTCTTCTACATTCATCACCGAACTCATGAATGCCATCCATAAAGAAAGCCTGCGTATTGAAGAAGAAATTAAGGCTCAGAAGCAGTAGCCGGTGTAAATAATACACTATAATTTTCAATGCATTTTAGCGCATCAAATTTATTTACATCTCCAGATTTAAAAAATAACAACTTACTAATAATCAATAAATTAAAAACTAAAAATCATTGGTATTAATGCGTATCATTTGCTTAAAAGCGGTGATCGTTATGATAATTTATATTAGGCTTTTTGCTTTTTTCTAATTAAGTTTAATAAATTTGAAAACTCCGGTTAGCCATAGTCCAGGCTCGTAACCAAACCGGCAAGCCTATTTAATTAAACTCATGCAAAAAAAGTATTTAATTGCCTGTTTCATAGCAGGCGGATTATTAAAGGCTGGCTTTGTCAGCGCCCAGGGTAAAGCGCCGTATTCGGCAGCAGGTAAATCTGTAAAAGTGATCGTATCTGAGCAAAATGCCGGATACAAATTTAAAGAAACCGAAACCCTGAAGTTTACCGACAAACCACAACCTGCCGAAACAGAAGTAGCAGTATTTATTGATCCGGCCAAAACTTTCCAAACAATGGTAGGTATTGGAGGCGCCCTGACCGATGCCTCGGCCGAAACCTTTGCCAAACTACCTAAGGACAAGCAAAAGGAATTTTTAACCGCTTACTATGATAAAGCCAAGGGTATTGGTTACTCTTTTGGTCGTACCAACATTCAAAGCTGTGATTTTTCGAGCGACAGCTACAGCTACGTAAAAAGTGGCGACAAGGAATTAAAAACCTTCGACATTAGTCATGATAAAACCTACCGCATTCCTTTTATTAAAGCGGCTACAGCTGCGGCAGGCGGCAAATTAACCCTGTTTGCATCGCCATGGAGTCCCCCTGCTTTCATGAAAGATAATAATGATGTATTGCACGGCGGTAAGCTTAAAAAAGAGTTTGACCAAAGCTGGGCCAACTTCTACGTAAAATTTGTTCGTGCTTATGAAAAGGAAGGCATCCCTATCTGGGGCCTTTCGGTACAGAACGAGCCAATGGCCAAACAAACATGGGAGTCATGCATGTACACCGCCGAAGAAGAACGTGATTTTGTAAAAAACTTTTTAGGCCCAACCCTACAAAAACAAGGCCTGGCAAGCAAAAAACTGATTGTTTGGGACCATAACCGCGATCTGCTTTACCAACGCGCCAGCACTATACTGGAAGATCCTGCCGCAGCCAAATACATTTGGGGTATTGGTTTCCACTGGTATGAAACATGGACCGGTGCAGGACAGAATTTTGAAGCTACCCGCCGTACCCATGAAGCATTCCCGGGCAAAAACCTGGTATTTACTGAAGGCTGTATAGAAAAGTTTGATTTTAATAAGATCAATGATTGGTCGCTTGGTGAGCGCTATGGCTTATCAATGATCAATGATTTTAACGCAGGTACTGTAGCCTGGACCGACTGGAACGTATTGCTTGATGAAAAAGGTGGCCCCAACCACGTTGGTAACTTCTGCTTTGCACCGGTACATGCCGATCTGCGTAACGGAAGCCTGATCTACACCAGCTCATACTACTACATCGGTCATTTCTCCAAATACATTCACCCGGGTGCAAAACGCATCAGCGCGGTAGCCAGCAGGGATAAACTGTTAACAACTGCTTACCAAAATCCCGACGGCTCAATTGCGGTGGTGGTTATGAATAAAACCGACGAAAAAATAGATTACAGCCTTTGGATAAAAGGAAAAGCGGCCGGCACTACTGCCCTGCCGCATTCAATTGCTACACTTATTGTGAAGTAATATCTAAACGATCTTTAGTTAATCAATCAACTAAATCTCTGGTATGGTGGGTCATTTATGATCCACCATTATCATTACCGGGAAATGGTCACTTGGCTCCTTAGCCTCATATTTATCCGAATCTTTAGCCTTAGCCCTGTAGGTATCAGTTAATATCCCGTACCTTTTCACCGTAAAATCTTTCGTTACAAAAATATGGTCGATGCGGCCGGTGGTTTTATCGTTAGTGTCAAAATCATTAAAGGTGCCGTTGGTAGCATATTTTATGGGTGAAAGCTCGTAGCTATCCTTTAACACTCCCGAATTGTTGATTACCGCGTAGCTATCTGATGTTTGATCAACGTTAAAATCGCCAGATAAAATAGTGGGAGAATTGCCACCCATCTCTTTTACTTTTTTCAATACCAGTTTAGCACTTTCACGGCGGGCAACAACACCTATATGATCCATATGCAGGTTAAAATAATAAAATTTGTACCCGGTTTTTATTTCCTCAAAATATCCCCATGAGCAGATCCTTGGCAGGGCAGCATCCCAGCCTTTATTGGGCTTGTCGGTAATCGGGGCCATCCAGAAATCGCCATGTTTCAGCAGTTTAAATTTATCCTTTTTATAAAAAATGGCCGAAAACTCACCGGCAATTTTACCGTCATCCCGGCCTATTCCGGTGTAGGCATACTGGGGCATAGCCTGCTTTAAACCGTTTAGCTGGTGTACCAACCCTTCCTGGGTACCAAAAATATCCCAATCGTGAAACCTGATGAGCTGTGTTATAACCGGCAGGCGCTGTTTCCAGCCATTTCCCCGCACCGAATCATCATTGGTGCTGTTATCGTTACGTAAATTGTAGGTTGCAATAGTAAGCTGATGCTGGGCATAGCTTGCCGAAACAGATAGCATAGCCATCAGCAATAAAGAAAATATTTTTTTCATAAATAGAAATTTAGGCAAAGTTGTTCCCTGCGGGTGAACAAAAGTAAAGGTAAATGTTAAATAATATGTTTTTAACCCGGATCCGATCTTCACCCTTACCCAAACACCACCGTTTTATTCTTATACACAAACACCCGGTCTTCAAAAACAAGTTTCAGGGCCTTGGCCAGTACTGCGGTCTCTACTTCCTGGCCGGCTTTTACCATGTCTGTCCAGCTGTAAGAGTGGTTTACCGGAACAATCTGCTGAGCGATGATCGGGCCTTCGTCCAATTCATTTGATACATAGTGAGCTGTGGCACCTATCAATTTAACACCGCGCTCAAATGCCTGCTTGTAAGGGTTAGCACCTATAAAAGCCGGTAAAAACGAGTGATGGATATTAATGATCTTCATTGGAAATTCGGCTACAAACCGGGGCGACAGGATCCGCATAAACTTGGCCAATACCACGTAATCGGGCGTATACTGTTTAATGGCAGCAATTACCCGTTCCTCAAATTGCGCTTTATCTACCTGTTCATGGCTCACATGATAAAAAGGGATATCAAAGCGCTCGCAGATATTCTGCAGTTTAGCATGATTGGCGATAACACATTGTACGCTTGCCCCGAGGGTATTAAAATGATTACGGATCAGGATATCACTCAAACAATGATACTCTTTGGTGGCCAGTACAACCACTTTCTTTACCGGCTCCGGGTTTACAGCGATGTAGGCTCCTTCGGGCAATATTTTTCGTAGTGAATCTTCAAGACCGGTATCGTCACCATCTTCAATTTCCAGGCGCGTAAAAAACACATTTTCGTTATGATCAACATGCTCACGCATAGAAACTATATTAAGCAAATGTTTAGCTAATGTTGCAGATATAGCCGCCACAAGGCCCACCTTGTCTTTACACTGTATTACAATAATCATGCTTTAATGATACAAAGAATTTTACTGAATATGCAACAAGCATCCCCCTTTAAATTATTTACAACATATTGTAGCAAAGCAATGTGCTGTACCGTAAGGGATTTTATAACCACACAATTATGAAAAATTTCCTGCGAACCGTATCAGCAATTTTATTTTGTAGTATAACCGCCTGCAATAAAGGCAACCTTCCCGGTCCGGGCAGTACCAGTATAATTGGCAAATGGCGCTGGGTAAAGTCAGTTGGCGGCATTGGCGACTTTACTATTACACCACAAAGCAGCGGATATACCGCCCGCTATGAGCTTAATGCTGATAGCAGTTTCAAATGGTTCAAAAACGACGCATTGATGATAGACGGCAATTTCCGCACTATCAAGGATTATAAATACAGTCCAACCCAAACAGCGGACGTATTGTTGATATCCGGCCCTGCCCTGGATACCCGCCCGGTATCATACCTTATAAGGCACGATACCCTTTTCCTGAATGATATTTATATAGCCGATGGATATAACGATGTGTATGTGAGAATGAAGTAAGGCATTGCTACTTACCCCGGCATTATCATTCCTAAAAATAAAAGCCTTTTGTCATTCTGAGTTAAATGAAGAATCTTCTTCGCTACGCTTACCCAATTGCAGGGCGAAGAAGACGTTTCGCTATCCCTCAAAATGAAAAATTAAAAAAGGATGACATGCTGAGCCTGTCGAAGCATGGTGGTCGGGCCTCTGCGCGCGAGTATTCGACAGGCTCAGACTGACCGGCCCTCTTTTGTCATTTCATCCTTAGAGTATATTATATTTAATTGCTCGACATGATAAAGTGCTTTAATCATTTATTATTATGCCCTACCTTCATCATGTCCCGTACTGCCCTCGCTAACGAAATTTTCTCATCACCATCAAGCTCATTTTTCTTTTCGCCATCGTTAAACTGATAGGTAATACGACCGTTGTAATCGCTCTCGGCAATTATTTCAAAATCGTTGTTTTTGTATTTCACCTTGCCATTGGGCGAGATGCGGCTGATACCCGTGCTATCGGCGGTAAAATATACACGTCCCCAGTATTCAATCCGCCTTTCTTTGCCATTGCCGTTCTCCACAATAACAGTATGCCTTCCGCCTATATGGCAAGCATCTAACAGGGCTATCACACCTATGACAACCAATACATAACCTAATTTTTTCATGTTGTTATTTTAATGATGATTTATTTAATTGATGTTCCTCTTTGCTATCAAGCAATTTTATAAAACAGCCGCCCAACGATACAAACCAAACCGACCAACCCAAATGAGCAAACCTTTGAATAAGCCCGGTATAATTGTTTTGAATATTGGCCGAAGGAATGAAACGCAGAAAGATGAGCAGCATAATACCCAGACTTAACAGTGATAGTTTTCTGATCAGCCTAAACTCGGTTCCCCGCCATAAGATGACGGATAGCAGGGCACCTATATACAACAACAAAAACACAGGCCCTGATGCCGAATGCAGCGGATTGCCCGAATGAAATATCGCCGCCCAGCCAAACATAATGGGAAAACCTATCACCCCAAATACCGGCAGGATATTGAGCTTTAACTGGCTGCATGCTATGAACAAGCCCGCCATAAAAAATACGCTTAGTACAGTATCAAGCAGTGTGAACGTTTCCATCAACGTTTCGGATTTGGTGCCGATTGCTCCAAGCTCGCTGATGGTATTGCTGATATGATTGTAATTGCCATGCACAAAACCACAAACAATGGTTGAAAGCCAGAATATGATGGGTATGATAATACCTGTATATAGCAAAGGTTTAGTGTCCATTTTTAACAAAGCTTAAATTGTTGTTGTTTCAATTAAAACAAAGTTAATATTAAACATGGTACTATACAATACATAGTACTATAATTTTTATTTTATTTTTTATAGACCCTTGGGGTATATGAGAAATTCTTTTGAAAAAGTTCATGTACCTACATACATACAATTAAAAATCCTAAATTTGAATAAAGCCTCTTACCGGTTAACCTATTTTCAATATGGATTTTTTAAAAGCGATTTACGATCACATTACAGGATTCTTCGGCCTCGGCGGACTATATGATATTATCAAATCGGGAGATTATAGTAAGCTGCTTACCTATGACGGCATTACAGCACTATTAGGGCCCATGCTGCCCGTGCTACTGGTATTTGAGATCATAAGAGGAGCCTTTTATAAAAAATTCAAAGTGATCCATTACAAGGTTTCTTTCTGGACATATGTGCTAAATGCTTTTGTGGGTAGTGTATTATCCATAGCGATGGTAGCATTCTGTATCGGCTTTTTTTCGAGATTTGCTATTTTTAAAACAACGTTTACCTGGTACTGGTTCATTTACGGCTACATAATTTGGGAATTTGCGCACTTTTGGTACCACTATCTTGCGCACAAGGTAAGGATCCTGTGGTGCCTGCACTCAACCCACCACGCACCCGAAAGCATGAACCTTTCCGTTACGTACGCCCATTTTTTCCTCGAAGGCCCCTATGCCGATCTCATCCGTACCAGCATTTGCATTTTATTAGGTGTAAACCCACCGATGTTATTCGTAATCATGTTTGTGGATGGTTTTTGGGGATCAATGATCCACGTTGGTGAAAACCTCATTGAAGATGGTCGTCTCGGCTTCCTTAATGGAATCGTACTTACGCCATCGCACCACAGGGTACATCATGCACGCAATCCGCTATATATGGATACCAATTTCTGTAACCTGCTGCCGATATGGGATAAAGTCTTTGGTACTTTCCAAAATGAAGACCGTAAGATTCCTATCGAATACGGTATCAGCAGACCAATGGTTAAAAACAGCTTTTTAGATGCTTATTTTGGCGAGATTATAGCGCTGGCCAAAGATGTGCATAAGGCTCCGGGTATAAAAAATAAATTCCTGTACATTGTAATGCCTCCGGGCTGGAGCCATACCGGCGATCATAAAATGACAACAGTGGTTAAAAAGGCTTATTTTGAATCGATTGAAGGAAAGAAAAATAAACCTGTGAAGCAGGGAGAAAAGGAAGAAGTGGTTTAAACGCCAATACTTTTTTCAAACCGTCATTGCGAGGTACGAAGCAATCTTCAAGAAGCAAAGCGGCTAAGCAGTTCTCCCTGTAAAGTCGGGGATTGCTTCGTACCTCGCAATGACGTGATGTAGAGTTTAATTCTCCAGCACTGCCCTTCTGCAATATTTACTCCGGTAATCCTGCGGGGTTAACCCTGTTATCCGTTTAAAGATCTTTCTGAATGTCTTCAAATCATTATAGCCAACCTTGTACATCAGTTCGCTGATGTTATGATTGGTTTTCTCCAGCCCCTTTTTTACTGATTCTATCTTTACCTTTTGCAAGTATTCCATCGGGGTGTTTTGCGTGGCGCTTTTAAAGCGGCGAATGAAGTTTCGCTTGCTCATATTGGTTTGGCCGGCAATCTCCTCAACCGAAATAGAGAGGTGATAATTATTTTCGATAAACAGCTGCGAGCGCATGATTTCCTGGTCTTCATGCTGGTGCTGCCCCTCAAACACCTTGAAATGCGCCTGGCTGGTACGGTCAATATCCAGCGAAAACATTTTACTGGCCCAAATGCCTGTATCCCTGCCACAATATTTTTCAATGAGATATAATACCAGGTTCATGCTTGAAAAAGCCCCGCCGCTGGTATAAGTGCCGTCTTTATCGGTGGTTACCATATCTGGTAAAATATCTACCTTAGGGTATCTGCGCTTCATATCATCAACAGCAACCCAGTGTGTAGTACAGGGCTTACCATCAAGCACCCCTGCCTCGGCTAAAAAATAGCTGCCAAAACACAAACTGGCTACTTCCGCGCCTTTATCATACATATTCCTTATAAAGTCGATCAGGTTTTTGTTTTTACGCATCACCAGGTCCGGCGGACCGTAAAACGCGGGGGCTATCACCAGGTCGATATCCTTGATCTCATCAATGGTTTTAAAACCAGTAAACTGTGCAGGGAAGTAAAGCAGGTTATTATTTATTTTTTCGCCTACAAGTATTACGCTAAAGGCTTCGGTTTTGCCGCTTTCTACCAAAAAACGGTTAGTATGCCTCACCATATCCAACACGCCCGCTATGGTTGAAAGATTAATGTCCTCGTGAATAAGCAGCGCTATTTCTTTCATTTGTTATAATTCAGGTTATTACAAATATATAAAAGCACCGGGTACAACAAGCCCCAAAAGCGACAATAGGTGATAAATACCTATTATTTAACTAATTTAAAATTAAGCGTTTAAACATCAACTCAAAATTTCGGCTATCTCTTCAAAGCCTTTTTCGCGGGCCAGATCGGCAGGGAGTTTGCCGCCTTCCATCCGGGTAAAAACTTCAGCGCCGCTTTCCAGCAGCAGGATGATCAGCTCCAGATTGCCATTTTGCGCAGCCGAATGCAGCGGCGTAACTCCAGCCTGCTGCACTACGTTCACTTTGGCACCATTTTCAATAAGCATCCTGGCTATTTCGGTATAGTTTCCGGCGGCTGCCGAATGGATTGGGAACACGTT
The DNA here is from genome assembly GCF_056402535.1 of Mucilaginibacter sp. P4_A11. Lineage (NCBI taxonomy): Bacteria > Pseudomonadati > Bacteroidota > Sphingobacteriia > Sphingobacteriales > Sphingobacteriaceae > Mucilaginibacter > Mucilaginibacter sp. P4_A11. The sequence goes on from NZ_JBFUHE010000004.1 coordinate 217,609, forward strand.
GAACCCATTGTTTGATTGCAAATTAACACTTGCACCTTTCAGCACCAGGTACCGCGCCACATCAAACTGCCCAAAATAACAGGCCAGGCCAAGAGCGGTAAAGCCATCATCGGCATAATCATCGAGCGAATTAGGGTTAATGCCAACCTGGTGGGCAACCTCATCAAATTTACCGGCAGCAGCAGCTTCAAATAAGCTAACATCGCTTACATAATTTAACAATAAGTTAGTAACCTCAGGCTTTTTATAATAGCAGGAAAGCATAAGCGGTGACACCTTAAGGCTGGTTTTTTGGGTAGCTAATGCCCGGTCGCGGCCAAGCAGGGTGTTGATACTATCTAAATCGGCAGATGCAATGTATTCTTCCAGTCTTTCTATGCTCATTACTTAGTTAAGTAAAGCGTTTACTATTACGCAGCTATTGTACGTACTTTGCTAATTTACGTTTTATGTTACAGGTAAATGTTGTTTTTCAATTATACTAAAAAATTAAAAATGTTACCAATAAGTTATATAATCTGTTAACTTTATATTCATTCGGCCTGTAATTTTTGGCAGGTTAATGAATCTTATATAAAATATTTACCGGGTGTAACAGCGAAGTTTACATAGGTGAAATTTTACGTAAGTTTGCACATAAACGATTGTTACATCAGGATGCCGGCAAAAGGAAACCAGTTTAGATCAAATAATTTCAAGGGAGAAAATCAGCCTCGCCAAAGCGGTAAGGCCGAAAAGGAGCAAGTGAATGGCAAGAAATTACCTAAAATGCCAAGCTTTGACTTTGACTATGAAAATGGCAAGGCTGTTAAAATAGCAGGCTTGTTTTCACTGCTATTGTCCATTTTTTTCCTTATCGCCTTTACATCGTACCTGTTCACCTGGCAGGAAGATCAAAGCTATATTTCCAAAACAAATGGCGGCTGGCACAACCTGTCTACGGGCACTACAGTTCATGAAATTTCCGACCTGAGCGATCCAACTATAAGGGCGCAAAACTGGCTGGGCAAGTTTGGCGCATTATTATCAAACCAGTTTATTTACGAGTGGTTTGGCGTGGCCTCGTTCATATTTGTTTTTGTGTTTTTTATTGTGGGGTACCGCCTGCTTTTTAAGGCGAGACTATTTTCTATCCGCAAAACATTGGCCTATTCGTTATTCAGCATTGTTTTTATTTCGGTAGCCATAGCTTATTTTCATTCATTTATAATTGATTATCCGCACTACTTTGAAGGCGGTTTCGGCTTTTGGAGCAACCGTTTACTGGCTGCGCAGATAGGCGAGGCCGGCACCGGTGGTCTGCTGGTGTTTTTGGCACTTACCGTATTAGTGATAGCCTACAACATCGATTTTAAGGTACCTCAGCGTAAAAAACGCACAGTTGCGGCTATGCAAGTTGATGAAGTAGCGCCAGAACCTGTTGAACTGCTTGACGAAGAACCATCAACGCCGCTTGAATGGCCCCGGGGCAATAACAAGATCCGCGAAACCCATGTAAGCAGCATCATGCCGGAGCCAATGGTACAGGAACCGCTAAGGCAGGATCCTTTACGGCAACCGCCTATGGAGCAAATGCCCGAGTATCACGAACCTGTGGTTTTACGTCCTGAAAATACGATCAAGCACGAACCCGAAGAAGAGGACGAGATTCCACTTACTATTGATACCAACAGGCCCTTGCCTGAACTAAGTGTTGAAAAAACCGATAACGAAAAAGCAAATGACCTGGTAAGTCAATTTGGTATTTATGACCACAGGCTTGACCTTGCTACATACAAATTTCCGCACCTGGAATTATTAGAGAACCATGGTTCAAACAAGATCTCCGTTAATGCCGAAGAGCTGGAAGCCAACAAGAACAAAATTGTTGAAACGCTGAACCACTATAATATCGAGATCGATAAGATCAAGGCTACCATCGGCCCAACAGTTACATTATATGAGATCATCCCAGCTCCTGGGGTAAGGATCAGCAAGATTAAGAATCTGGAGGATGATATCGCATTAAGCTTAGCAGCTTTAGGGATCCGCATTATTGCCCCTATGCCGGGCAAGGGTACCATCGGTATTGAAGTGCCTAATCAGAACCCCGAAATGGTTTCAATGCGCTCTATCCTATCTACCGAAAAATTCCAGAACACTACGATGGACTTACCTATCGCTTTAGGTAAAACCATATCAAACGAGGTATTTATTGCCGATTTGGCCAAGATGCCCCACTTATTGGTTGCGGGTGCCACCGGCCAGGGTAAATCGGTTGGTATTAACGCTATCCTGGTATCATTACTGTATAAAAAACATCCTGCCGAACTCAAATTTGTACTGGTTGACCCTAAAAAGGTGGAGCTTACACTTTTCCGCAAGATAGAAAGGCACTTTTTGGCCAAACTTCCTGATGACGGCGACGCCATTATCACCGATACTAAAAAAGTGGTGAATACGCTTAATTCCCTTTGTATTGAGATGGATCAGCGTTATGACCTGCTTAAAGACGCTCAGGTTCGTAACCTGAAAGAGTACAATGCCAAGTTTGTGAACCGCAAAATAAGCGATCCGGAAAAACACCGTTACCTGCCTTTCATTGTACTGGTGATTGACGAGTTTGCCGATTTAATGATGACCGCCGGTAAAGAGGTGGAAATGCCTATTGCCCGTATTGCGCAGCTGGCCCGCGCGGTGGGCATTCACTTGGTTATCGCTACACAACGTCCTTCGGTTAATATCATTACAGGTACTATCAAAGCCAATTTCCCGTCAAGGCTGGCATTCAGGGTACTTTCCAAAATCGACTCACGTACCATTCTTGATGCTGGTGGCGCCGATCAGCTGATTGGTCGTGGGGATATGCTGTTCTCTACTGGCAGCGACCTGATCCGTTTACAGTGCGCCTTTGTGGATACACCGGAAGTTGAAGCTATATCTGATTTTATCGGTAACCAAAAAGGCTACCCCTCGGCTATGTACCTGCCCGAATACGTTGGCGAAGGTGAAGCCAGCAGTGGCGCCAAAGAATATGATCCTGATGACCGCGACCCGATGTTTGAAGACGCAGCGCGCCTTATTGTACTGCATCAACAAGGTTCAACATCCCTCATACAGCGTAAAATGAAGCTGGGTTATAACCGTGCCGGTCGTATCATTGACCAACTGGAAGCTGCCGGAATTGTAGGCCCTTTTGAAGGCAGCAAAGCCCGTGACGTGCTTTATCCCGACGAGTACAGCCTTGAACGCTACCTCGAAACGCTTCAAAAACCTATTAAAGATTAAACCAAGCCCAATTTAATTACTCTAAACCAATAACTATTAATGATTATAGTTGTTGTTGAATAAAACTGAATGAAAAAGATCATAGCATATACCATTTTAGCAATAAGTACATACAGCACCGCTTTTGCCCAGAAAGATAGCCAGGCAAAAGCCATTTTAAACCAGGTAAGCCAGAAATACCGGTCGTATGATGTTATCAAAACTGATTTTACCTTTAGCCTGAATAACCAGCAAGCCAATATCAAAGAAACACAAACCGGCACCCTTATTTCAAAGGCAAAAACCGGCAAATACAGGGTTACACTCTATAATTCGGCTGCTAAACCAGAGGTTGATAAAGAGATCATGAGTGATGGTAAAAGTCAGTGGACCTATCTTAAAAAAGATAAAGAGGTACAGGTAAGCGATGCAGATAAGGGTGGCGACGGCCTGAGTAACCCTGCACAGATCTTTACCATGTATGAAAAAGGCTTTAAATACTTGTACACCGGCGAGCAAAAGATAGCGGGTAAAGCGTACCAAAACATTGAGCTTACACCCGAAGATGATAAAAAAGCCATTTTTAAAGTGAAGCTGACTATCGATAAAGTAAAAAAACAGATCTATAGCGCTTTATTGTTTGATAAAAACGGCAACAGGTATACTTATACCGTCCGCACCTTTACCCCTAATGTACCTGCTCCTGATGCTACTTTTGCATGGGATGCCAAAGGTCATCCGGGTGTTGAATTGGTGGATTTGAGGTAGTCTTTTTTAGATGTGAGATTTGAGATATTTTAAAGCGGGAGGTTTACCTTCCGCTTTTTTTGTTCATCCTTTTTCAGTCGCGGGACGCCTCTGGATAGTTGTCACTCGCCAGAGGCTAGCGGCGGCAAAGAGTTACAAACTTAACTCCTCAATTTTCTTTAAAACGGCCTCTACCCTTCCTTCAATCGTTGTATCTCCTTCAATAACCAGTAAAGGCGTTTTAAGATTGTTCATCCAATTTTTATGCGAATGTAAACTCCGGCTATTGGTAATGAGCTCATCATATCCACGAGCCCATTCAATAAACTCATTGTAAAGACGGTTTCGTTCTTTATCAGTATAGATAATATCACCGTAGCGTTCATATTCCCTGTCCTTTAAACGCTGAAGCCTTAGCTCCTGTGGAATATACAGAAACACCGATAGATCAAATTGCCAGTTATTATTCCAGTTAATGACGGAACCGCCAAGGATCCAACTTTCATTACCGGCCATTTCTTTGTTGATCAAAGCATTTCTTTCTTCAGGAGGTCTCCGCTCAGTAAAGGGAGGATCGGAAAGGAACCAGAAATAATGATCGCTGTCGAAATATGAGTAGTCAAGCTTTTTGCTCAAAGCCTGGCCCATTGTGGTTACTCCCGAGCCTGAAGCACCGAAGATGTTGATATGCATAATACAGATAGATTGTTAGGCAAATAACTAAATATTCGCTAAAAATCACGCATTACAAATCATCATAAACAACCTGTTAACCAGAAACTTACATAGAGATATTCATTTTACTCTATACATTGAGCAAAATTACTCAGTGTATTGAGTAAAATCATGTAGCTAATATTGGTGCCCTTCCGATAAACACGATTCTGCATAGCCAATAATTTCCGGTTCGCTCAATTCCTGTAACCAGGCTTTAACTAAGCGGTAATCAACCGAAGCAGGTACATCCATAGCAAAATACTTATCACCCATTCCCTCCCAGTTGCATCCTAATTCCTCGAATAATTTACCGATACTTTTAAGGTCGGCAGTATCGCTCATTAAAATGACATGAATGGTTGAATTACCGGAATATTCTCTCGTTTCGCGGTAAGTGAGCATTTGTTCATCGGCATCATATTCGGCAAATACAATATCATCCGCTGCAATAATCGGCAGGTAAAAAGGGATATTATCCAAGGCATAAAGACCCTCTTCTTCATTAACCACTTTAGCCCACATGGTTTCTACGGTCATCTCTTCTAAAATAGTGCTATATAACCTGAATAGTATTTTTACATGTTTATCATCAGCCATAAAACAAACTTACTCATTTCCCGCTTTAAGCCTCCGCTCCATCACCTCTTTCCAGGTGGTTAAAATAAAGCCTTTTTGCTTTAAATAAGCTTTTAGTCGCGGATCGGTCATGGCCAGCAGGTCGCCTTTTCGTTTTTGGCCTTCGTTACAGATATTCTTAAACTGCGGAGAGGGCTGTGTGCAGTGCATCAGCACCATCGTTAACCCGGGTGAAAAACGATCAAAATTTTCGATATAGTGGTCGGTGTACCATTTTTGCAATTCTTTATCGGTAGCTTTTTCAATATCGGGCATTACCCAGTCATAGCTTGAATTATCAAGATCATCCAATACAGGCAAGCCACCTTTCCACACCAGGTCGCCAAGTTCCCTCACTTTGTTCAGTTCTGCAGGTTCGGGGATGGTCATGCCTTCGGTGTATTTACCGTCTTTTTTAAGCTGTGTTATTGTAGCGTTTTTTGCTTCGGCCCGGTAAAAAAGGTCTTCGCCTCCGGGCAGCATTACCGGGATCTTCTTTTCAACCCCCAGGTTAATATATTTCTCAAGAAAGGAAGGCTTGGCAAATAAAGTTCCCATATGCGAGTCGAGATGCGTGGGTGCAAAACCCATAGCCAGCGCACGGTCGAGCTGGGCCCTTATTTCTTTGTCGATCTCATCAGGCATGGCCCGAAAATAAACGGCGGCAACCATCGGCCAAAACGCTCCTTCCTTATCCACCAATCCCGGCACCGCGGCTTTACCGGCAAGCGGGCCCCAGCGGTAATTTTGCCATTCGGAGGTGAGGGTCAAATGCAATCCGGCATCAATGCCCGGATGTTGATCCATATAATGTTCAAAATCTGGTACCCAGGGGCAGGGCATCATCACACTGGTTGATGTGGCTACGCCATCACCAATGGCTTTCTCCACCCCTTCGTTTGATTCATGCGACATACCTGCATCATCTACATGCAGAATAATTACACGTGCACCTTTTGGCCAGCCAAGCTTTTCGGCATAGGTTTTGGTTTGCTGGGCACAAACGGTTATGCCGAAAACAATACCGGCAATGGTAAGCAGTAAGTTCTTCATCCGGATAATTTTAGGATATAAAAGGTAGTTAAAAATAGAAATTTAATTACCAAATGTGACATGCAAATGCCAATTTAAGCCCTGCAAATACACACGTTTTTACTACTTTTGAAATTAATGCTTCCCGCAACTAACCATACACTCGAGAAACTGGAAATGCTGTTAAAAACAGCCGGTTACAGGGTGCGTTATGAAAAGGGCAACTTTAAAACGGGCGCCTGCCTATTGCTTAGCAGCAAAATGATCGTAGTGAACCGTTTCTCCAACCTGGAAAGCAAGATCCTTGCCCTGGTTGAGCTATTGCGCGAGCTTGAGGTGGATTACAAGCTGCTTGATGATAAACAAATCGCGTTTTTGCAGGAAATTAAACAAACAAAACTGCAGCTGTGACCATAACATTTTTAGGAACCGGAACATCGCAGGGAGTACCCGTTATTGCGTGTAACTGCGAGGTTTGTCTCTCAACAGATAAGCATGATAAGCGCCTGCGCAGTTCAATTCTAATTGAATCTGAAGATAAGGTCATTGCCATTGATTCGGGACCCGATTTCAGGTACCAGATGCTCCGTGCTAACGTGCAGCACCTGGATGCTATAGTTTTTACGCACGAACATAAAGATCATGTTGCCGGGATGGATGATATCCGCGCGTTTAACTACAAGCAAAACGTACCTATGGATATTTATGCAGATGAACGGGTGCAAAAAGCCCTGGCGCGTGAATTTCCCTATATTTTTGATGGTACAGGATACCCGGGTGTTCCGCAGGTAAATATGCATACCATTGGGTTTGATCCCTTTAATATTGGCAACGTTAAGCTCACTCCTATCGAGGTTTTTCATTACAGGCTGCCCATAAAAGGTTTCAGGGTTAAGGATTTTACCTACATCACTGATGCCAAAACAATCCTGGATGCTGAAAAGGAAAAGATAAAAGGCACCAGGAAATTAGTGATAAATGCCTTGCAAAAAGAAACGCATATCTCCCACTTTACGCTTGAAGAGGCTATTGTTTTTGCCAATGACATAGGTGCAGAAACCACCTATTTTACGCATATAAGTCACAGACTGGGCAAACATGCTGATGTATCCAAAGAGCTGCCTGCAGGTATTGAACTGGCTTATGACGGATTAAAATTAACAATTTAACGAACTCATAAATCCGCCGCCTCTTTTTCTTCGTAGTTACGAAAATAAAACAGCCCCTAATTTTATTTCCATATGGAGTATCTTGTATTTATTAGCACCGCTAAAAAGCTAATGAGCGATGATGAACTATTGGATTTGCTGCAATCAGCAAGGTTAAAAAACACCGAAAACAACATTACCGGAATGCTTCTTTATAGCGAAGGAACCTTTATGCAGGCTCTTGAAGGTGAAAAAGAAGATTTACACAGGGTTTACAATTCCATTCAAACCGATTTAAGGCACCGCAATATTATTGTGATGATCACAGGAATGCTTAACAAGCGAATTTTTTCTAAATGGTCGATGTCTTTCGCATCAGTAAACGCAGATGTACTTGAAATGATAGAAGGTTATTTAAACCCGGTAAAAATAAATTTCACCGATGAAAATAGTAACCACCCAACAGTTACCATGATTAAGACCTTTGCCGACAGTAACAGGCTTTTAACACCGGCCCTTACGCTGTTTAACTAAGCTATAAGCGGTTTTATACATAATCATCTATCGGTTTTGTGTATAAATCTTTATATATTAACCTGCTAATTGACCCTAATTTCATGGAATATCTTGTTTATGTAAGCACCGCTAAAAAGCTAATGAGTGATGCGGAATTATTGGACCTGCTACAAACAGCGCGAATAAAAAATGCAAAGTACAATGTTACAGGCATGCTCCTTTACAGTGAAGGCACCTTTATACAAGCGCTTGAGGGCGAAAAAGAAGATCTTTACACCATCTACAAAGCTATCGAACTCGATTTTCGCCATCGCAACATTATCCTGATGATAACAGGAAGTGTTGAAGAAAGGATCTTCCCTAAATGGTCTATGGCTTTTGCATCGGTAAATGCAGACGTGCTGGAATTAATAGAAGGCTATTTAAGCCCCTCGGCCAAAAATTTCATTGGCGACAATAACCACGCTACGGTTACCATGCTTAAAACCTTTGCTGCAACCAACAGGCTTTCCGTATCGTTTTAAAGGTTTAATTGTTTAAGCCGCGACCGGTTTTATGCTGAAGCTCATCTATCCGTTTAGATGCTTCGGCCTTGGTTAATGATCCGTCAAATTCCTCGCCGGCTTCGTCCGATAGTGTTTTAAGATAGGAATGCTGTGCGCCGGTCATGGGTTCATCGCCGGTTGTCCATTCGTCTGGGTCTTTTACTGTGTTTGAGCCTTTTATTTGATTTTGTTTGATAATTTCCTCATCATCCGATTCATCAAAAAATCCATTATCGGGTGTCTCATTTGGGTTAATAGCCATAACTGTTGTTTATAACTACAACCGCCGGGCTATCGCATTGTTTTTATGGGGAGGGCATTGAGGTCATAATTCAATAAAGCTCACCCTGTCAATAGTTCCCCTATATTGTTTCAAATGCCCTTTATCGCTTGTATCAACCACGCCCCTGATGGTTACTTTACGCTTATTCATTCGGATAAACTGACCATCGTTATAAGTAAACAAACCGATATGGGTTCCCGGCAGGTAAAGCGGGCAATCCTGGCTGAAATCAACCCACATAGCATCATGCAATGCATGGCTTGAGAAAAGGCTGTCATTAAAAAGTGCCGATTGCTCGTTCCCTTCCTTGTACTTTCCGCTCACCTCCACATACTGCTTATCGTATTTTTCAATATGATTAATGAGTTCGGTAAATGAAACCTTTTTATAGTCTTTGGAGACATTGCAATCGCTTTGGAAGATCTTTTTTTGTTTGGCGCATGCCCCAAGCAAAACCAACAACGGCAAAATCCGGAGCAGGTTTTTAATATGGATAATAGCCGCAATCATATAAATCAGGAACGTTTAAGATAGGGAAAATATCTGTCACTAAACCTTATAACAGATATTTTACAGCGAGGTTACAGATGTTGTGGCTATTACGTAATTTATCTTTGCTAAAACGTTTAGGCAGCTTGTTTCTTAGCTTAATGCTATTATTTTTGTATATCAACATTTAACCTGAATTAACCTCCCATGAAATTAAAACTGATAGGTACCTTACTCCTATTATCAGCATTTGGCGTACAAGCTCAGCAAAAAGTTATCCCGCTTTACCCCGGCGCAGCCCCTGGCTCCGAAAACTGGACCTGGAACGAAGGCGAAAGTGACAACAATGCTTTTAACACCAAAGTGGTTTACAACGTTACGCATCCATCATTGAGTGTCTTCCTTCCGGATTCGGCAATTAATACAGGTACCGCCGTGGTTATTTGCCCGGGTGGCGGCTTCCATACCCTCTCGATCAACAGCGAGGGTTACGATGTAGCTAAATGGCTCAACAAACAGGGCGTAACCTGCTTTGTATTGAAATACCGGCTGGCCCATAGTTTAACCAACGACCCGGTAAAGGAACTGATAGCCAAAATGGCCCAAAAAGATTTCCCAAAGCAAGTAGCCCCGATAGTCCCTCTGGGGATTGCTGATGCACGTGCGGCGCTCACTTATGTGCGCGAACATGCAGCTGAATATCATGTTTCGCCGCAGCGGATAGGGATCATAGGCTTCTCGGCAGGTGGAACGCTGGCCAGCGCAGCTGCTTTTAATTACACGGCCGCTAATAAACCTGACTTTGATGCTCCTATTTATGCCTACGTACCACCCGAACTGCTTTCAAAAATCTCTGACGATGCACCGCCAATGTTCATAGCTGCTGCTACAGATGACCAGCTTGGCCTTGCACCACACAGCGTGGAACTTTACAACAAGTGGCTGGCATCAAAACATAGCGCCGAACTGCACATGTATGTTAAAGGCGGCCATGGCTTCGGGATGCGCAAACAAAACTTACCTACCGATACCTGGATAGACCGTTTTAATGATTGGCTGGAATTACAAGGTTTATTAAAACCTGTTAACCCCCAATTAAAATCGGCTAAAGAACGAACTGAGCAATGGGAGGCTTACCATAAGCAATGGGAAGATGCATTTCATAAAGACTGGGCAAATACGGGTCGTTTCAAGGCTGATAATGATAAAATAAAAGCATCGGCCCCAAACCCTAAAAGCGTAGTTTACATGGGCGATTCCATTACCGACTTCTGGCTGAACAGGGATTCAACGTTTTGGAGCGGTAAACCATATTATGACCGCGGTATCAGCGGACAAACCACCACTCAAATGCTGGTACGTTTCCGCGAAGATGTGATCGATCTGAAACCGGGTGCTGTAGTGATCCTGGCCGGGGTTAATGATATTGCTCAAAACAATGGCCCTATAGCTATTGAAGATATCTTTGGTAATATTCAATCAATGGCGTTGCTGGCTAAAGCCGCCAATATTAAAGTGGTGCTGTGTTCGGTATTGCCTGCTCACGCTTTCCCATGGCGTCCTGGTATGGAGCCGGCCCAGAAAGTGATCCAGCTTAATGCCATGATCAAAGCTTTCGCCCATGCCAACAAAATGGTTTATGTAGATTACCACAGCGCCATGGCCGATGAGCGCAAAGGTCTGCCGAAAAACCTTGCTGCCGATGGTGTGCACCCAACTGTCGAAGGATACAGGATTATGGGGCCGTTGGTGGAGAAGGGAATTGCTGAGGCGTTGAAGAAATAAGCCCTTCTACCTACAAACCATCGTCATTGCGAGGAACGAAGCAATCGCGAACTGTACAGGGACACTTGCATAGCTGCTCTATGAGTAGGGGATTACTTCGTTCCTCGCAATGACGTTTCTTTTTAAATAACTCTTATTTATTCATCTCCCTCAACACATTCCTGATAAAGATCCCCGCGGGAGTTAAATTAGCTTCTGTCCAGCCGCCGTATGTGGGGGCGTTGTGTTGCAGCAGGGCGGTGGTTTCGTGTTTATCGGTTATGTTCCAGTTAGTCCAGCTTAGTTTATTGTCTTCCATCCATTTGAGCCATGTCTGGGTCTTTTGCAGGTTAAATTCACCATCACCGCTGGCTTCGCCAACTCCCCATTCGGTAATGATGAGTGGTAATTTCAGTGCGATGGCTTTATCAGCTTTTGCGCGTAATGCCTCCTGATGATATGGATCGCTGGCATAAAAGTGGAAAGAATAAGCTATGTTGCTGTAATCTTTGATCGGATCTGCAGCTGCAATGTCAACGTCCTGGTCCCAGTGGGGGCTGCCAACTACAATGATGTTATCCTTATCAAATTTGCGGATCACGGGGATGATCTGCAAGGCATAATCCTTAACCGTTTCCCAATCGGTTTTTTCGGGTTCGTTCCAAATCTCATAAATCACGTTGGGCACACCCGCATACTTTTTAGCCATCTGCCTGAAAAACTCTTTCGACTCATTCACGTGCTGATTTGAATGATGATCATGCCAGTCTATCAATACGTAGATCCCGCTCCTGATAGCTTGATCAACCCCATTAACAATTAGTCCCTTTTGCTCTTCGGGTTGCTGCAGGTAACCACTATCGGGCTGTACCCCCATTGAGGCGCGAATGATCGACGCTTTAAAATCATCTGCCAGCCAGCTTACTACACCAGGATTGTAATATTTACGCCCCTGCCAAAGCGACCATGAAAGACTGATCCCCCTCAACTGCGGGCCAGCACGGTGCTCGTTCACCAATTTACCGTCTTCTACTCTTAACTTTCCGTTTTGGGCAACAGGTGTTTGGGCTGATACAGGGTAGCTAAACAAAACTGATAATAAAAGCGCTATCAAGATTTTCATCTGCATTTAAATTAAAAGGAAAGTAATTTATAGCCACATTGCTGTTTTTATAGCAACATGTAAAAATTTGATTAGATAATGGTAAAAACGGCCAAAGTTTACCCGCTGTTATCATTCAGGTAATGCGGTTTATCTACATTCGCGCATCATTGTTTCCACATGAAAAAGTACAGTCTTTTTATAATTTGCCTTATATTGGGCACAGCCGCCTTCGCACAGGACACTACACAAAAAATAATCCCCAATCGTAAAAACAGCATAGCCCAGCAAAAAAAGCCCTATGTTATCCTGATCTCGGCTGATGGTTTCAGGTATGATTATGCTAAAAAGTATAACGCGCAGTATTTACTTTCCCTGAGCAGCGGCGGCGTACAGGCTGAATCCATGATTCCCTCATATCCTTCGGTAACTTTCCCTAATCATTATGCTTTAGTAAGCGGCTTATACCCATCACATTCGGGCCTGGTAAATAACTCATTTTACGACAGGGAGCGCCACGACAGCTACTCCATGAGCAACAAGCAAAAAGTGAGCGACAGCAGCTGGTACTTTGGCTCGCCGTTTTGGGTATTGGCCGAGCAGCAAAAAATGCTTTCGGCGAGTTTTTATTGGGTGGCTTCAGAAGCTGCCATACAAGGTATCAACCCAACTTATTACTATGTTTATAACGATAAGATAGCGATTCATGACCGGATCAGCGCCGTGGTAAACTGGCTGAAACTTCCCGAAGATAAACGCCCGCACCTTATCACTTTTTACTTTCCGCAGGTTGACCATGCCGGGCACCTATTTGGCCCCGATGCCCCCGAAACTGAACGTGAAGTACATTTTGTTGATTCGGCAGTTAATGAGTTAAACAAGGCCGTAAAGACCACCGGACTTGACGTTAACTTTATTTTTGTATCAGACCACGGTATGAGCAAGGTCGACCGTGAACATCCGATTGGTATTCCTGCAGCTATCGATACTGCCAAATTCAGGATCTCGGGCGATGGGATATTGGTTGAGCTTTATGCTAAAGATAAAACGGCCATCCAGTCAACTTATGACAAGCTCAAAACCGAAGCCAAAGACTACGAGGTGTACCTGAAAACCAATGTACCCGCCAATCTTCACTATAGCCAAACCGACGATTGGCACAACCGTATAGGCGATATTTTGCTGATCCCTCATTACCCGCTGATCTTTAATTTATGGAACAGCAAAAAAATAAATATCGGCTGGCATGGTTACGATCCCTATACAGTGAAAGACATGCATGCTACCTTCCTGGCCTGGGGACCGGCATTTGCAAGCGGCAAACAAATACCATCTTTTAAAAATGTTGATGTTTTTAATTTAGTAAATCGCATATTGGGGCTTAAATACAATGGCAAGGTTGACGGCACTGATCAACTCGCCAATGACATCCTCAGAAAAAACTAAAAGCATCTCCATGAAAAAAGTATTCAGGCTTCTGATCATCATATTATCTCCGCTGGCATTACATGCACAAAACCCGGTAGTAGTAAAACAACAGGCAACGTTAATGGCCCAAAGCATGACAAAGGGAGATTATAAGGGCATTGTTGATTATACCTATCCAAAAGCGGTGCAGATGGCCGGTGGTAAAGAAAAGATGACTGTCATGATTGGTACTGCTATGCAGCAAATGAAAGCCGCAGGTATCAGCTTTGAAAGCATTACGGTAGGCACGCCGGGCAAATTTTATAAAGCAGGAAAAGAAATTCACTGCCTGCTGCCCGAAACTATAGTTATGACAAGCTCCAAAGGCCGGATGGCAATGCACAGCAACCTGTTGGCAGTTAGCGGCGACGGCGGCAAAAGCTGGTCGTTCCTGGATATGAACAACTCGACTGCGGAGAAGGTGAAACAACTGATCCCGAACTTTAACCCGGCTTTAAAGATTCCACCGGCTACTACTGAGCCTTTACAATAACAGTGAGGTTTGGGCTGTCGGTTTATCGTCCCTTTGGATAAACCTGGGGCGCATTAATTGTGTGCCCAATGCTGCATTTAGTTTTTCAACAACATAATCGGCCAGTTCAGGCGAGTACCGTTCATCATGCTGGTGCATAAAAAACCATACCGATTTTAGGCCCTGATCCTTCCAGTTTTTGATCCGTTCAACCCATTCATCAACGCGGGCGTAATCTGTTGGGTGCAGGCTGTTGCCTACAAAGCGAATAAAAGTATGCGGCGTAGGTAAAGCCATATGTACCACATCCCGGCGACCGCTGGCATCGGTTATTATCGAACCAATGTTTAAATCACGGAAAAGGTTAAATACCCTATCGCGGTTTTCGGCGACGGCATACCAATCTTTATGGCGCAATTCAACAAATACAGGGATATCTTTTGGTAATTGTTCAAGATATGCCTTAAGCTCCGGGAAACTCTTCGGCGTGTAATTATCGCTTAACTGCAAAAACAGCGGACCAAGCTTATCGCCGAAGGCTAAAATACCTTCATAATAAGTAGTGGTAATATCCTCCGCGTTTTTTAACCTGCGAATATGGCTGATGCTCTGCGAAAATTTGGGGCAAAATTTAAAACCAGGATTGCTATCTGCTTTGGCTCCCCATTTGGCAATGGTATCAGGCCCGTAAACCTGGTAAAAGGTAGCATTAAGCTCTATACAATCAAAGTGCTTTACGTACTCGTCTAAAAAATTAGCGTCTTTGGTTTTTGGCGGATAGATCTTACCGACCCATTCCTTACGTCCCCATTTGGCACAGCCAACATGTACCTGAAGTGGCATATCATTTTTAGCGGCGGCAAGTGTATCAACAGTTATCTGCGGATCGGCCGGCAGGGTAAAATCAACCCTTGATAATTCTTCGTCAGTTACTCTACCAAATTCCATAATGCTTTTTTGTGCGAAAGATAGGAAATTGTCTGAATCAGAATTTACCGAATTTTTAAATTAACAGGATGCATTGCAGACAAATCACCTGATTCTGAAAATTCTTCAATCCTGTAAATTCTGATTCAGACAATCAATCTACAAAAACATCCCACCCGAAGCTTCAATACGCTGTGCATTGATCCAGCGGGCATCTTCTGTGCAGAGAAAAGCTACTACACCGCCAATATCATCGGGCTGACCTACCCTGCCCAAAGCGGTGGATTGTGACATCCTTTCTTCTAAACCCGGATGCGAATCGAATGCGGCTTTGGTAAAATCGGTTTGGATAATACCGGGGGCCACAACATTCGCAGCTATGCCACGACTGCCTAATTCTTTTGCCAAATATTTGGTGAATACTTCAATTGCACCTTTCATTGAGGCGTAGGCAGCGTATCCCGGTGTTGAGAAACGGGCCAGTCCGGTCGAAAAATTAATGATGCGGCCGCCATCGGCAATTACGGGTAAACTTTTCTGGGTTAAAAAGTAAACACCTTTAAAGTGCACATTGAACAGGTTATCAAAATCCTCCTCAGTAGTTTTTGCAAATGGCGATGCGGCATCAATACCCGCGTTATTGATCAGGAAATCAAAAGTTTCACGTCCCCATTTTTCATTCAATGTCGCTTTTAGGTCGGTAATAAAAGCATCAAAGGTGGATACAATACCCGTATCCAGTTGCAAAGCAGCAGCCTTCTGCCCTGCCGATTCAATTTCTGCAACAACAGCTTCTGCTTCTTCTTTTTTACTGCGGTAAGTAACAATTACGTCGATTCCTTTTTTGGCAAGATGCAGGGCGGCGTTTTTACCTAATCCACGGCTGCCGCCGGTTACAAGTGCTATTTTATTTGTTCCCATTGTGTTGTTTTTAAATGTTTTAACAATACAAAGGTGCAATAGTTAGCAACTAAAATTATGGTGACTACTTCAGATTAAATGGTGATCATTTCAGTTTTTTGAACTTGATTCATAACTGAAGAAAATAGCAATCTGAATAAAAAATAAAAATTCTACTTAAACTATAGGAATTATATAATTTGTTTTTATATTTGCACTGTCAACAACGACAAAACGTTCTTTTAATTTAACTTATCAAGAAAGACTGAGGGAAAGGCCCAAAGACGTCTTAGCAACCTGTACATCCGCATAATGTAAAAGGTGCTAATTCCTGCTCCTGTGCAAAACAGGAGAGAGATAATTATATCTACACCCCACAACCGATCTGATTAAGTGATTTTTTATAGTTTTCAAGTCGCGTGACCGAGAGGATAGGTGGGGGTCCGCAATACCCTAAACGGCAGTTCGAATCTGCCCGCGACATCAAATTTTCCCAAATAGTTTTTCATCCTGTATTTCCTAAGCCTGCTTTTTGCTGCAATCAAGCTGCACAAAAACTATTTTCGCACTTCAAAAAGTGCAAACTAAATCCCTATATTTAGCATTGCTTAACCTGCATTTAAGCAAGATAAACCGGTGTAAATTATTGCAATTGCTTTTTACTTATGAAGATCTTCAACATTGTATGGGTTGTACTTTTTATCATTTTTGCGGGTTTACAATATAACGACCCCGACCCTTACCTTTGGATGCCCATTTACCTGTATTGTGCCTGGTTTTGTTACCTGGCGGTTAAAAAGGAGTTTTACCCTATTGGTTATGCAGTTGGCATTATCACTTTTACAGGCTACGCAATTTATAAGATATTTGATAATAACGGCCTTATCGACTGGTTTGAATATCACCACGCCGAAAGCCTTGTACAAACCATGAAAGCCGAAAAGCCCTGGGTTGAAGAAGTACGTGAATTTTTCGGATTACTGATCTGTGTGGGGGTACTGGCGGCTAACTGGGTTTATGGGGTAAAGCAGCGTAAAAAAGTACCGGCAAAAAAGGGAAACGATAAGAGTTTAGCAAAGAAGCGCTAAAAATGCATTTACAAATAATAAAGAATCGTCATTGAGAGGTACGAAGACAACCGACCGAAGGGAGCTCATTAATACCTATAAAAAACAATTATAATTATTAATAATCCCCGATTGGCAGGTCCGCCCTGTATAATTTGGGATTGCTTCGTACCTCGCAATGACGGCGAGAGATGTCACTTTTTCCATTGTTGTCTTATTTGAGGCAGCAGTGCCTGCCATTCTTTTACAAGTACGATAATCCCTTAAATTCACTATCGCCATAATAAAAGGGCGCAAAGCCATCTTCGACAAGCTCACAACTTACCTGCATAGTAGTAAAGGTGACATCACCAAAAATATTGGCTATGGCCGAATCCGCAGCGTCATGGCCGGTAGCTATTTTGATAAGACCATTCAAAGGCACCAGTCGCGTGGCATCAAAAAGCACCCATTTGCCCCCAAGATAAGCTTCAAAACAGGCATGAAAATCGGCTGGTTTAAGATGATAGGCATAACCCGTAAAGTAACGTGCAGGTATAGTCAGCGCACGGCAAAGGGCTATGCCCAGGTGCGCGAAATCACGACAAACGCCGGCCTGTTCAGTCACCGTATCAAAAGCCGATGTTTGCGAATTGGTTGAGCCGCTTAAGTATTGGACGTTTTTATGAATCCAGTTGGTTAATTCAACTACCTGCTCAAAGGGGTTGGTGATATGCCCGAACATATTGTGCGCAAGGCGGTATAGCTTATCCGATTGGCAGTAACGGCTTGGATTTAAATATGGCAGCACCGGTGAGGGCAGCTCTGAAACATGAGTTTCCTGCAGGTTGCCAAAATCGGTTATTTCATAACAATTATCAACGGTGGCCTTGTAAGTAACTTTAACATTGGGCGTATCGGCAGTTACCTCAAAACGCACCAAGCGGTTTTCGCCCTGCAAGGTTTGCAACTCCTCAAACTTAATGTAGGGTTCTAAAGCAAATTCCTCACTTATTACTGTTTGATTTGGGCTGCGTAAAGCATGTATATTTAAAATCAATGTGCCCGGCGACCGTACTACATATTCCATTTGGGTAAACACATCGAATTTCATGTTATCAGCTTTCTGTTTTTATTTCTTCTAATTTGTTAAATGTGGCATCCATCCAATCCTCCGAGATATGATCGAGGGCCAGTTTCAGTTCTTCGGCCCATTGGCTTGAGATATGCTCCAGGTCCTGCTTATTATAACGTTGCTCAACAATATTGAAGCTGTCTTTCTTATAAACGGCTACATCTATCGGAAAATCGACATTATTTGAACTTACCCTTGTTGAATCGAACGAAAGAAAACCCGTTTTCAGCGCCAGCTTCAGGCTCGAATTTTCATCAAGGATGCGATTAAGGATAGCCTTGCCATGGCCCGAATTACCAATAACCACGTAAGGTGCCCCCTGCCCTAACTCCACCCAGTTTCCTTCCGGGTACAACAAAAAAAGCTTATGCTCGTCGTCATCGCGTAATTGTCCGCCTATGATGGTGTTTAAGTCAAATCTCAAACCGGCAGCATCAAGGGAAACTTTATCTTCTTGGGCTGCACGTTTTACCTGTTCGCCAAAGGCATTCACAGCTTTGTACATTTTATTGAACTCGGCTGTTTCCAATAATTCGTTAAAATAGATCACGGCCTTATCGCGTACCGAGCGCAAGCCGCTGGTCATGATAAACAGTGAAAAATGATCTTTTTGTTCTATAGTGATCTTCTTTTTTACAGTGGTATCGGTTCCCGAAGTTATGCGGGTATCAGCAATAGCCAATAAACCCTCTTTAACTTTAATTCCCAGGCAATAAGTCATTTGATTCAGCGTGCTTCGTTATAAATTTATACTTGCCAAAGTAATTAAATAATGCGAGATTTATTAACAACTTCTTAATTACAAACATCTATATATCAGTTAAGTCAACGCTCCTATAAATCGCTTGAGGGGATAAACTAATTTAAAAAAATGAACCTCGAAAACCATCGCAGCCCAGGGGACCTCTAAAATTAAATTCTGATTTAATTAACTGCTTAAAGATATAGTCTTTTATCCTAACAAGAAAACTCCAAAAAAACTACTTTATACATTAATATTCCTATCTTGTTTAAAATCTATCTCCATGCACTACTCGCAACAGGAAATAAAACCGATTTTAACCACTCTCAATAAAAATAAATATTATGAAAAGTTCTCCTATCAAGATTCGAAGTCGAAATACAGTTTGAAATTTTCATTCGGCATAACTAAAAATGTCAAGTTCTCAATATTGCTTATTCAAGGCCATGTGCAGTTTCTTGTAGATGGTGTCGAAATAAATGAGTTATCAGCAGCAGTAGTTAACATGCAGCATTTAAGGCAAATTTTAGAGACAAAGAAAATTAAAATTGAAAATCAATTCAATATGTTGATAAGAGACTAAAAATCTCTAATGAGCCAGCTTTCTGAGCACCCAGGCTAAAAGAAAGAGCCCGAAGCTTAAAATGCTGCAATTGGCGGCACAATCTCGATTTGATTACTCAATGGCGCCCCTTGTAATTAAATCGATTAGAAGGGTCTTTTTAATAAATACGAATTTATTTACTTAAATTCGTATAACTAATAACCTATTAATAAACCAGTTACATAAATTTTATCTTTTTAGATTTAATTGCATAAAATGAATTTCAAATCAGCATTACCTATCCTGTTATTGATTTTTACAATAAACATTGCCCAGGCGCAAAAACATAACGCTATCCCCGTTATTTTCGACACAGATATTGCCGGCGATTACGACGATGTAGGCGCGATGGCTTTGCTGCATGCTTTTGCAGACAAGGGTGAGGTTAAAATACTGGCTACCATTTCATGCAATGCCTTTGAAACTACCGCTCCAACCATCAGCGTGCTCAATGCTTATTTTGGCCGCCCGGATATCCCCATAGGTATAGTGAAAAAGAACAAGCCCAATAAAGATTGCCCTCAAAAGTGGGCTCAGGCTATCATTGCCGGGTTTCCTCACCATATCAAATCAAACAGCCAGGCAACTGAAGCAGTAGCACTTTACCGCAAGATACTGGCAAGCCAGGCTGATGGCAGTGTAACTATTATTTCGGCTGGCTTTTTCACCAACCTGGCCGATCTGCTTGGTTCAGGAGCCGATAAATACAGTCCTTTAACCGGTGTACAGCTGGTAAAACAGAAGGTAAAAAATCTGGTATCCATGGCTACCGGAATAGGTACCGATGGCAAAACTTTTAGCGAATACAATGTAAATGTGGATGCCGCTTCGGCACAGGAAGTTTTTAAAAACTGGCCTACCCCGATAACGCTTAGCGGTTTTGAAATTGGCGAAAAAATCCTGACCGGAATTCGGCTCATCAACAATTACTCGATACAAAACAGCCCGGTAAAAGACGCGTTTCAGATTGCCCTCGCAAAAGATAACAACACTGTTGGCCGCAATAGCTGGGACGAAACGGCCGTACTAACAGCCATCAGAGGGCCGAAACCCTATTTTACCTACCGCAAACTCAATATGGAAATAAAGGACGACGGTACCGATGTAGTGATACCGGGCGAAAAATTTTTATACCTTCAATTTGCTATGGAACCCGATGCCATTGCAAAAGATATTGAACAACTAATGATGCACCAGCCGGTTAGAAAAAAGAAGTAGTAAATACTATCAAAATACCAACTACTTGGTATTGAATTTTCAGCGAATTGATGGCACCTTAGTTTCATCATGAATAAACCAATTAAAATCCAGGTGGCTATCTTTTGCGAGCCGTGCATCATCTGCGGCAGCAGGCCTGTTATAGCACAGTCTAAAGGGAAATTTATTGTAAGATGCGGCGCTAACGCCGATCATTATCAAACTCCACCCGGACTGGTTGACATAGCCAACTGGAATAAACATAATCACCCGGACCCAGATATCACCCCTTCCACGAGGTATCTTAAACACGGCTGATCATTTGAAGTACCGGGTTACCACATAACCGATAGCTTCCTTAATATATGATCCCCAGCCGGCCAAAGCGCCAGCATTCGGAAGGAAATCGTCGAAGGATACTGAAAGCCTGCGACTGGAAAAATTGCAGGGATATGCAATCACATCAATCCCCTGCTTTTTAAATATCATCATGGAGCGCCGCATATGAAATGCCGAGGTAACCAGTAAATAAGGCCCCTTAAGCTTATACTGCTGTAAAAGCACCTTTGAAAAGGCGGCATTTTCAATTGTGTTACGTGATTTAGGCTCGGTTATTACACAGCTATCCGGAACCTGCATTTCCCTGAGTTGCCCTTTTACCCAATCTGCCTCCCTAAATGCAGTTGGCATTAACAGGCCGTTTCCGCCCGTCATCAGAAGATACTTAACCTGGCCGGTTTTCTGTAATCGTACCCCTTGGATAAACCTGTCAGCAGCAGTATTAAAAAAACCTCCCCCACTGCCATCTTCCGAACTAAAACCACCAAGTACTATGGCGCAAGTATATTTTTTGCTAACCGGTGTATCGGTTTCCCTTATATCCCAGCACCAGCTTACTATATTAAGTAACAACGAATTAGAAAAAATATAAAGTACGATAATACCTGTAAGCAAAAATTTTTGTTTACGTTTTACGTTCTTTGAAAAAAGGGCTACCAATAAAAATGCGAATACCCATAAAAGCAAGTTCATTAAAAATGAAAGCACTTTTGAAAATATAAAAAACATATCGTGGCTATTGTGTTTAAGTACTTCAAATATAGAAGCTTTTAGTAAGCAGGTAACAAACTGGCATTATCATTGTCATATATTATAAAAGAAAATAAATTATGGGCTTTATCAAAACTCTTGCTATAGGTGCTGCAGTTGCTTACGGAATAAATTACGTAACCAAAAAAGGGCCTGACGGTAAATCAATTATCGACAACCTGGTTGACAATGCTCCTGACTGGGCCGACCGCGCTAAAAAATATGGCGAACTTACTTTGGAACAAATTGCTGTACGCACTCAAAATTTCAGAGATAACAGCAGGCGTTAATTTGTCCTGCTTTATACTTTATGCACAACATACTATTTTTTGGCGATAGCCTAACGGCAGGTTACGGCCTTAACAATGCCAAAACCGAATCATTACCTGCGCTCATCCAGCAAAGGATTCTTTCAGAAAATTTAGCATATCATGTTATTAACGGGGGGCTTAGCGGCGATACCTCTTCGGGAGGCCTTTATCGGCTGGACTATTGGATCAACCGCCCGATAACTGTATTTGTGCTGGAACTGGGAATTAATGATATCATCAGGGGGATTCCGCCTCAAACTACGGCCAATAATTTACAAACCATAATTGACAAGGTTAAACAAAAACATCCCGATGTTAAAATTGCCCTGATGGGAATGGAGATCCCCGCTTTTATCCCCGGCGCATTTGCAGCACAGTTTAAAGCCATCTTCCGCAAGCTTGCCGAAACAAATAATATCGCCTTTGTACCGTTTTATTTACAGGATGTTGCCGGGATAGCCAACCTTAACCTGCCCGACAGACTTCATCCTAATGCAGAGGGCTATAAGATTATAGCTAATAATATTTGGCCAGTGATAAAAGGGGTGTTATAGAAGAAGCTGATAATGGTCATTGCGAGCGATAGCGTACAATGACATATTATACAGTGCTTCCGTGCGATTGCCGCGTAGTCTCTCCCGCTCGTAGCCCACGACAGGCTCCTCGCAATGACATCAATCTACTAACTATTTATCCTGTAATCCTTTAATCCTAAAAATCATGGTTCAGCTTCCCCATCAGCCATTGCTCCCGGTATTGCTTCGGTGTTACTCCCTCAAAACGTTTAAAAAACTTGGTAAAATTTGATGGATCGAAGGTAAGTCTGCTCGCTATTTCGGCTACACTCACTGTGCTATCTTTAAGCATCGCTTTTGCAATTTCCATGATCTTTTCCTCGAAAAAGAAACAAGGATGTTTCCCGGTAGTCAGTTTGATGGTATTGCTTAAATGTGTAGGATGGATATGCATTCCATCGGCAAAATCACGGATCTCGTACATATCCAATACGCGGTTGTTCAGCACATCGTCCAGATGTTTATCGATAGCCTTCAAATAGTCGGCTGTAATTTCATGCTGACGAGCCAGTATCTTCTTCGGAACAGAGAGCGGTGCTTCCATCATACAAAATTAAGCAAACAGATCGGGCTTAAACAGTGGTGCCACCCGCTTTTTAGATGCCTGTTCATAGGCATACCCTAACTTAATGATGTCCCCGTCCTTATATGCCGTGCTAAAAAACGACAACCCAATCGGCAAGCCATGTGCCAGGCCCATGGGCACTGTAATGTGCGGATAACCCGCCATAGCCGCCGGTCCCGAAAAACCGAAACCATTATCATAGTCGCCATTCACCAGGTCAATACATACCGCAGGGCCATTAGTTGTACCAATAATGGCATCAAGCTTATATTTGGCAAGCATGTCATCAATAACCTTGCGTGTGCCGGTATTTGTTTGTTTTACAGCATCCAGATACTCCTTACTGTTCAGATCACCTTTGGCCTGGGCCTGCTCCAGAATCTCCTGTTTAAAAAAAGGCATTGCTTTGGCTTCATTCTGTTTATTATAAGTAATAACATCCGTCAACGTTTTTATTTTGCTGTTGGCGTTGCCAAGGTATTGGTTAAGGCTGTCTTTAAATTCATAAAGCAGCACGTTAAACTCATTGTTGTTTATGGTTTTCAGTTCTTTATACAACTCTATCTCCACTACTTCAGCGCCTTTGCTTTTCAGGGTTTTGATAGCATCCTGCAATAATGCAACAACAGCCGGGTTATCATTAAGCGCTGTTTTCTCAATACCGAGGCGCTTGCCTTGTAAGCCATTAACATCTAAAAATTTAGTATAATCTGCCTCAACTTTGTCTTTACTGCCAAGCGTTGCCAGGTCAAGCGTATCTAAACCGGTAAGTGCGCCAAGTAATATAACGGCATCTTTAACCGTACGTGCCATTGGCCCGGCGGTATCCTGCGTTTTAGAAATAGGGATAATGCCCGATCGGCTCCACAAGCCAACTGTTGGCTTAATGCCCACTAAACCATTAACCGATGCCGGTGAAACTATAGATCCATTGGTCTCGGTACCGATACCTATAACGCAAAGATTGGCTGCTACGGCTGTTCCAGTACCGGCGCTTGAGCCGCTGGGGTTCCTGTCTAAAATATAAGGGCATTTGGTTTGCCCTCCCCTGCTGCTCCAGGCACTTGTCGAATGCGTTGAACGAAAGTTCGCCCATTCGCTTAAGTTGGTTTTACCCAATATCACCGCCCCTGCCTCACGAAGCTTATGCACGATAAATGCATCCTGCTTGGCAAAATTATCAGCTAAAGCTAATGAACCTGCTGTGGTGTGCATATTATCGCCGGTGTTGATGTTGTCTTTGATCAGCACGGGTATACCGTGCAGCGGGCCGCGCACTTTACCACTTCCACGTTCCCTGTCCATCGCATCGGCCATGTTCAGGGCATCTTTATTAAGCTCAATAACCGAGTTAAGCATAACGCCTTTTTTATCAATCTGATCTATGCGTTTCAGGTACAGTTCGGTGATGAGCCTGGAAGTGAACTGTTTGCTATGCATTTTTTGCTGCAGATCAGTAATGGTCATTTCGCTCAGCTCAAATATATCGTCCTTACTGTTCTCGGCGGCAACAGTATCATCCGCTTTATTTTCGGCAGATGGTTGGTTGCAGGAAGCCGCCACTAAAGTGGAGATCGTTAAGCCAGCCAGTGAACCGGTTTTAAGGAAATTTCTTCTGTGCATAAATGTTTAAAATAAAAGGCGTTACAAGTAACAAAATATTTAACTATTTTGAAAGGTGCGGAGGGCGTAGATAGTTAAATGTTACAATAGTAAGAATAATCGGATAGATGTCATGCTGAGCCTGTCGAAGCATGGTGGGCAGGCCCCTGCGCACAAGTCTTCAACAAGCTCAGACTGACAGTCCCTCGTTTGATACAAGTTTATGAGATGACGTTTTTCTTTTTACTTAGATACCATACCCGATATCACATTAATGCTCAAGGCAACTATAGCCGTATTAAAGGCGAAAGAAATCAACCCGTGCAGCCAGGCCAGGCGGCGGATAGAACGGGCAGAGATCTCTACGTCAGATACCTGGAAGGTCATGCCTACAACGAATGAAAAGTATACAAAATCGAGATAATCCGGCTCTTTTTCATCGCCCGGAAATTCGAGGCCGCCGAGGTGTTTTAATTTTTTATCATCATCAGGATCAGTTGCGTAGTACATATGGGCATAACGCAGCGTAAATATAGTATGTACCAACCACCACGAAACTATTACCGAAGCCATAGCCAGCAAAACCCTTGCTGTAACTACCGCATCTGATTGGTTCTTTGTTGATAACAGCAGGAGCATAATAGCCAGCAAACTCATCAGCGATGCCACGATCACAAATAAAAATATCAATGTACGACTGGAATCTTCTATACTGGCTATCTTACGGATCTCGGCCGGATGAGCGGTAAGGATTATGATCCAATCCATAATAATGACGCACAGGCCGAATGCTATCCAGGTGATTAACACCGTGGTAGGCGCCGTAAAGTTAGACCATGTAAAGAATAGCACTATCGCACTTACCCCTAATGAAATGAGCAGCCGGTGATGTGCATCTAACCGTAAAAATACTTTCTGCTTGGTTTTTGGGATCTTCGGCATGGATGGTTTTTAAGTTCTACCGTAAATATGGCGATGATTAGTGTAGAATTGATGAAGATAATGATTTAATCTTCCTCCTCCACTATCCAGGCCACACGGCCTACCTGCCCGTCGTCAAGCTGTACCTTGATCCCGCGTGAATGGTACGCCGCGCTGGTGAGCAACCGTTTTACAAAGCCGCGGGTGAGTGTTCCCGTACGCTGATCTTTCTTTAAGATAATGTCAACCTCAAGGCCGGGATATATATCGCTTCTGTTTTGTCCGTTCATGACCGTTGATTTTTTTGATTAGGTTGATTTCGCTGATTAAATCTTACCGTCATTGCGAGGTACGAAGCAATCCCCAAGAAGCAGAGCGGCTATGCAAATCTGCTCTGTACAGTTTGGGATTGCTTCGTTCCTCGCAATGACGATGCTTGATAAGATAGTATTTTATTATTTTACTCAACCAACCCTTTTATCGCCTGCTCCACCTTTCCGAAATCAAAATTACTGATCAGCTTATCAAAAGCTGCGGAGATCTGTTCATTACCCAAATTACCGATGCTGCCCTCATGAGTATGGCTCACCGTTTTATCAGGATTGAAATCACCGGCTTCAATAGCTAAACCAACCTGTTTATATGCATCGCGGAATGGTGTGCCGCTTAATGTTAAACGGTTCACCTCCTCCACGCTGAACAGATAGGCATATTTGGCATCATTCAGGATATCGGTTTTTACAGTGATATTTTGTAGCATGAAGGTTGCCATTTGCAGGCAGTGCTTCAAATCGGCAAAGGCTGGGAACAACAATTCTTTTAATAATTGCAGCTCGCGGTGATAGCCCGATGGCAGGTTGGTGGTCATCATAGCCACATCTGTAGGCAGGGCCTGCAGGCGATTGCATTTGCCGCGCATAATTTCCCAAACGTCCGGGTTCTTTTTATGTGGCATGATGCTGCTGCCGGTGGTAAGTGCATCCGGATAGCTTACAAAAGCAAAGTTCTGGCTTAAATATAGTGCCTGATCCATAGCCATTTTGGCTAATGTAGCGGCAATTGAAGAAATAGCCTGCGCAATGACACGCTCGGTTTTACCGCGCCCCATTTGCGCGTAAACAACGTTATAATTAAGGCTATCAAAACCTAAAAGCTGCGTAGTTAAAGTACGGTTTAGCGGGAACGATGAACCGTAACCAGCTGCCGAACCCAGGGGATTTTTATTAGTGATGCGGTAAGCCGCTAAAACCAGTTCCAGATCATCAGCCAAACTTTCTGCATAAGCGCCAAACCACAGACCGAAAGATGATGGCATGGCCACCTGCAGGTGGGTATAACCCGGCAGTAAAACATCTTTATGTTTTTCGCTCAGTTCAATCAACTGGCGAAACAGCGTTTCGGTACTTTCAACAACTTCCTGCAACTGATGGCGGAAAAAGAGTTTAAGATCAACCAAAACCTGGTCGTTACGTGAGCGGCCGCTATGGATCTTTTTGCCGGCATCGCCTATACGCTGGGTAAGCAACAGTTCAACCTGCGAATGCACATCTTCTACATGCTCATCGATCTTAAACCCACCTTTGGCAATATCGGCATAAATATTCTTCAGCTCATGCTGAACAAGCTCCAGATCGGCATCGTCCATAAGCCCTACACTTTGCAGCATGCGGGTATGGGCGAGGGATCCTAAAACATCAAACGCCGCCATTTGCTCATCAAATTCGCGGTCGCGCCCAACAGTAAAGTTTTCAACCAGTTCGTTAACGTTGGTAGTTTTTTGCCATAGCTTGCTCATGGTGCAAATGTATAAAAGCTACTTGTAAAAGTGAGTAAAACTGTGTAAAAGCTAACCGCCACCGCCTGGCTCCAGCCGAGTGGTTATTATTTCCAGGCCTTTGGCCTTTTCTTTATCACGTCGGCCATAGCCGTGGGGTAGTTGCCACTCGGCTGGAGCCGAGCGACGGCGTGCTGTAATTCTCCTGATAATCATTAAATCCCATAAATCATGGTTCAACAAACAAGACAGTACAGGATGCAAATCCCAAACCATCCATTTAACATTGTTGCTTGTGACAACATATCATAGGCTTTGGCCAATATTGTATAAACCGCTATCTTAACCACATGAAACACCCTTTATGTAAGCCATTGCTTAGCATTGCCTTATTATGCTGCTCTTTTTCGATATCACAAGCCCAAACGCCGGAGGCTGCAGGTCTTAAATCCGAATACCTTGTAAATCCTATAGGTATTGATAATACCCATCCCCGCTTAACCTGGCTTATGAACGATAAAGCACAGGGAGCCGCTCAAAGTGCTTATCAACTATTTGTTGGTACCGATTCAATTGCGGTTTCTACAGGTAAAGGCAGTAACTGGGCTACTCCCAAAATTGCTTCATCAAACAACCTTGTTATTTATAATGGCCAGCAACTAAAACCTTTTACTAAGTATTACTGGAAGGTTCAGCTTTGGGATCAGGCAAGTAAAAAACTTGCTCCATCAGCTATAAATAGCTTTGAAACCGGTATGATGGGGATGCAAAACTGGCAAGGCTCATGGATCAGTGATAATAAAGGTATTGCCGTAAACCCCGCCCCCTATTTTCGGAATACATTTAAGGTGACAAAAACTATCCGCTCGGCAAGGGCTTATATTGCTGTGGCTGGTTTATACGAGCTATATCTAAACGGAAAAAAGATCGGCAATCATAGGCTCGACCCTATGTATACCCGGTTCGACAGGCGTACACTTTATGTTTCATATGATGTTACCGCTCAATTGCAAAGTGGCAAAAATGCCGTTGGCGTATTATTGGGCAACGGATGGTACAATCACCAAAGTACAGCGGTTTGGTTTTTTCACCAGGCGCCATGGCGCGGTCGCCCGGCATTTTGCATGGATCTGCGCATCACTTATACCGATGGTACAGTTGAAACCGTAAAATCAGGTACCGATTGGAAAACTTCGCTTAGCCCAATCGTTTTCAATAGCATTTATACTGCCGAACACTATGACGGCAGACTGGAGCAAGCAGGCTGGAACACTGCCAATTTTGACGACAGCAAATGGAAACCGGTTATCAACCGCTCTGCACCTTCTATGAATATCGTATCGCAGGCTATGCAACCTATCCGCGCGGTTAATACCATCAGCACCAAAAGCGTAACCAAAATTGATAGCGACGTTTGGGTGTTTGATATGGGGCGGAATATTTCGGGCGTAAGCCAGATCACCGTTAAAGGCGACTCGGGCACAGTGATCCGCCTTAAGCATGCCGAAAGATTGAACAAGAACGGTCATGTTGATCAATCCAACATTGATCTGCATTACCGCCCTACCGATGATAAAGATCCTTTCCAAACCGATATTTTCATTTTAGGCGGCAAGGGTGAAGAAACATTTTCACCACGCTTTAACTACAAAGGGTTTCAATACATAGAAGTAAACAGCAGCAAACCAATTCAAATAGGTAAGGAAAACATCAAAGCATTTTTTATGCATAGCGATGTGGAGCCGATCGGTACGGTCAAAGCATCAAACCAAACCATTAACCAGATCTGGACTGCCACCAACAATAGCTACCTGAGCAACCTGTTCGGCTACCCAACCGATTGCCCACAACGCGAGAAAAACGGATGGACAGGCGACGCCCACATTGCCAGCGAAACCGGTTTATACAATTTCGACGGTATTACTGTCTACGAAAAATGGTTGGCTGATCACCGCGATGAACAGCAGCCAAACGGTGTACTACCATCCATTATTCCAACCGGCGGATGGGGTTACGAATGGGGCAACGGTCCCGACTGGACAAGTACCATCGCCATTATACCCTACAATATTTATTTATTTTATGGCGATAGCAAACTGCTGGCTGATAGCTACACTGCCATTGAAAAATACGTAAACCATATTGATGAACTTTACCCCACAGGTCTTACTACCTGGGGCTTGGGCGACTGGGTGCCTGTAAAATCGGTTTCGCCGGTTGAACTTACCTCGTCTGTTTATTACTATACCGATGCCAGCATATTGGCTAAAGCAGCTAAAATATTAGGCAAACAGGCCGATTATGTAAAATACACAGCACTGGCCAATAAGATCAAAAATGCAATCAATGCAAAATATTTAGATACGACTACCGGCATTTACGGTAAAGGCTTACAAACAGAATTAAGTGTACCGCTTTACTGGGGCGTAGTACCCGAAAACCTGAAAAGTAAAGTAGCGGATAATCTTGCTCAACGTGTTGCTGCCGATAACTTCCATTTAGATGTTGGGATATTGGGTGCCAAAGCAATCTTGAGTGCTTTGAGCGATAACGGTCACGCAGATGTGGCTTACAAAATAGCCTCGCAGGAAACCTTCCCATCATGGGGCTGGTGGATGGTGAACGGCGCGACAACTTTGTACGAAAACTGGCAGATAGATGCCAAATCCGATATCTCGCTTAATCATATCATGTTTGGTGAAATTGGTGCATGGCTATATAAAGGCATTGCCGGTATCCATCCCGATCCTGAGCATCCGGGTTTTAAAAATGTATTGTTGCAACCGCATTTTGTACCGGGCTTAAATGAGTTTACGGCAACCCACAAAGGGCCGTATGGCAACATCGTTTCATCATGGCAGCGTACTGGCAATGGTGTAACTTATAAAGTTACCGTACCGGCAAATTCAACTGCTACTATCACGTTTCCGGCAGGTAAAGTTTACCTGGCCGGCAAGCCACTTGCCATCAATAGCTCTTACAAAGCAACAGCAGGGAGTTATGTATTCGAGCTGAAATAATAGAGCCGCAAATGCCATAGTATTTTCATATTTTAATATTGGCGCATATCAAATGACCATTTACTGACAGGCCGGGGCAACCCCGGCCTGTTTTTGTATATAAATTTGTCACACCTTATTTACAATCACTGATACCATGCGCAGAATACTCCCGATCATATTATTATTGTTCATTGCAAAATTTGCAATAGCCGGCCCGGAACAACCCTGGTCGTTAAGCAGCGACAAGGAAGGTATTAAAGTTTATACCCGACACATTGCAGACTCAAAAATTAAAGCCATAAAAGTAGAATGTACATTCAACGCTACAGCTGCCCAGTTGGTAGCTGTATTGATGGATATAAAAACCTGTGCAGAATGGGTTTATCATACCAAATCTGCAACTGTTATTAAAGAGGTATCCCCATCTGATATTTATTATTACTCAGAAGTTAACATACCCTGGCCGGTGCATAACCGTGATTTTATAGCACATCTTAAAGTTACCCAAGACCCTAAAACAAAAGTTGTTACCATAGATGCGCCGGTTATATCAGATATGATGCCTGTAAAAGATGGTATTGTAAGGGTTGAAAACTCAACCGGCAGATGGGTGATTACCCCAGTTGACAGCGCCCATGTAAGTATTGTTTATACTTTACACCTTGACCCGGGAGGTTCAGTACCTGCCTGGCTTATTAACATGTTTGCCGCCCAGGGGCCAATGGAAAGTTTTAAAGGCTTGAAAAAGCAGCTGCAGAAACCGGCTTATAAGGATGTGAAGCTGGCTTATGTGCAGTGAGTTTCCCCACAAAAAGGGGAGCGGTTCATAAAAAGAAAAGATGTTTCGCAAACGAAACATCTTTTCTTTTTAATCTCAAAGCGTCATTGAGGTACGAGGCAATTCCAAACTATGCAGAGAAATCTGCACAGCCACTCTGTTAATAGGGGATTGCTTCGTACCTCGCAATGACGCGATATATTAGGCAAATCCTCTCCTTTTAATCCAATAAATCCCTCCAAATCTCGGTTCAGCCACCTCATTCCTGCTAATAAACGTCAACATTTTGCAAATAAAATTGAAAACAGTTAACTCGCTTAGCTGTACTTTCGGTGTTTAGTGTGCATAGCCATGTCTCCCTTGCAGGATACCAAAGGATAGTTGTGCAAATTATAAACGCTAATATTGCTTTAACCAATTTAAAGTAAACGTGTAAACGATGAGAGTTGCTTTGTTTGTCCCTTGCTATGTTGATCAGTTTTACCCCAAAGCGGCTATTGCCACGCTGGAGTTACTGGAGAAACTTGGCTGTGAAGTCCATTACCCTAAAAATCAAACCTGCTGCGGACAGCCGATGGCCAATTCGGGCTATGAGCATTTAACCGGCGGTTGTAATAATTTATTTGTCGATAATTTTTCGGGATACGATTATATCGTTTGTCCTTCAGGAAGTTGTACCCTACACATCAAGGAGCATTTACATACCGATGGGAAAGAGGAACAAGCAAAAGAGATCCGCAAAAAGGTTTATGAACTTACCGAGTTTTTAGTTGATATATTAGGAGTAAAACAACTCTCGGCCAGCTTTCCTTACCGGGTTGGCTTACACCAAAGCTGCCACGGTTTGCGTGGTTTGCGGATTGCCCAAATGAGCGAGCTGGTTGCCGAACCTTTTAGCAAACCGGAACAACTGCTTGATATGGTGAACGGATTGGAACTGGTACCGCTCAGCCGCCAGGATGATTGCTGCGGTTTCGGCGGTACATTTTGTGTAGTTGAAGAAGCCGTATCTGCAAAAATGGGTAAAGACCGTGTAGCTGATCACGTATCACACGGAGCACAATATATTACCTCAGCCGATCTTTCTTGCCTGATGCATTTAGAAGGTATTCTGCGTCGCCAAAACAGCGATGTTAAAGTAATTCACGTAGCCGAAATTTTAAACCACAGCATGTAATGAGTACCGCTACTACCAAAGATCACCCGCATTTAGCTGCAGAATTTAACCGCGATGAGCCCCGTGTAAACTGGCACGATGAAACCCTGTGGTGGGTACGCGCGAAGAGGGATATCGCCGCACATAAACTCCCCGAATGGGAACTGCTGCGCGAAACGGCATCACAAATAAAACTGAACGTACTTTCAAACTTGAGCAGCTACCTGGAGCAGTTTGAGGCAAACGCCATCAAAAATGGTATCATAGTACACTGGGCGGCCGATGCTGCAGAACATAACCAGATTGTACACAGCTTACTTGAGCAACGTGGCATTACCAAAATGGTAAAAAGCAAATCGATGCTTACCGAGGAATGCCATTTAAACGAATACTTGAAAGAACAGGGTATAGATGTAATTGACTCTGACCTTGGCGAACGTATTGTACAGCTGGCCAATGAACCGCCAAGCCATATCGTTCTGCCTTGTATCCATAAAAAGAAAGAAGAGATAGGCGATATTTTTCACGAACACTTAGGTTCGGCCAAAGGCGAATCGGATCCAAAAATATTGACAGAAACTGCACGCCAGCATTTGCGTGAGGTATTTTTAACCCGTCGAGCAGCCCTTACCGGCGTTAATTTTGCCGTGGCCGAAACCGGCGAATTTGTGATCTGCACCAACGAGGGCAATGCCGATATGGGCGCTCACCTGGCCGAGATCAACATTGCATCGATGGGTATTGAAAAGATCATCCCTGAAAGGAAACACCTCGGCGTGTTTTTACGCCTGCTTACCCGCAGTGCTACCGGACAACCCATCACTACCTATTCGAGCCATTTCAGCAAACCACAGGATGGCAGCGAAATTCATATTATTATTGTTGATAACGGGCGCAGCATACAATTAGGCCGCGAGGAGTTCCGCAACTCGTTGAAATGTATCCGTTGCGGGGCTTGTATGAACACATGCCCGGTTTACCGCAAAAGCGGGGGCCACAGCTATCATACTGCTGTTGCCGGGCCAATAGGCTCTATCCTGGCCCCTAACCTCGACATGAAAAAATATGCCGACTTGCCCTTTGCTTCTACCCTTTGCGGTTCGTGCAGTAACGTGTGCCCGGTTAAAATAGATATTCATGACCAGCTGTATAAATGGCGGCAGGTGATTGTTAAAGAGGGATATTCGCCCAAAACAAAGACTATGGCCATGAAGGCTATGGCCTTAACACTGGCCTCACCAACCTTATACCGTATGGGCGGCAAAACCGGCAGACTGGTATTTAAATACGCCCCATTTGCGGTAAACAATAAATTAAACCCCTGGTATAACCAAAGGGAAATGCCCAAAGCACCCGAGGAGTCATTTGGCGAATGGTATGCAAAAAGGAAAGGAGCAAAAAACTCATGAGCCGCGAAAAGATCTTAGCCGCTGTAAAATTCAACCAGCCTACAGCCAACCCATTGCCTGATATGGAAGTGCTGAACACGCTCACCGATGTGAGGACAGACCTGATAGCCAAATATAAAACCATTGCCACTGCAGGCGGCAGTTTTGTTTACGAAGTAAGTGGCTTTGATGAGATCAAAACCATCCTCAAAAATGAATTTAAGCCAGGAGTAAAGATCATATCTGCCCTTGATGAGCTGAGCGATTACATTTATGCCGATACTGTAAAACATGAAGACGGTCATACTTTTGCCGATGTAGAGTTAACCGTCTTGCGTACCAATCTTGGTGTTGCCGAAAATGGCGCACTCTGGCTTACTGAAAAAGAAATGGGCAGCCGGGTATTGCCTTTTATTGCCCAGCATTTGGCAGTGGTGATTGGCAAAGATGATTTTGTGCCTACCATGGCGCAGGCCTATCAAACTATTGGCGAGGCTGATTATGGTTATGGTTCGTTTATATCAGGTCCATCAAAAACGGCGGATATTGAACAATCACTGGTTATCGGGGCGCATGGGCCGCGGAGTTTATCGGTGTTTATACTTTCTTAAAGCTAATAAACCCATATCATTGCTGAGCGATAACGCGGCAACCGCACGCAAGCATGGCCGCTCTGTATAGTATTCGATTGCTTCGTAACTCGCAATGATAATAAGAAAAATGTCATTACGAGCGCAGCGTGGCAACCGCACGGAAGCATAGCCGCTCTGTAAAGCATTCGGTTGCTTCGTTGTTCCGCAATGACATTTTTTTTACACTTGCATTTGTTATCAACAAACGCAACAACCACCAATCCACCCTAAAAATCAACAATTTACAACAATGACAAAAAGATGATACAAAAATATACCGATTGGTATATTTTTGTGGTGTCGAAAGTAATGATCGACATAACAGAAAATGAAAACTTCAGAAAACACCATATTAATCACCGGCGGCAGTGCCGGCATAGGCTTTGAAATAGCTAAACAATTAACAGCAAAAAATAACCATGTAATTATAGTTGGCCGTAACCAGCAACGTTTGGATGCAGCCGCTGCTCAATTACAAAATGTAACTGCCATTAAAGCAGATGTATCAGACGCTGCAGACGTTGATGCTTTGGTTAGCAGGCTTAAAAGCGATTTTCCTCAATTGAATGTTGTGATTAATAATGCCGGTGCTGCTCAATACAACACCCTTATTAACGATGAAAACATTTTTGATAAAGCCCAGGCCGAAATGTTCACCAACTACCTGTCAATAGTAAAGCTTAACGAAAAACTATTACCATCATTGGTAAAACAACCCGAAGCAGCTATCGTAAACGTATCATCAATTGTAGCCTTTGCACCAAGCATCGGGCTGGCCACTTATGCAGCCTCCAAAGCCGCCTTACATTCTTATACCCGCGCATTGCGTTTGGCATTGAAAGACAGCAGCGTAAAAGTATTTGAATTAATGCCTCCACTGGTTAATACCGAATTTTCTGCCGAAATTGGTGGTGCCGAAAGGGGGATCCCTGCTTCACAGGTTGCTGATGAACTGATTGCATCGTTTGAAACTGACAACTACGAGATCAGGGTTGCCGGTACCGAACAGTTTTACCGCTTATATCTTT
Organism: Mucilaginibacter sp. P4_A11; assembly: GCF_056402535.1. Classification (NCBI taxonomy): domain Bacteria; kingdom Pseudomonadati; phylum Bacteroidota; class Sphingobacteriia; order Sphingobacteriales; family Sphingobacteriaceae; genus Mucilaginibacter; species Mucilaginibacter sp. P4_A11. The sequence goes on from NZ_JBFUHE010000004.1 coordinate 253,124, forward strand.
CAAACCCAGATGAAGCTTTAAAAGCGATAAATCCTGGTAAATAATCTTCAACGCTCTATAAAAACAAACAACATGAAAACTTCAGAAAACACCGTACTTATTACCGGCGGCAGTGCCGGGATAGGTTTTGAAATAGCCAAACAATTATCAGCTAAAAATAACCATGTAATTATCATTGGCCGTAACCAGGAGCGTTTGGATAAAGCAGCTGCCCAATTGCAAAATGTAACTGCAATTAAAGCCGATATTTCCAATGCAGAGGATGTGGAAGCCTTAACCTCTCAAGTGAAAAAAGACTTTCCACAGCTGAACGTGGTGATCAATAACGCCGGCGCGGCTTCAATCAATGATTTGCTTACTACACCCAACGTTTTTGAAAACGCACAAACAGAAATGTTCACGAATTACATTTCTGTTGTACGCCTTAATGAAAAATTGCTGCCCGTATTACAACAGCAAAGCGAAGCAGCTATCGTAAACGTATCATCAATAGTTGCCTTTTTGCCTGGCAAACAAACCGCTACCTATTCAGCTACTAAAGCCGCTTTACACTCTTACACCATTTCGTTAAGGGCCGCTTTGGAAGATACCAATATTAAAGTATTTGAGCTGATGCCGCCTTTGGTTGATACTGAATTTTCGGCAGAGATTGGCGGGCGCAACGGTATCCCCGCTTCACAAGTTGCTGATGAATTTATAGCTGGCTTCGAAACCAACAACTATGAGATCCGCGTTGGTGGCACCGAGCCATTCTACCGTCTGTTCCTGTCAAACCCAGCCGAAGCTTTGAAAGCCCTTCACCAGAGATAATTCTCTGGTCTAATTTTTTCGCTCTAAAAAATACCGATTGGTATTTTTTAGAGCGATTGTAGTTCCATAATTCTTACTTCAATGAAAAAAAGCATTCTCATCATTACCGTTATAGCCGCCGCTATTATGGAACTGATAGACACCTCCATAGTAAACGTAGCCCTCTCGCACATGAGTGGTAATTTGGGCGCCACGCTCGAAGATACTTCCTGGGTGATCACAGCGTACGCCATAGCCAACATCATCGTAATACCCATGACCAGCTTTTTAACAACTAAGCTTGGCCGCCGTAATTATTATATCGGGTCAATTATAGCCTTTACTTTCTTTTCGGCCATGTGTGGGTTTGCTTCAAACATATGGACACTGGTTGCTTTCCGCTTTTTACAGGGTATTGGCGGCGGTGCGCTTTTATCGGTATCGCAGGCAATTGTTTTTGAAGTTTACGGTAAAGCACGTGTTGGTATAGCCAGCGCATTATTTGGTGTGGGAGTATTTTTAGGCCCAACCATTGGCCCTACCCTCGGCGGCTTTATTACCGAACACTATACCTGGCCATGGATTTTTTTCATCAATATTCCTATCGGCATAGCAGTAACTATATCAAGCTTATTGCTGGTTACCGAACCTGAGATCAAAGTCAAAGCAAAAAGTGTAGACTGGTGGGGTATTCTCCTGCTCGTGATAGGTATAGGCTCGCTCCAAACTGTATTGGAACGAGGTGAAACTGACGACTGGTTTTCGGCAGGTTATATCATTGTGCTTACCATAGTGGCGGTTATCAGCCTTAGTACTTTTATCTGGTGGGAACTTACAACTCCGAACCCCGTTATTGATTTAAGGGTGCTTAAAAGTAAATCGCTTGCGGTGGCAGCTATACTAACATTTGTAACCGGCTTCGGGTTGTTTACATCGGTATTCCTTACACCGGTATTGGCACAGCGAGTGTTACTATTTCCGCCTACTATTACAGGGCTGATTTTATTGCCGGGTGCGGTACTTGCAATTGTAGGCTTATTGTTTTCGGCCACGTTGCTTAAAAAAGGGGTATCACCATTAATTATTATCACAGCCGGCTTCATCATCTTCATCACCTTTACCTGGCAAATGTCGCGCATGAATTTGGAAGCGGCTCCTGGCGATCTGGTTGGTCCGCTAATTTACAGGGCTATGGGCATTGCATTATTAACTGTTCCGCTTACCGCTTTGGCCGTATCTGGTCTCGAACCAAAAGATATTCCGCAGGGAACAGCACTGAATAATATGATGCGGCAGTTAGGCGGGTCGTTTGGTATTGCGGTTATTAACACCTACGTAGCACAACGTTTCGGGTTGCACCGCAGCGACCTGTTGGCGAATATCAACATCTTCAATGATCAGGCTACAGCGCGGATAGCTAAGCTAACCAATTATTTCAGCAGCCGGGGCTTTTCATCATTTGATGCCCAGAAAAAAGCTATTGCTGTTATTGATAGCACCATCAACAGGCAATCATATTTGTTAAGTTACCTGGATGCTTACCTGTTTTCGGGTTTAATATTTTTACTGGCGATGCCGCTCTTGTTCCTGGTTATCAATCGTAAAAAACAAGCCGGGCCTATAGTAATTATAAGCGATCACTAAAAACTAAATACCAGTTGGTATATTTGTATTATGGAAAACGAATTATCAAAGGCTGAGCGTACACGCCAGTTCATTATTGAGCGTACCTCATCCATATTTAATAAAAAGGGCTATGCAGGCACTTCCCTTTCTGACCTTACCGAGGCTACAGGCCTTACCAAAGGCAGCATTTACGGCAACTTTAAAAACAAGGAAGAAGTAGCTGCTGAAGTATTTGAATATAACTCGGGCAAGGTGCGCAAACAAATTCAGGAGCGAATTCAGCGGGCTACCAGCTATCACGATAAACTGCTGGTTTATGCACAGGTATATCATAGCTTTACCCGTGGTGATTTTATTCCTGGCGGCTGCCCGATCCTAAACACTGCTGTTGATGCTGACGATACTAACCCATTACTAAAAGATAAAGCTGCCAGAGCAATCACCCGCTGGAAAACAGGCATCGAAAACCTCATTAAAGCAGGTATAGAAGCCGGCGAACTGAAGCCGGATATCAACACCACCGAAACAGCTTTAAGCATGATAGCACTTATTGAGGGGGGTATTATGATCTCCAAAGTGACCGACTCGCCTACAAACCTTGATATAGTTTTGGCATCAGTTCATAGTATGGTTGACAGCCTGAAGCTGTAAATATACCCGCACTTGAGAGACCTTAGGCTGCCACTTGATTGTTACAATAATTGGATTTAACTTTGAAAACAAAAGAAACGTTCCCAGCGTTATCTTCTTTACCAATTATTAATTATGTCGAAAAAGATATTGATCCTCGATGATAGCGAGGATATTTTGGAAGTGATGAAAGAAGCTCTTGAAATGGAGCATTATGAAGTTGAGGTACTGAACTATACTGATGACATATGCAGGGCGGCACTATCAGCAAATGCCGACCTTGTGATTTTGGATTACATTTTGTTCGGTATAAACGGTGGCGAACTTTGCCACATGCTAAAAACCACTCCGGCGACGGCGCACATCCCGGTGGTGATGGTATCAGCCTACCCGCGTGTACTTGAATCATTGGGCAACTATGGTTCAGATGCTTTTATTGCCAAGCCTTTTAACTTGAGCGATGTTATCGACACTGTTAATCATTGCTTTTTAACAACAGGCGATGATTTGGCGCATATGGCGTAAAGGAATTGTCATTGCATTCTCCACCTCGTCATTGCGAGGCACGAAGCAATCCCCAATTTGCAGAGCCGCTCTGTAATGTTCGCGATTGCTTCGTTCCTCGCAATGACGAAAGTTTTAGACATTAGTAGCCTCTACCTGAACAAATCAAAACTATATTGCGCCATACTCCAAAACTCATCAAGCGCAATAATGCGGGGCTTAAAAAAGGAGATCAGCGCAGGCCAGTCCTGCTGATTAAATACGCTTACGTCAGGCAATGTTTTAATAATACGGCTTACGGTTTTGTTGTACTCATCAGTTGTATGAAGCTGCCATTCCCATTCCTCATCAAGCTGGCCGTTAAGGATAATTTTTAATTCAATAAACTGGTCAAACATCAATTGCTGGATGTCGACATCGGGGTGGCTCATTTCAATAGCTATAAAAGCCGATCTTTTATCGGCCTCCATTTTAAAGTACAGGTGCTTGATGCCTGTTTTATAATTAACCCAGTTAGTACGCAGACCGTCGGCAGATAGCTGAGGCTTGAGGTATTGTCCAAACGCTGTCCAGAAAGCCTGTTTTAATTGAGTTGCCTGTTCTTTTGAGTACAAATTTATGGGGATTGATGAGGGGCAAAAGTAAGGGTTTTTAAATTATAGTTTGTTACTGGCATGAAGCGGATCAGCCTGTCCCATTGAATAAGCACACAAAGGCGCAGAGGCGCCAAGAAAAAACCTTTGCGTCTTAGCGCCTTTGCGTGCAAGCAATGATGGATAAGTGCAGGGGCCTAACCCACTGTGCTTTTTTAACATTCTTGTCCAATAAACCATATCTTTACAAATCCCACATTTATATTTTATGGCAAGCTATCAGGTAAACTGTATTGATAAACCCAAAGCATCAAGCACACACGAGCAAATAACCCATATAGGTTATTATGAATCGCTAGACAGGCCAAGGGTGGTGATCTCCGTTGCCGAAGCCATAGCCCGTATTGAAGCCAACAGCCAGGCTTTTTATGTAAGTACCGAAAGAGGCAAAACCTACCTTACCGTAGTAAAACCCGAAGATGGCGGCAAAAAACACCTCAAATCGTTAACCGACAGAGCTGGCATTGATAACCTGCTAACACTGGAAGAAGTTTAATCATTCCTCCCTAAACTTTTCGCCTTTAACCTTTTATCTTTCGCCTCAAAACTGAGCTCCACACCAAAGCAACTTTGAGCCGCACACCAAACCTGCGCCCTTGTTTAAACGCGACCTTTGTTTTGCTGTAAGGCCACTGAGCCACATAGCTGACAAAAATCAAATTGAAATAATGGAAAAGAAAGTAATATTGGTAACCGGGGCATCTGCCGGCATGGGTAAAGCATTTGCTGAAGAATTATTAAAAGACGGGCATATCGTTTACGGAGCCGCCCGCCGCGTTGAAAAAATGGAAGACATCCGCAGGCTCGGTGTAAATGTGCTGGCAATGGATGTGACCAGCGAAGCCGAAATGGCTCAGGGCATTGATACCATCATTCAGGCCGAAGGCAAGATAGATGTGCTCATTAACAATGCAGGTTTTGGCTCGTACGGAGCGATTGAAGACGTGCCGTTGAGCGATGCCCGTTACCAACTGGAGGTAAATGTTTTTGGTGCGGCCCGCTTAATTCAACTGGTGTTACCGTGTATGCGTAAACAGCGTTTAGGTACTATCATCAACGTATCAAGTATCGGCGGCAAGTTTGCTTCGCCGCTGGGTGGCTGGTACCACTCAAGCAAGTTTGCGCTGGAGGCCATGAGCGATAGCTTGCGTAACGAGGTAAAGCAGTTCGGTATTAACGTAGTAGTAATTGAACCCGGCGGCATTAAAACCGAATGGAGCGGCATAGCGGCCGATAACCTGCTTAAAGTTTCGGGCGGTGGGGCATATGCTTCGTTGGCGAAGAAATTTGCGATCATGTTAACACAAACTGTTGAAGCTAAAATTCCCGGCCCAATGGTGATTGTGAACCTGGTACGTAAAGCTATCGCCAGTAAAAAACCAAAAATCCGTTACCATGGCGGCTATATGGCTTCGCTGCTGCTTTTTTTACGCAAGTTGTTGTCTGATCGCGCCTTCGATGGTTTGATTAGCAGCCAGATGAAATCAGTTTGATTTATATTAGCCTAATCAAATCCAATGGAAGATAAAAGCCATATCCAGTTTAACAACCTGCTATATTCATGCACAGAGCAAAAACAACGCGGCAATGAGCAGTTTGTGCATGAACACGCGTTTGGATACATTGTATCGGGTGAGGTTCACTCCCTGAGCAACAACCAAAAACAGGTATTTAAACAAGGGATGATTGGCCTGGTGCGCCGCAACCAATTGGTAAAATCGGTAAAAGTACCGGCATTGGGTGGCGATTTTAAATCGATCAATATATTTTTAGATCAGGGCTTTTTGCGCCGGTATGCTGCCGAAAACAAACTGCCGCCGGTTGGTCATTATACTGGCGAACCATTAATTGAGCTCACCGATGATCCGTTCATAAAAGGCTATTTTGATTCACTGCTCCCCTACTTTAACCATTCATCACAACTTAACGCGCAACTGGCCGAACTGAAAACCCTTGAAGCGGTTGAATTACTGCTGAGGGCGAAGCCTGAACTAAAAAACTTTTTGTTTGATTTCAGCGAACCTTATAAGATAGACTTGGAAGCCTATATGAACCGGCACTATATGTACAATGTACCAACAGCCCAGTTCGCCCGGCTTACCGGTAGGAGTCTTGCCGGTTTTAAACGTGATTTTGAAAAGGTGTTTAAAATTCCTCCGGGTCAGTGGTTATTGCAAAAGCGGCTAAACGAAGCCTATTTTCTGATCCGCGAAAAAGGGCGCAAGCCATCAGATGTTTACCTTGATGTTGGCTTTGAGAACCTCTCGCACTTTTCATATTCATTCAAGAAAACATTTGGGGTAGCGCCGTCAACGATTTAAGTACAAATTACACGGATTATTACGAATCCGATCATAAAGGCTATTCGTGTAATTCGTGTTAATTCAGTCCTTTTTATCAACTATATATGATGTAAGTGTTTTCACCTTATCATTTTCCAGTTCATAAAAATCGGCGTAGTACATAGCCATATCTTCCCCGTTTTTGCCTTTGCATTGCACAAGACCGTCAACAGCGGCAGTATTACCCTCAGCAATAATATGGTCTTTAGTTGATGAAACCATTTTTACATCTTCCATCCCGCCTAAAAATTGCTCCACTTCATTCTTCCCGTTCATTATAGTTATCGACGAACCTTTCATAGTCCATGTTACGTCATCAGCAAAAAAACTTAGGATCTTTTTAACGTCGTTATTATCAAAAGCGTCGATAACCTGTTGCACAATTTCTTTAGTTGTCATGATAGTTTGATTTTGTTTAGAATAAAGTTAACCACTATATCACGAGACTAAAGGGGGCGAAAATGACATTATCAGGGTGTTTTACGACTGATAGCAGGTGATATTCATATCCGGCAAACAACAATAAAATCACGTTTCGGATTTTGCGTTTATTATTTAACTTGGTACAACAAAATACCAGCCATATCACATGATCAGTAAACAACCACAAAATCAAAGCCCGGCGGCTATCGTAAAAACACTCAATATTATACACATGGCCCTTGCAGCAGGCCAGATTTTATTTGCAGCGGTTACATTTATAATTCCTAAAAGCCAGGAAAAAGGCGCAGCCAATGATATGCTAATCTATATTGCACCTGTTTTAGCCATTACTTGTTTTATTGCCGGACATTTCCTGTTTCTAAAACTTTTAAGCGACATCAGAAAAGACACCCCACTGAAAGCTAAACTCATTGCCTATCAATCCGCTACGATAATAAGGCTCGCATTACTTGAGGGACCTTCACTATTTAGTATTATAGGCTTTTTATTAACCGGTAAGCTGATTTTCCTGGCCATAGCAGGAGCCCTTGTTGCCTATTTCATTTACCAGCGCCCCAGCAGGCAAAAAATTGAAGATGACCTGAGTTTAGGTTATGAAGAAAAGGCAGAACTTGACGGAACTGATAAAGTTTATTGAATTATTTTTCTTAAACACATGAAATCTAAATTCAAATTTTGGCCAAAGTTTTTTCTGCTGATGTGCCTGCTTTTGAGTTGCCTTATATTTTTTTATGCTTTCAACAATTTCGACATTCTTTTTGTCCGTGGCAAGCCGCTTCATTTCCTAATATTTCCTTACATGATTTTTAATTGCACTATCTGTGGTTTGATAGGGCATCAATTAAATTATAAAACACAAACAATCATTATTGATGATGATACAATAACCAGGGTCCGCAACTTTGGCTTTGGTTTGAAAAAGATTTATAAAATCAACGAGGTTGCAGGTTTTTTAACCTATTCTATATCTGGTAAGAAAAATGCGAACGAATATCTATACCTGGTTGCAGGCGATGAAAAGGTAGCGAAATTATCAACCTATTATCACCAAAACTACCAGGAATTAAAATCGTCAATGATTCAGCACCAAATTCAAAACTTAGGAAACGAGCAGTGGACCCTATGGAAACATCTTTCGGAACGAACGATTTAAATTATGAATAACAATTAGTATAGCCAAAATACTCATAAATACTAATTCGTATAATTCGATGCAATTCGAGAAATTTGTGCCCAATAATATGTACCCCGAACTCATCAACCACATTAAACGATATGTTCAGCTATCCGCGGCTGATGACGAAAGCATATGCCAACATTTTGAATTAAAGAAATTTAAAAAGAAGGAGTTCATTTTAGAACCGGGCAAACTTTGCGCGGGGAACTACTTTGTAACCAAAGGACTGGTCAGGCAGTACTTTGTCAACAACAAGCTCAATGAGCAAATAATACAGTTCGGTTTGGAAAACTGGTGGATTGCCGACCAGGACAGTCTGCTCAACCACCAACCGGCTACCACTTACATTCAAACCATTGAGGCTTCGGAATTACTGCTGCTTAGTGAAAAGAATCGCGTAGCATTGTTTGAAGCAGTGCCACATATGGAGGGATATTTCCGTGTTATGATGCAAAAGGCCTTTGTTGCCTCGCAACGGCGCATTGGCTATATCTTCAACCAAAACGACGAGGAACGTTATCGTTATTTTACCCGCCTGTTTCCTGATTTTGTACAGCGGGTGCCCCAATATATGCTGGCCTCATACTTAGGCTTTACCCCGCAATTTTTAAGCCGGCTCCGGGCCAAAAAAATCTGATTTTCTTAAACTCAGTTCATTTTTTCAGGGCATGTTTATCTGCAACTTTGTATTAACAAAAAGATAAAAACATGAACCGCTTAAAAATGAACACCGCCGAACCGGCTGGATACAGGGCCCTGATAGCCCTTGAAAAATATATTGAAAGTACTGGTTTAATCACCCGTCATAAAGACCTGATCAAGATCCGCGCTTCACAAATTAATGGCTGTGCCTTTTGTGTAGATATGCACACCACCGATGCCCGTAAAGCCGGCGAAACCGAACGCCGCATCTACAACATCAGCGTTTGGCGCGATACCCCTTTCTTTGATGAGCAGGAACGTGCCATACTGGCCCTTACCGAAGAAGTAACCCTGATCACCGGCCGCGTATCCGACGAAACTTATAAAAAAGCAGCCGAGGTGCTTGACGAACTTTACCTGGCCCAGGTTATTATGGCCATCATCACCATCAACGCATGGAACCGCATAGGTATAGCTACCGAGCTTCAGCCACCGCTTAATTAAGCTTTTAATTTCATTGTTTTAATAGAAGCCGCCTGTGCAAACGGGCGGCTTTGTTGTCAATTACCTAAGCAGATAAAATCGGCATCATCAACGCCACTTCATAACTACCCAGCACATTGGCCGGGTCATTAGCTATCAGTTCCTTTATCTGGGCTTCATCATCTACAGCCAGGATCCCTAAGCCATAAACACCTTTCGGATCGAAAACAGGGCCGAAGATGAGCACCAGTCCTTCTTTCATTTTTCCTTTCAGGTATTCGGAATGAGCTTTCATGATGGCCCGCTCATCGTCGGTCATATCATTCGGAAACGTTGGGCGGTTTCCAACCAGCTTTATAACGAAATGCTTTTTCATAGCAATAAATTTAGACTATTTTTTGATCCAATAGTCCGGTCGATTACTTTAGTGAAACCATAAATCTTTGCAAAATAATTAAACCTTTATCACATGGAATAGTCCTGTTACTTTACCGAAACCATAAATCTTTACAAAATGATCAAACCTTTATCACTTGGCTTAGTTGCCTTCCTGCTGCTTATCAACGCACGCACAAACGCCCAGCAAACAGTAGTACATACATTTGAAATTACCGAAGTAAGCTATGGTATCTACGCTTCAAAAACAGTAGCCAAAGAACCTATGGCCGGATCGCCAACAGATAACCATAACATGGCAGATACTTCAATACTGGTAAAAAAAACGCTAAGGGTCCCGGCTAAATTAGGCATCAAATTTGGTGCTGAATACAAAGTATCGGCTGATAGAAATGAGACTGTTCCTGTTGAAGTTGAATGGGTATATCCGGAAATGCATGATCCTGCCGGGAGAATCACAAATACAAGCTTAAAGTATCCGCTGGCCATCCCCGCAAACATGGTTAATAACAGCAGTTATACCCTCGAAAAAAAACACGAAGTTTTAAAAGGCAACTGGGTGTTAAATATTTACCATGACGGCAAAATAGTTTACAGTAAAAAATTTCAACTGTATTAAAACTTCTGTTAAAGACAGTGCTAACGTCCCATCAGGGTCTCTCGCAGAGGACCCTGATGTATACGCCATGCAGATTCGCCGTTCTGGAACATGATTTTTATTACTTACCCACCCAGTTATCCGTACGGAAAGGCGAAGCCGGCAAACCGACACCATTGTATAAGGTGATCACCGGATTATTGGCCCAGGCATACCTTACTGCAACCGGGTTCGCAACATCCGGGCTGCTCACAATAACTTTGTTTCCTTTAATAATGGCGGTAGCCCAATGAAACTTCATGTCCTCGCCGGCTATCGCAAAGCCCTGCATTGTTTCGCCGCCCTGTGCCTTTAAACCACCATCGGTATAATTAAAGCTTAGTTCAATTTTATCACCATCAATTTTTTGCGATTTGTACATTGGGCCCGAATATGACTGCGACTTATGGTAGGTTTTATCTAAAGCAACCAAAGCAAGGCGACGGCCAACTTCCTGCTTATTTTTGGGGTGGATATTATCCGCCTCGCCCAGATCGGCAGCCACGGCCATACCTGTATTGGGGAGTTCGAGCGTTTTTGACTGCGCCTCCCTTAATTCTGCCCATCCAGACGGTATCGGCTCAGCATCGCGTTTTTGCCAGTTGGCTAATTGTACAAAGTAAAACGGAAAATTTCCTTCGTTCCAGGTAGTGCGCCAACCGTTTATCATGCCTTCAAACAGCTCCTTGTACTGACTGGGTCTGCCGGTATTAGCTTCACCCTGGTACCAGATAGCACCGCGGATAGCCATAGGAGTCAGCGGATTGATCATGGCATTATACAATACAGCCAGCCTGTTCGGGTTATCGCCAACGGGCATAGGCGGCAGGCTTTTGATATTAAAACCAACTTTATAATCCCAGTTACCGGCCAATGAGATCTTCTCGCCCGATGCTGATACTAATTGCATTTCATCTACGCCGTACAATCCACCGCCGCCACCACTATCAAAAACACGCACAGTAATAACTGCTTCGCCCGCTTTTACTTTTGCGGCAGGAATAACATAGTTGCGCGACTGCAGAAAGCCGTCAGTAGCCCCAATTTTTTCACCGTTAAACCATGTTATCTCATTATCATCTATCTTACCCAAACTGATCTTAATATCCTGCCCCGCCCATGCTGCAGGAATGCTGATCTTTTTACGAAACCAAACAACGCCGTCAAAATCTCCTAAAGTACTCTTTTCAAAAAACTGGGGCAATTGCATAGTTCGCCAGCCGGTAGTATCGGTATTAAAGGCGTTGTTGTTGGTATAGCCCCAATCGGCGGCAGTGGCCAGTTTATTCCATGCCTCCAGCCTTTGTGCAAAGGTTGTAGAAGTTTCTGTTTTAGCAGTTTCCTGCTGCTGTTTGATCTGCTCGCTGAAAACAGGGTTATTGGTCAAAGCATTCTCATCGCTCCAGGCTTCGATCATAGTGCCGCCCCAATTTGTACTGATCAAACCGATAGGAATTTTTGCCTGCTTATTAATTTCTCTTCCGAAAAAATACGCCACCGATGAAAATTCACCGATAGTTTGAGGCGAGCATACCATCCAGCCGCTATTAGCAACTTTTATATTGGTTTGCGGGCTAAGGTTGGTTGCCTGCGATACCTGCAATAAACGGATCTCCGGGTAATTAGCGTTGGCTATTTCCTCCTTATAATTATTAACCTGTCCCCAACCGGCTACGGGCATTTCCATGTTCGACTGGCCGGAGCAAACCCAAACCTCCCCTATCAATACGTTATTTAAAACTACAGGTTCGCTGCCATCTGTTATGGTAACCTTATAAGGGCCTCCATATGATGGTGTTTTGATCTTCACTTTCCAGTTACCATCGGCATCAGCAACGGTTGTATAGATTTTATTATTCCATGACGATGTAATGGAGACAGTTTTACCGGCATCAGCCTTACCCCACACGCGGGCCATGGTTTTTTGCTGTAAAACCATATTATCACTAAAAACGCCAGGCATTGTCACTTTAGCAAAAGCGCCGGTGCTAAGCAAGAAACTTCCGAAAACTAAAGGTAAATACTTTTTCAGGTTCATTAATTTGAGATTTAGAATATAGGTTTTGTTGATGAATTGACTGGCCTTAAAGTTAAGTGCTGCAACTGACAATTAAAAAACGTTTTAGCAACATTTAAATCAGAAGTGTGATTTAAGGCATTTTATTGCGATTATTTCAAAAATAGGCACCCTTCTTTCTTTATTTAGACTTATTATAAATAAAGGTCTATATTTGCCGGCGTTTAAGTTTCACTAACTCATATTTTCTATTGATGAAACCCTTATTTTCCATCATCCTCGCATTTTTATTCATCACACCGTTTACTTTACAAGCACAAACAACAGGCAATATTACCGGAAAAGTAACTTTGGTTGATGGCCAGCCACTGGCATCCGGTTCGGTATCTATCACCGAACTTGCCAAAACCACCCTTACCGACGAGCACGGTAATTATTCTTTCAATAATATCGCCGAAGGCAATTATACCATCAAAGTACAGGTACTGGGAGCGGCCGAAAAAGACATCCCTGTAAAAGTAATTGCAGGGCAAACCATTACGGTTAACTACCAGTTGCCCAAAGAAAATGTGCAGGCCCTGCAGGAAGTTACCATATCGGGCAATGTTAACAAGTTTTCAAAAAAAGAGAGCGTGTACATTGCACGCCTTCCGCTAAAAAATCTTGAAAATCCGCAGGTCTATAACTCAGTTTCAAAAGAACTGATCCAGGAGCAGGTAGCGGTTGATTTGGGCAGTATCTCCAAAAATGTACCGGGAGCAGGCATCCCTATGATTGCCAACCAGGGTAGGGTTACCTTCCGTTCACGCGGCTTTGAAACTGAGCCTAACGCCCGTAACGGTGTAGCAGGTGCAGCATTTTCTTTTATCGACCCGGTAAATCTCGAGCGTATTGAAGCCATCAAGGGCCCATCGGCAACACTATTTGGTACCAGCATCTCCAGCAGCTACGGTGGTTTATATAACCGTGTTACTAAAAAGCCTTACAACGGCTTTGGCGGCGAAGTAGCTTATTACGGCGGCAGCTGGAACTTTAACCGTATTGCCTGGGATGTAAACACCCCGGTTAATGCCGACAAAACAGCATTGTTCCGTTTAAATGGTGCTACTTCCTTTCAAAAAAGTTTCCAGGACCTGGGCTTTACCAATACTATAAGTCTTGCGCCAAGTTTTTCATACCAGATAACCGACAGGCTTTCCTTATTGCTTGACGTTGAGTTTGGTCAGGCCAAAGCAACTTCGGTAGTACGTTTTAACCCTTATGTTGGCAACAAAACCCCGGTAGCTCCAAAATCAATTGCAGATATTGATTTCCCGTATAATAAAACCTTCATGAGCAATGATCTGGCTTATTCAACCCAGATGATAAACATCTTTGCTCAGCTCAACTATAAGATCTCCGAAAAATGGACCTCGCAAACCATTATTTCCCGCGCCCGTTCAACCATAAACGGTTACATCACGGCACTTAATGGAAAATCGGCAACTACTATGAGTCCGCAGGTTATTGCGGGTAACACCTCATTTATAGCAACAGATCTTCAACAAAATTTCATCGGCGATTTTAAGATCGGTAACCACCGCAACCGCGTGGTAGCCGGACTGGACTATTACAACAACTCTAACAGTTTTGACAGGGTAACCGTTAACCTTCCGGCAATTGATTTTATCAATGTTCCCTCAAGCTATCGTATTAGCCGTTTTAAGATCGACTCGCTGACCAGCAAAGGAACACTGCGAAAAGAAAACAATGGTGATAATACTTATGCAGCGTACATATCAGACGTATTTAATGTTACCGACCAATTATTGGTAATGGCCAGCTTACGGGCCGATCGTTATCAGTACGGCGGTGTATACAATATTGCAACAGGGGTAACCGCCGGTGGTCTTGGTGCCAATGGTGTACAAACAGGCCCGTATGGTCAAACCGCTTTCTCTCCTAAACTGGGCGTGGTTTACGAGTTATTTAAAGATAAGTTATCTCTATTCGGTAATTACATGAACGGCTTTTTTAACAAAAGCGGCGTGTTTAAAGATGGCAGCAGTTTTAAACCAGAGCATGCTAACCAGCTTGAATTTGGCGTAAAAGGCGATGTGTTTGACCACAGGCTTACCGGTACCATCAGTTACTACGACATTGAAGTAAAAGATATCATCAGGCCTGATCCAGCAGACCCGGTAAACTATTCTGTACAAGATGGTAACCAGCGAAGCCGCGGCCTTGAGGTTGACCTTACTGCCAACCCATTTGCAGGCCTTAACATTGTGGCCGGTTACGCTTATAACGACAGCAAGGTTACCAAAGGCGACTCAACAACGGTGGGCCTGCGCCCGGGCTTGTCAGGCTCGCCCCATACGGTAAACTTCTGGATTAGCTATCGGATACCAACAGGTAATCTGAGAGGCTTAGGTGCCGGTTTTGGCGGTAACTATGGTAATGCTTCGTACCAAACCAATACTACACTTACCAAGATCATTATTCCATCATACACACTGCTTGATGCAACGCTGTTTTATGATCAGCCTAAATACCGTATCAGCTTTAAAGTTGATAACCTGACCAGCGAAAAAGCATGGTCGGTAAGGTTAACGCCCCAGGCACCTGCCAGGTTTATTGGCAGTATGAGTCTTAAGTTTTAAACAAAAAAGGGGGCGTTAACGCCCCCTTTTTGTTTTATATCAAAATAGATTATTATTCAGCTACGATTTCCTCCGCAGAAACCTGCAAACAATAATTACAACGATGGCGGATGGCTGAATAAGCTACCCCGTTGTAAGTTCCGGGCGATGGATCTTCCCAATCCTCCCTGATAATATAAAGGCCGGGCATGGTTGGTTTAAAAACGGCTTCACCCTGCTCATTGGTAAGTAATTCCTTCTCCCAGTTTTCGGGATTAAAAACCCTTAAAGACGTTTTAGGCTCTACAATGCGTCCATTTTTAAATGCTTTGACTTTTATCAACCCATTTTTACCTGTGGTGATGATATCCAGTAGCTGGGCCGGGACCGAATTTATATTTCCTCCGCCCACCTGGTAAGCAGCGCATAAATAATCTATTGGTCTGATGTTTTTTCCTCCGCTTTTGGAACGATCGACAACTGCGTGGGAGTCATTTATTCCTAATATCCTATAAAAGCCATTATGTGTTGGCGTAAAGGCTGCTTCCCAGCAATCTACCTTTTTTATCATAGGCAATGCTGTTTTGTCACCTTTTTCATCCTGAACAAATACTTCAAAATCACCGGTGCGGGCAAGTTCAGTACCAGTATCCCGATGGCGGACACTAAACTCATCAATGTTACCATAACAAACCTGGATATATGTAGTTTCGTTTAATTTGCCAGAGCCTTTGACCTCCATCCAGTAAGCACTCGCGTTACCGGCAAACGGCATAAATATAAAAAGCAGGATAACCCTGAGTACAGATAATTTCATTGCGCCAAAAATAACAATTATAAGCGGGCATTAATTGAAAACAGGCATCTTCCTCCTTATCCGATTTAAAAAATGATTATCAAAATATAGTACATTTGGCTTGTATACACATGAAAAAAACAGGAATCGAATTAACTGGTGTTAAAGAAATTGCCCGGAGAGCAAATGTATCCATCGGCACGGTCGATAGGGTTATCCACAACCGGAAAGGCGTATCTGAGGAAACCAAAAAGAAAATAAATGCCATTATTGAGGAGATGGACTTCCGGCCCAATAAAATGGCAAGCCTGTTAGCTTCGCGTAAAATATTGAATTTCGCTATCCTGATCCCGGCCGTCTCTGACGAGACAGATTATTGGAGCTATCCTTTAAACGGTATAAAGCAGGCAGCAGAAGAGATCAGGCAATTTGGTGTAACTGTTAAATATTACTTTTACGATCTCAACTCAAAAAGCAGTTTCCATGCAGTTGCTGAAGAGATGCTGCAAAACGAACCCGATGCCATATTGATGGCTCCTTCATTTGTGGAAGAGTCGATAATATTTGCTGAAAAGATCCAGGAGCTTGAACTGCCGCTGGTATTTATTAATTCGGATTTACCGGATCAACCCGGTCTTGCCTATATCGGCCCCGAGCTTTATCAAAGCGGTAAACTTGCCGCGCAGCTTATCAGTCTTGCTATTCAAAAGCAGGATAAGATTTTAACGCTGAACATATCAACCGATCTCGAAAACAATCATCACCTGCTGCGGAAGGAACAGGGTTTCAAAAGCCTTTTCGAGAGCAGCGGGAAACTGAACGAGGTGATCACACTCAATATAGACGACACCAAACTTGCCGCGGCAGAAAAAGCGCTGTTACCTGTTTTAGAAGCTGAGCCGACCATCAAAGCTATTTTTGTAACCAATTCAAGAGTAAACCTCATAGCCGAAATTTTAGCGCAGCATAAACCAACTGACATTTTGCTTGTAGGCTATGATTTTTTGAAGAAAAATATCGATCACCTTATAACCGGCCAAATTACCTTCCTGATTTGCCAGCGCCCTAAAGAGCAGGGCTACCTTGGTGTTATGGCACTTTACAAACACCTTTTTAAAATAAGCGAGGTTGAAAAATCAACCTACATGCCTATTGATATCATCACGAAGGAAAATTATTTGTTTTATAATGGATAATCGTCCCTATTACGGCTATGCATCTTTTCTATCTTACACATCAAATAAAACCCGTTGTCATTTCGATTGAGCAGAGGTAGGCTAAGTGGTGGAGCGAAAGAGAAATCTTATACGCCCTGTTTTATAAATAATGCATGCTGTACGAGATGCATGCCGTACAAGATTTCTCACCCTTGCCCGGCTATTTCCTCCCTTCAAGGGTTCGAAATGACATTTTATTTTATTTAAACAAGCAGATACACAAGTTAATCCCTCAAACAGAACAACCCCACCCTCATCTTATCTTAGCCAACCGATCATACATTACATGGATCTTTTGGCTCCTTAACAGGTTTTCTTCATCCAACGCCGGTTTGTAAAGAAAATCCTTATTGAGCGCAGTAAACTCAGCATTCAGCCTTTGCTCATCGGCTAATAGTTTGTTGAGTTTTGTTAAGTACACCGGAGCCTGATCGGTAGAAAAATCGGGGGAGTTTACTTCGGCCTCTATTTTCATGTAGGTAAGGTAATACACCCGGATTCTGGCCATCAAAACATAATGCTTAAACTCCTGCGCTCCTTTTACAGGCTGCAATGATCTTAGCATATTCAGCGCATTAGTGGCGCTATCCAATAGTTGACTAACCGTTATTTCCTTTGGTGACATCACCTTGCCATGAACTACATTATATGGCGCAGCAAACAAGGCGTTTTTAAACTGCATTGCCTGCTGTTGATTTAAGCCATAATGTGAACTGCAATAGTTGATGATAAACTGATCGTTGGTTAACTTTTGCCCTGCATTTAATGTGCTTAAATAATAGCTGACCAGGATATTGAACCCGCTTAAAGGGTATACGTGACGGATAGCATACAAGTCGATCAGCTCATCTTCTGATTCAAACAGGGATGAATAAACGCCGGAGGTTGACCATGATGTCATGACGATACCCTTATATCCCAGCTTTCGCGATAAAGGAATAAAATCCCTGATGTTATTGAAATGCTTTTGCCAGTCGGTAAGGAAATAGTTGTCCGGGTAGCTCCTGATGGCCGGCGATCCCCAGATCTCATAACCCGATTTTAACAGCTTGGCATGATCGCCAAAATGGTTCACGTCCCAGCCGTAATTCCAGTCCACAAAAATAGTTTCTTTAGGTAGCAGGTTAATGTAGTCAGGATATTTCAGAGCGATATCGGCCCAAACAATTGGTCTTTTACCTAAACCAACTACAATATCGCACAGCATTTTAATATGATCAAAATACAACCGGGATAAGCCTATTTCAGCAGCCCGTTTTTTACATTTTTCGCAGTGACCCAATAAATAAGTTTCATCACCGCCAATATGAATATAAGGCGAATTATGGGTTGAAGCCAGGTCGGTATAAAGCGTGGTGAACAGCTTTTTATTTAACTCAGGCTCACTTGGGCAAACCTGGCTAAAATCCTTCTGATCTTCGCGCAGGGCAGCGTATTTATAATTACGCAGGATGTACTCTACATGCCCAAAACTTTGCTGAAGCGGAATTACCCGGATATGAAGCGAATTGCAATAGCTAATAAAATCGCGGACCTCTGCTCTTGAATAGGCATACCTGTTGGCTATAAGCGGTTCCTTCGCAAACGGATAGCTTCCCTCCCATTCCATTACCAGGGTATTGATACCGTTATGGCTTAAGTTGAGTACAAACTTTTTTAATGCAGGCAGCTTCATCACCTGGATGCGCATATCGAGGTGAAAACCTTTTATCTGAACCGAATCAACCGGCTTTACATTAATGGCTAATGCTGAAAACCTTAACCCCACAATAAGCAGGGTTAAAATTAAGCTGCGCTGTAAATAAGCTTTCATAATAATTTTTAAAGGCTATTTATGATCAAGCTCAACCGGGATTGGCTTTTTAACAAATCGATTGAGTTATTGCTTTACGTGTACGCACACGTAAAGCAATAATACACATTTAATTATTTTAAACACAGCCAAATGTGAATAATAATGTGTACCCCGGGCAGCCTTTAATTGAATATGTTCAGCTTATATCAATTCCATATAACTATAGTCAACATTGGTTGTAATCGGCGAAAAGCGCTTCATCATTTCTTCGGCTTTAGTTACCATATTTTTTGAACCAATGAAGATACCGGAGCGTTGATGTAGTTCTGTGACTTCCAGGTCCAAAATACGTTCGTACCCGTTACTGGCTTTGCCCCCGGCCTGTTCAATGATGAAGGCCATGGGGTTACATTCATATATCAAGCGCAATTTCCCTTTTGGGTCGCTTGCATTGGCGGGGTAAATAAAGACCCCTCCCTTTATCATATTTCGATGCAGGTCGGCCACCATCGATCCTATATACCTTGCTTTAAACGGCCTGTTTGTTGTTACATCCTCCACCTGGCAGTATTTGATATATTTCTTTACCCCATCAGGAAAATGAGAGTAATAACCTTCGTTTATAGAATAGATAACACCATCGTCAGGAATACGCATTTTGGGATGCGACAGGCAAAACTCGCCCAGTGAGGGATCTAAAGTAAACCCATTCACCCCTTTTCCGGTGGTGTAAACCAGCATTGTTGATGAACCATAAATTACATAGCCTGCCGCTACCTGCTCGGTGCCATTTTGCAAAACATCTTTAATAGTAGCCCTACCATCCGTTGTTTTCCGACGGTAGATGGAGAAAATAGAGCCCACGCTCACATTTACATCAATATTGGATGAACCACCCAATGGGTCTATTGCTACAATATATTTGGCATGCTTTGAGATCTCGCTGTCAATATCAATATATTCATCACTTTCTTCCGATACCACCACACAACATTCGCCGCCCTGCTGTAAGGCCGAAATAAACTGTTCATTAGCATAAACATCCAGCTTCTTCTGGTGTTCGCCCTGTATGTTTACCGAACCGTTATCGAGGGTCAGATCAGCCAATCCTGCTCTGTTAACTTCCCTGTTAACCACTTTTGCAGCAATACCTATATCTCTCAGCAGCCTGGAGAGCTCGCCTTTAGCATAAGGAAATTCAGCTTGGTTTTCAATAATAAACTGACCTAAAGTTTTCACCGTTTTCATATAAATAATATTTTAGGATTAGTACCGCTACCCGGAACCAGGTAGCGGTTGTTAGCATTAGTTAATATATTTCAGTTGTCAGGCAGATAAGCAGAGCCGTTTTGCCGCTTCAAGCTCATCCTCTATTTTCCGGATTGCCATTACGGTTTTAAAAAACGAATCGGGCGTTACGGAGATACTGTCAATCCCTTCTTCTACCAGGAACTGGGCAAAATCAGGATAATCAGATGGCCCCTGCCCACAGATCCCCACTTTCACGCCTCTTTTCTTCGCGGTTTTTATCAACGATGAGATCATAAATTTCACCGCATCATTACGCTCGTTATATAAGCCGGCCACTAAGGATGAATCACGGTCGAGCCCCAATACAAGTTGGGTAAGGTCATTGGAGCCGATGGAAAAACCATCTACATAATCAGCAAACTGCTCGGCCAAAATCACGTTAGATGGAACTTCGGCCATCAGGTAAACTTCAAGCCCGTTTTCGCCTCGTTTAAGGCCATACTCGTTCATGGTTTCGTATACCAATAAAAGCTCGTTCACTGTCCGGCAAAACGGTATCATGACAACCACATTATCAAGTCCCATTACTTCGCGCACCTTCCTGATAGCCTTGCACTCCATTCCAAAAGCTTCTTTATATACTTTAGAATAATACCGGGATGCCCCCCTCCAGCCTATCATCGGATTTTCTTCGGCCGGTTCAAAATATTTGCCGCCAGGCATATTGTAATATTCATTGGTTTTAAAATCCGAGAAACGTACAATTACCTTATTGGGATAAAATGCGCCAGCTATCTTTGCTATCCCGTAGGATAGTTTTTCAATAAAAAATGCCTCTTCATTATCATAACCCAGCATGGCTTCCTCAATATGAGCTGTTAATGAGCTATCATTCAAATTCCTGTGCTGGAGCAGGGCCAATGGGTGAATTTTTATATAGTTATTGATGATAAATTCTTCCCTGGCAAGGCCAACGCCTTTTCCGGGATAGTGCGCGTATTGAAAGGCAATTTCGGGCGATCCGATATTCATCATCAGCGGGGTTTCAATTTCAGGCAGGTCATTCAGGTCATGTTCCCGCATGGTAAACGCCACTATGCCGCTATATATAATTCCGGCATCACCTTCTGCACATGAAGCGGTTATTTCATCTCCAGTTTTAAGGGTGGTAGTTGCACATTCGCAGCCAACTATTGCAGGAACACCTAACTCCCGGGCCACGATGGCAGCATGACAGGTGCGGCCACCTTTATTGGTAATGATAGCCGATGCTTTTTTCATTACCGGTTCCCAATCGGGGTCGGTCATGTCGGTTACCATGATATCGCCGGGCAAAAAGTTTATTTCATGGATATTTTGCTTTCCGATTCCTGAAAGATTATGCACTCTGCCGGTGGCAATTTTATCGCCAACAGCAATGCCTTTCAGCAAGATCCTACTTGCTCTGTCCGGATCATTGATCCGAAATTCGGTAAGCAGATTTACTTTTTTGCGGGAGTGAATGGTTTCGGGCCTTGCCTGTACTATAAATAACCTGCCAGTTATCCCGTCTACCGCCCATTCAATATCCATCGGGCACCATTTACCCTTCAATTTGGTATAATACTCTTCAATGATAATTACCCAGTTGCTGAGTTGAATGATCTGATCGTCCGACAAGCAAAACCTTGAGCTTTCCTCAACAGGGGTATCAATGATTTTTACGGCCTCTTCCCCGGGATTTCCGTAAATCATTTTCTTATGTTTCTTGCCCAATTTCTTTTCGAGGATTGAGCGGAAACCGCTTTTCAGCAATGGCTTATAAACAATAAACTCATCAGGGTTAACGGATCCCTGGACTATCATTTCGCCCAGGCCGTATGATCCGTTAATAATAACGGCGTCTTTAAAACCGCTTTCGGTATCCAAAGAAAATGCAACCCCGGAAACACCTTTATCCGAACGGACCATCTTTTGAACACAGACAGAAAGGCCAATGTTAAAGTGATCATAGTTAAAAGACTCCCTGTAACTAATGGCCCTGTCGGTAAATAATGACGCGAAGCAATTTTTTATAGCTGTTAATAAACTTTCTTCTCCCCTTATGTTTAAGTAAGTGTCCTGCTGACCTGCAAACGAGGCATCAGGCAGGTCCTCAGCAGTAGCCGACGAACGCACTGCAACATCGGCAGCGTTATCTGCGTATTGAATCAATAACTCTTTATAAGCCTCAACAATCTCATTTTCCATAGTGGCAGAAAAATGACCGTTTTGGATAAGCTCCCTTATTTTACTGCCACAGAATAAAAGAACCTGCAAATCGGTAACATCTTTATCCTCAATAATGTCCCTGATTTGCTTATCAAGCTGATTGTCTGCGATGAACTGGTAGTAGGCCTTACTTGTTACGATAAACCCATCAGGAATATCAATGCCAAATTGAGAGATGTTCTGCATCATTTCACCAAGCGATGCATTTTTACCTCCTACTAATTCAATGTCTCCTATTGAGGCTTCAATAAGTTTCATAGTAAATTTCTTTTCCTTCATGGCTAAAATTTTATAAAACGAAGATAGCCGCTTAGCAAACTGCCCTATGCTTAAATATTCATAAGAAGTAATACTATATTCATAACATATTACCTATTTTTACTTTTTTATATCACTATAGTATAAAATGAAAGATTTTTTCGAGCAGATTTTAAAGGTCGACAACTCAGCTTTTACAATAGCCGAAGCAAATACTTATCATGCCATTAATAATTTCCATAACCATCCCGAGCTCGAACTGATATATATTATAAGCGGAGAGGGAACTTTTTCGATAGGAAATACTTCAAAAAGAATTTCAGGAGACACCATGATCATGATTGGTTGCAATGTACCCCACATGTTCAAATTTGAAACTAACCGCTATTACGATTACTCCATGAAAAGCGGTAAGATACCCACACCGCTGCAACTGCTTACGCTTCATTTTGATCCGAATAAATTAGGAAGCACCTTCATGATGCTGCCTGAAAACAGCCTTCTGAACAATCTTTTAAACAGTGCTAAGAATGGATTGCTGATCAATAGTAATTCAAAAGCTATGGCAATTGAATCTATCAGGCAAATAGAAGGCTCGGCTAAGCATGAGCAGCTTCCGCTATTACTGCAATTGTTAAATAAAATTGCAGAGGGAGAACAAATCTCAAATTTAGCCGGTGAAACCGAAAAAAAGATCTTTAACAGGATAGATGAGGTGCGGTTAACAAAAATTTACCTGTATACGATGGACAATTTTTATAAGGATATTAAACTTAAAGAAATAGCAAACATTATTCATATGGTGCCTAAGGCATTTTGCCATTACTTTAAATTGCGTACCGGCCAAACCTATTTTGATTTTTTGCTGACGGTAAGAATAGAGAACTCGTGTAAACTGATCAGGGAGACCAATGAAAATATAAATTCAATTAGCCGTGATTCGGGATTTAATAATCTTTCCAACTTCAACAGGTATTTTAAATTGGCTACTGGGAATACGCCAATGGAATACCGAAGGAAATTCCGGGAGTTTTAAGATCAATAATGTCCTTAAAAAACAAATGCAGGCTGTTACACGGCCTGCATTTGTTTTTTAAATAATAGTTATTAAATTAATAACCCGGGTTTTGTACCAGTTTTGGGTTCAACTGCATTTCGGGTCTTGGTATAGGGAAAATACGCTTGTTAGGATTAGCATCTGTTTTTATGCCCCACGATTTTTCAAACTGACCAAAACGGATCAGGTCATTACGACGCCACATTTCCATAGAAAACTCGCGGCCACGCTCATCCAATATATCAGACAGGGTTACGGCAGTTAAAGCTGAAGCTTTTGCACGTGACCTAACCTGGTTAACCAAAGATAAAGGTGAATCGCCATTGGTTGCTGATGCACCACGTAAAATAGCTTCTGCTTTTTCCAGCAAAATATCGGCATACCTGAACATAGGCACATCATTACCCTGGTTACGATCTGTGTTCAGGCTATCAGGATAAAACTTATTATTCCTGTAACCTGCTTCGTTAGCAAGCTCATCATTACCAATATCAAAAGTTGCCGGGTTTTTCCACACAATATCAGGTGTAAACTCCAATTGGTGAATCACTGTAGCATTTGGATTAGGGCCAGAGTAACTTGCATCAAGCCCGATGTTGGTTGTGGTAATATTGATTGGTGTGCCATCATTATTGTACTGCTTACCAACTAAAAATTGCTTTTTGCGGATATCGTTAGCATCGTTAAACAAAGCATAATATTCTTTGTAAGTGTACACAGGCCCATCGGGCGTGTATGGCATCTTATACTTGTTTTTCAAATTAGGATTCAATGTCCAGCGGGCGTAATACTGCCCCTGTGCCAGGACACCATCATAAGGTATGGCAAAAATAAAATCCTTAATACCCGGGCCATTATTAGGTTTAAACATGCCTAAATAATCTGCATCTAAACCGTACTGGCCGCTTTTTATAACATTATCACACATGGTAACAGCATCCTGGTACCGGGGTGTGCCAATATAATACTGTGCGTTCAAATACATTTTTGCAAGTATGGCATAAGCTAAACCTTTAGTTGGTCTGCCGTAGGTAGTTACCCCTGCAGTACCGCTCAGGTCCGCAATTTGCGCAAGTAATTCGCTTTCAATAAATGCAAATACAGTAGCCCTTGACTGGGTGCCCAGGTTGGTAGTGTCGCCAAAAGTTTTGCTGATCGGAACGTTACCAAACAAATCCATCAGGTAAAAGTATGACAGGGCACGCATGGTTTTAATTTCGGCAATGGTTTGTTTTTTTGCATCGCTCTCAGGGGTAGGTGCCAGTAACGACAGTACCTGGTTACATAAACTTATGGTTCCGTAACCACCTGACCAGCAAGTTTCGGTCATACCGTTATCAGGTGTAACCGTGTGTAGGTTTACCGTTGAGTAAGTACCTCCATCAAGCCAGTTACCACCACGTGCAACAAGTACGCATTCATCGGTACTTAAGTTTTGCAACAACCAGTATTGCCTGCCCGGCGCCCCGCGAAATGAGGTATAGATAGGCCCGGTAGCAGCTACATACTGCGCCGGTGTGGTTGGAAAATTGGCCGTTGTAAGCGCCGATTTTGGAGTAATATCCAACTTTGTACAACCCGAAAGGTAAATTGCTCCTATAAACATGGCAATGAGGCCAGGTTTTATATATCTTTTTAAATTATTCATGTCAGTTAGGTTAAAATTTATTATAAATCAACTTGTACGCCGGCAAGGAAACTCCTTGTTTTTGGATAAAAATTATTGCTGTCTACCCCGATAAACTGGCCGCTTGCCTGGTTATCGATGTTTAAGTTCAATTCAGGATCGACGCCTTTGTATTTGGTGATAATAAATAAATTGGTACCGGTAACATACAACCGGATGCCATGTACATAATTGCCCGCAACATTTATTTTATAAGCCAGCGTAGCATTGCTTAACCTGATGAAAGCGCCGCTTTCAAGATAACGTGTTGAATATAAATTGGCGTTAACATCGGTACCAGGCTCACTGAGTGTGAAAGCAGGTACACCATGCGCCGAAGCCTGGGTTGGCTGGTTAAAGCTGGCCAATGATGCATTCATGATCTTGTTACCGCCCTGGCCCCTGAAAAAGAAATTAAGGCTAAAGTTTTTGTAAGTAAAATCATTACCAAAACCAAATGTATATGTTGGCTGCGCATTGCCCGCATAAGTTTGATCTGTACTTTGAGGTGTTGTTGTTGGCTGACCGTTGGCGCCTAAAAAGGTAGATACGCCATTAACACGGCCAAGATACTTCAATGTATAAAACTCGCCCAGCGGATAACCGGCTTCGATAATGGAAACCTTGATACCGCTTTGTCCCGGCCCTTCCGGATCACCTGCATAGATCTTTGAAAGGTTTGGCGCCAGTGCAGTGATCTTATTTTTATTAAATGAAATATTTCCGTAGCTGCTCCAGGTAAAGTCTTTTGTTTTTATTGGCGTTCCGTTAAGTGCTATCTCCACGCCTTTATTGGTCATGCTGCCTACGTTTTCAATTTTTGTACCAACAAAGTTGTTAATAAGCGATACCGGCACCGAGGTGATCATGTCGGTTGTTTTTTTATTGTAGATATCAACCGAACCTCCCAAACGACCTTTAAATAACGAGAAATCAACACCACCGTTCAGGGTAGCTGTACTCTCCCACTTTAAATCGGGATTAGGGTTTTGGATTACACCAATAGCACCTATATAAGCGTTATTGTAATAAAAGCTACCGGTAGTACCGTAAAGCGTTATAGGCGTATAAGGTGAGAAGCCTAATGAGTTACCTGTTTTACCATAACCAACCCGCAATTTCAAATCATCAAACAGGGTCTGAGATTTCATAAAGCCTTCGTCAATTATGCGCCATGCGGCAGAAGCTGCCGGGAAATATCCCCAGCGTTTGTTGGTACCAAAAGCGTTTGAACCATCACGGCGTAAAGATGCCTGTAAAAGGTATTTACCTGCGTAGCTGTAATTAAGACGAGAATAAAAGGATATCAAACGTAAAGTTTCAAGGGGCACGGAACCATAATCAACACGATAGTTTCCACTGGGTGTGCCTAAACTAAGATTACTTGAACCTGTTGCATCCGAAATAAAGCCCTGGTTGGTTGACTGAAAACCATTACCTGTTGTGGTTTGATCTATTGAGTAACCAAATAAGGCTTTAAAGTCGTGTTTATCGTTCCATTTGTGAGCGTAAGTTAAATAGTTTTCAAATAACTTTTTGGTATCCTCATAAGTTGAACGGATAGCTTTACCGTTAAGACCCGGCGCAAGTTCTGATGCCGAGTTGTAATAGGTATTATTATCAGTATTTGTTTCCTGGTAAGCTAAATTAAAATTGTAAAGCAGGCCTGCGGGCAATATCAACTCGCCTCGTACATTTCCCAATAATAAATTAATTTTTTGCTTGTAGCTATCGTTAGTGATAAGCCCTACCGGGTTATAACCCAGTTTTAGAGTTGGGTCATTATAAAAAGTACCATCAGCGTTATAAATAGTACGGGTAGGCAAATACTGAACTATCGACTTAAACAGGCCGGGGCTTTGTCCGTTTGCCGATGACAGCGGAATATCATTAACTAACAGGTTGGAATTGGTTACCGAATTACTTAATGAAAAGTCAAGCTTTAGTTTATCATTCAGCGCTTTTTGGGTGATATTAAGCCTGCCTATAACGCGCTTCATATCGCTGCTTTTAACAATACCCTGATTTTGCAAATAGTTTATACTTCCGTTATAAGTGGTTTTATCAGTACCGCCGCCAAAAGAAAGGTTATGATTTTGAGAGAAACCAGTGGTACGTTCAACAGCTTTTTGCCAATCAGTATTGCCACCATTATCATTTGCAGGCGTAAAACTTTGCCCGTTAGCTTTTACATAAGCTCTTAGCTGGTCGGCACTCGCTACCTCAAACTGGTTAGATACTTTTTCAAACGATCCGTATCCGTTATAGGTCAATCTTAGCTGACCTGCTTTTGCTCTTTTAGTAGTAACGATGATCACACCATTGGTAGCCCTGGTTCCGTAAATTGCCGCGGCCGAAGCATCTTTCAATACATCTATCGAAGCAATATCTGATGGGGCCAGCAAGTTAAAGTCGGCACCTGGTACACCGTCAATTACATAAAAAGGCACAGATGCGGCACCCGCCCTGATTGACGATGGGCCACGCAATGTTACTGAAGCCTTACCATTGGGGTTACCATCGTTGGTGATATTTAAACCGGCAACTTTACCTTCCAATAAATCGGCAGGAGTTGCTACAACGCCGGCGTTAAATTGCTCGGCCTTAACAGTAGCAATTGAACTGGTCAACTCCTTTTTGGTAGTTGTACCATAGCCTATTACCACAACGGTAGACAATGAATTGGCTGAAGGCAACAACGTAACTTTTATAACCGTTTGCTTACCTACAGCTATTTTCTGAGTATCAAAGCCGATATAGGAAAACACCAGCACGGCCTTTTCATTGGCAACCTGAACCCTGAATTTACCATCCACATCGGTTACCGCACCTGTTGAAAGACCTTCTATTTTAACAGAAACACCTATTAAAGGCAACCCTTTATCGTCAACAACAGATCCTGTAACAATAATAGCCGGAATTTCTACTTTCTTTTCTACCGGAGGTTTTGGTGCCGGCTTAACCAATAAACTGCCTTCAACTTCGGTATAAGTAAATTGATTATCCAGTAAAACTTTTTTCAGAACAGTTTCCAGCTTTTCCTTGCGGGCTGTAAGTGTCACTTTAACATCGCTTTCAATGTTATTCCCTGTATACATGATCCGTACGCCTGTATTTGCGGAGATCTGCTCCAGCGCGTCAGAAAGGGGTGCTTTTTTCAATTTGAGCGTAACCGGCTTTTCCAGTACGCTTTGTCCGTATGAGTTATCAGCCATGGCAATGGTTGACAGTGAACAGACAACTAATAAAATGATCGCATTAATTTTCATAACATATGTTATGGCTCGAAAGACTCTTTCGGGTATGGTTTTTTTCATATTTTTGCTATATTAAAGTGTTATAGGTCAAGCTGGAACGTGCTACGGTTTTGAGAGGCCTTGTGCATGATCCACTAAAAAAATCTTTACATTTTATTTCCTCCAAAACTGGCCCGGCCATTTTGGAGGATCATTTCTCTTTCCTGGATTTAACTCATAGCAATTCTATTTTAGGTGTCAAACATTTTATTCGCTCGTATAATTGGTATATCGGGTACATTAATTGCAGCCTTTGCCTTTTAAAGTATAAGCATTGCCATCTTTTTTAAAATGTGCATTTACAAGGGCTTCCATCAGCTTTAATACTTTCTCTAATGGCATATTATTAAAATCGGCATATAATGTACAGTTCAGTAAATTCTTGTCGGCCCTGATCACTACGTTGTATTTTCGCTGAACATCAGCCAAAACATCAAACAGAGGGGCATTATGGTATTGCAACTTCCCTTGCTGCCAGCAGATCACAGATGAAGCGTCGGCAATTTTTTCGGTAACCAATGTTTGGCTGGCTTTGTTATACACCAACTGCATATCCGGCGTAAGTAATACAGGATGTTTTGAAGCTATTGGCAGCACACCAACTTTTCCGCTTACCACCGTGATCTTGATCGCTTTATCTTCGGTATAGGCCTTAACATTAAAGCTTGTACCTAAAACGGTGGTTTTAATTTTACCCGAATGGATGATAAACGGCTTGCTGATATCATGAGCTACTTTAAAAAAAGCCTCGCCGGTAAGGATAACCTCCCGTGTATTCTCTTTAAACTTATCGGGATATTTTAACCGACTGCCAGCATTAAGGCAAATGGTTGTACCATCGGGTAAGGTGATCAGCTTTATTTCGCCGTTTAGGGCTACCGTTTCCTGGTAGGTAACCGGGTTCAGCCAGTTATCCAATTGTTTTCTAAAAATGTAACCAGCACAAAAAATAGCGGTAACAGATGCAGCAACAGCCATTTTAATCACCAGTCGCCAAATGGGAAATACCTGCTTTGGAGGCGGTGGTGCTATCCGTTGATGGATGTTGGCGAGTATTTGGTCGGATGCCTGCACGCTCAGGCTTACCTTCTTTTCCAATACATCTTTACTGAAACCTTCAAGCGCCACAAGGTATAATTCTGAAACATCACCCTGTAGATATTCGGCAAGCCAGCGCCTATCTTCAGGAGTTAAGTTTTCAGTATTATAAAGCCTTTCTAAGCGTTTAACAATGGTTTCCACAAGCTTTTTTTATATAAATACGCCGGGAGCCTTAAAACGGGGGGATGGATTTGTGATTATTTTAAAGAAAAATAAAAATTTGTTTTTGGTTGGTGTTGACGTCCCATCAGGGTCTCTCGCAGAGGACCCTGATGTATACGCTATACAGATCCGCCACTGTGAATGTCCTGGTAGATATTTAGAACGCGTTGAACCTCAAAAAAATTAAAAACATCGATAAGTCTTTTCAATGAACAATAGCCCTTGTGCTGACTTACTTAAATACTACCTTTATCATCCAGTAAAGAGTTAAATAACTACCCCTCATATGAAAGATACCTGGACTGAAAAATGGGACCAACGATATGCCGATGAAGAATTTGCCTATGGTGAACAGCCTAATATTTTTTTGCAACAACAACTGTCACTTCTAAAACCCGGCAAAATTCTTTTCCCTGCAGAAGGCGAAGGCCGTAATGCTGTTTTTGCCGCCGGGCTTGGCTGGACAGTTTCCGCATTCGACATTAGCATTGAAGGGCAAAAGAAAGCGCTGAAACTTGCAGAAAAAAAACAGGTAACTATTGATTACCAGGCTGGAGAATTGCAGACGCTCAACTATACGGAAAGTCAATTTGACGTGATCGCCTTAATTTATGCGCATTTTCCTGCCAACATCAAATCGTCTGTACATCAAACCCTTAATAAATATTTAAACGCCGGCGGGCTTATCATTTTCGAGGCTTTTAGTAAAAACCACCTGGACTACCTGGCAAAAGATGAAAAAATGGGCGGTCCGAGAGATATCGAATCACTATTTTCTTTAGAAGAAATTAAAGCCGATTTTAATAATTATGAGATTTTAGAACTTTTGGAAACAGAGATCGATTTAAATGAAGGGCTTTATCACAGTGGCCAAGGGTCGGTGATTAGGTTTGTAGGACGAAAGAAGATGGATGCCTGAAAGTTTCAGATATACCAGCTGGGGTTATCGTGATCGGCCTGCAAGCCATCTGCAGGATGCCCTACCCTATGATCACCGAATTGTATCCCCAATAATTAAAGCAACCTGCCTGACTACTGATTTAACCCTATCCAGTAACAAACCAGCGTAACCCCTGCTGTTTTCCATTCAGCATGATGTTCCTTTATATGGTTTTTAACTGCTACAACCGCATGCCCAAGATACTCTTTAACGGTATGTTTTGACAGGTTCAGTTTTTCGGCAGCTTCCTCATAAGTTTTTCCTTCCAGCTTACAAAGGGTAAATACTTTTTTACGCTGCGGCGATAGCTGATTGATGGCTTGCTGCAATAAATAATATTGCTCATCCATTAATTGCACGTCACCGTTGTCAGTTTCCATTTCGGCGAAAGGCATGGTGTTAACGATTGCGGTTTCGCGTACTTTTTTACGGAGATAAGAGATGGATTTGTTAAAGCTGAGCACAAACAGCCAGCCACTTACAGATTGATCAGGGATAATATCGGCCCGCTTTTCCCAAAGGGCAATAAAAGTATCCTGCAAAATATCCCTGGCGATATCATCATCTTTAGTGAGTTTGCAAATATTGCGATGAATGGCATGGTGATATTTTTGATAAAGCATATCAAATGCACTGATGTCATCATCGTGTAAGCGAAACACTAAATCTTTATCTCCATTTATACTCATAAAAACCTGATAATTATTTATTTATTCATTAATCAATAGAAAGGAATTATTGTTAATAGTACAACTATTTTTTTTTCAATAGATATGCTTCACAGCAACATCATTAATAATTTTATTCAGTAATTGGTTAAAGGAGGCTTATTGCCTTTTCTTAAAGTTCAACTCAAGCTGTAAAACTACTTTGCTTACAGCCTGAGCCAAACGGGTAAACTTGAATGATCAAATGAAATACCGGCCGAAATTACAATTTCACTGTAGCAGGCAAATACTTGGCGATCAAATCTTCATAATATGGTTTTAACTCCGATACTACCGGTGGTTTCGGGCTCTTGGAGTAAAGGTCGTATGGGTTAAATTTATCAACCCATTTAAACATCTCCTGGTCATGAGCATTCAGTAAATGATCATATGCCTTTTCGCGGTGCTGCGAGTAAAAAGAGTGATAACGGATCATATACAAGGCTTCTTCAGGCAAATAATCTTTGGTAATGTGGTACAGGTACTCATCATGGCCCCATGACATATGCACATTGTCGAGCCCGCACTGGTGAGTATAAACGCCGTATTTGGTATTGTAGCGTTCATCATCATTATCAGGGTTCGCAGCAAAAAACTCAGGGTAAACTATCTTATCCGAAAACTTGCAGCCCACAGGGAACGAATCACCTACTACATTCCATTGTGGCTCGCCAAAAAGGCAAAGTACCTTGCCCAGGTCATGTATAAAGCCGGTTAACACAAACCAATCAGGATGACCATCAGCGCGGATAGCCTCAGATGTTTGCAGTAAATGCTGCAGCTGATCAAGCGAAATATCCGGGTCTGATTCATCAACCAGCGTATTCAAATATTCCATGGCCGACCACCATGGCATTTCCTTTTTATCAAACTGTAAAAAGTTGGCCTTTTTAGCCAATACGTTGCCATAGGTTTGATAAGTATGGTTAAGCCTGTAAAATTCACGTACCGGGTTATCCCCTGCATCGTTATAAACCCTAAACTCGTCTTTGGCTTTGGCAGTACCCGGCTCGGGATACCTGCTCAATACATCATCTTCCCATACATCAAGACTTGACAATGGCGACATCTCTTTTTCAGTTAACTTTTCCATATCGTAAACCTTTATTAAATAATAAGCACCTTATCTTTTATTGCACTCCTAAACCCAACACCACAGAAAAATCCAATTAAGTATTGCGGCTATGAAGTTTTATCTGGGACTGCAATTAAATGCTCCGTTTAGTTTTATAATGATTAAATTTTGATAAAAAAAACGGTGCTTTTATATTATGTGCGATATTTATTTACGTAAACGATTAAGTTATATTAATGCTAAATGCCTAATACATAAGGCTAAAAGCCTTTAAATTGATTTAGCAAGGTTAATTCTTTTTATGTGAAAAGAATTGATGGATTTTATAGCATTACTTCCTGAGTATCTTAATTTTACTCTTTCCGGGGATCTGAATACCTTTAATCGAAGATTTGGTTACCCCGTTAAACACAACCACCGGCAGTGATTTAATCTGAGGTATCTTAAGGCCGTTAATACTCAATCCATCCACGTCATGAAACACAGCGGCAGCCCTGAAATCATTACCTGGGCAGCCAAGGGTTACATTTTTAAACGTCACCCCTTCTGCATGACGGGTATAAAAGCCCCAGGCAGGTAATTCGCCAAACATCGAAAATTCGGGGTAATCATGTGGATTTTCGGGGATCTTTGTTAATGAATCAAGACTGACATTGGCTATCTCTTTACTGGCGTCACCATGGTACACAATCTTAATATTTTCAAGTATCACATTTTTAACAGGATGCCCGGGCAGCCCGGCAATTGATGAAGGAAAAGTATTATGGTTTCCTTTAACCAGGGGGCCTTCCATCGGGTAACCTTTATCGGGTTTGCCTTTAGGTACATCTACTGTTACATTACTGATATGGATGCCATTAATAGTGCTCGCTACAGCATCTTTATTACGATGACCAAGGCGAATAAAAATAGCGTTGCCCGTATTTACCGCGTGAATGTCACTGATATCAATATCTTCCATCACCCCACCATCAACACACTCCAATGCAATGGCCGACCGGTAGGTATCGTAAATTTTTACATTCTTTATTGTTATCTTTTTAAAACCTCCCCTTGAAGCTGTTCCAAATTTGATCCCGCTGGCGCTTGACCTGGTGGTACAATTTGCTATATAAATATTTTCGCAGCTGCTATTCCTGTCGCTCGATTTTAAACAGATACCGTCATCATCGGCATTAAAAAAACTATTGGTAAGCTTTACATTTTGGCAATCAACCAGATCAATACCATCGTTATTCCAGTAAGTATTGCTTTCAACTTTTATACTGTCAATCACCAGGCCGCGGCATTTGGTATAATCCTGTACCCACACCAGGCCGTTTTTCATGGTTACGCCTTTTATTTGGATATCAATACAGTTTGAAAAATGGATCAATTTAGGCCGGTTAGGCTCCTCGGGTTGAGTTTGCCCCCAGGGGTTTTGTTTTTGCCATAACGAGTCTCTTAACTTACCCGCCTTCAGCATCGCGAAAACGTCTTTCAGTAATTCTTCCCCGTTTCCATCAATTGTCCCCTTACCTGTTATGGCAATATGCTGCAGGCCATTGGCAGCAATTAACGGTGCCGCGTGACCTTCTCCATAATCAATCCTTTTTGCACTGCCCAGCAGTATAGCATTTTGGGCAAGGTTCAGCGTAACATTTGATTTCATGCTGATAACACCCGTTAAAAACTTGCCGGCAGGCACGTATACCGTACCGCCGCCTTGTACGCTTGCATTATCAATAGCCTTTTGAATACTGATGGTGTTATTGGTAATACCATCAGCTTTGGCGCCATAATCGGTAATGTTAAATACTTTTTGCTGAGCATAACAGGCAAACGGCGTTATGAGCAGGGCTAAAAAATGAAGAATTTTCATTATACGTTATTATTAAGAGAAAAATTCAAGCAGGTTTATCGCTCCTCAAGTTTACGAACAGGAAGCGTTTAATTGTACATTAAACACCTAAACTATTAAACTTTCAATTGAGTTGCGGGCGGTGGCACACTTTTATTTACGTAAACGTTTACATAATGCTCATAGCGTTGATAATAATTTGTTATTAAAGCTGTGCATTATTACAATACGTTAATGTATTAAACAATGCTTTTGGTTTAAATCAATTTTATATCTTTGCCCCATCTGCTTCCGTAGTTCAATGGATAGAATTATGGTTTCCGGTACCATCGATATGAGTTCGAATCTCGTCGGGAGCACAAAAGGGACTTGCAAATTGCAAGTCCCTTTTTGTTTTCACCTATTCACCTCCGCATACCTCTTCCTGAACGCCGTCGGGTTCTCTCCCTTATATTTTTTAAAAATGCGGTTCAGGTGGCTTTCATCGGTAAAACCAAACTCATAGGCAATTTCGCTCATGCGCTTATCGGTGTATTGCAGGCGGGTTTCTATCAGCTTTAGCTTATAGCTGGTGATGTATTGCTGCAAACTTTCGCCGGTGGTTTTCTTAAAATATTCGCTGATATAATTTGGCGAAAAGTTAAATGATGAGGCTATGCACTCGGCTTTTAAGCGGTCGGGCTGGTAAATATATTCATGAATGTAGTTAAGCAGCGGCAGTGTAGTTGTTGATGGTTGCTTTATAATATTGGCATGCTGCTGCAGGGTGATGTTACGGGCGGCAATAGTGATGATGGTATTCATCAATTGTTCAACCACTTCATTATGCTGCGGAAACTCGTTTGATGTTTCCCGCTGCAAAGCCTCAATCATTGCCCTTACCAAGGGCTTATCGGTAACTGTTTTAAGGATACAGCCCGGCAAATGGTTATGATTATGAAAAATGAACTCCATTTTTTTAACCCATTGGTCGCTTTGGGTTTTCAGGTAACTATCTGTAAAGCGGATGAAATAAAACCGCGTTAACTCGTGCACCTCAAAGCCATGATGATCTTCCGGAAAAATCAAAAAGAACTTATCAGACGCATAAGGCAGCTCATGCCCGTTAATGATCTGGATTCCTCTGCCCTCCAGCGTAAAAACCATCTCAAAAAATGTATTACGATGTGGCTTGGCTGTATACTGGCTTGTTTCAAGCAGTTCCAGCTCATATGGCCGGTATAGGTTTTTGGTTTCCATACCCGTAAAGTTACAGATCATCCCCCGGAATGTACAAGGCTCAGGCCCCGATTATACAGAACTTTGACTTATCAAAACAAACACATCATGAACGATTTAACATTTGTAATATTAAGACTGGCCATAGGCGCCAGCATGTTTGGTCACGGCCTGGTTCGCTTACCTAAACTTAATACTTTCAGCAACTGGATGGTTGGCACCTTCGAAAAATCAATGCTGCCTAAATTTATGGTGACACCTTTTAGCTACCTGCTCCCTATCGCTGAATTTACCATTGGCGTGTTGCTGCTATCCGGATTATTTACCAAACCTGCTTTAGTTGCCGGCGGTGCAGTAATGATGATATTGATATTGGGCAGCTGTTTGATCGAAAACTGGGAGATCCTGCCTTCACAACTGATCCATGCTGCCTTTTTTGCCGTACTGCTTCAGTTTGCAGCTAACAACACCTATTCATTAGATAACCTTTTCTTTACCAAATAAGATCATGAGCTCAAGAAGAGAATTTGTAAAACAGGGTGGCCTTTTAGGTTTAGCCGGCCTTGTGAGCAGCAACTTAGTAGCTGCTAAACAACACACAGCCATCAACAATTCCGGCACATCAAAATGGGCCGATGGCTCAAGGTTGGTGGTTTCCGTATCCATGCAATTTGAGGCTGGCGGTCAGCCTGATAATGCCGAAAGTCCATTCCCACAAAATATGCAAAAGGGTTATATCGATCTGCCCGGTGCCACCTGGTTTCAATATGGTTATAAAGAAGGTATTCCGCGTATGCTGGATAACTGGGATAAACTCGGCATAAAAGTAACATCGCACATGGTTGGTGCGGCGGCGCTTAAAAACCCTGCTCTGGCTAAAGAGATTGTCGACCGTGGGCACGAAGCCGCAGCACATGGCAAGAACTGGGCTACCCAATATACCATGCCCTATGAACAAGAAAAACAGTTTATAAAAGATGGGGCCGATGCCATTAAAAAAGTAACCGGTTTTACCCCGGTAGGCTACAATGCCAACTGGCTGCGCCGCGGCGAAAACACGCTGAAAATATTACAGGAGCTTGGCTTCGTATACCACATTGACGACCTGAGCCGCGATGAACCTTTTATCATCCCGGTAAATCAAAAAGATTTTGTGGTTGTACCCTATACCCTGCGCAATAACGATATTGTGCTGATAGAAGGCAAAAACTTCTCTGTTGATCAATTCCTGAGCCAGGTAAAAATGGAGTTCGACCAACTGTATGCCGAAGCAGAATTTAAGCGCCGCCAAATGTCTATCAGCTTCCATGACCGCATAGGCGGCACCCCACAAATGGTTAAAGCCGCCAATGAGCTAATTAAATACATGCAGCAGCATAAAGGCGTAAGCTTTAAGCGGAAGGATGAGATTGCGAAGATGGCGCTGGAGGATAAGACGACGATAAGGGAGAGTTAAATAATAACAGTCGTCATTGCGAGGCACGAAGCAATCCCAAACTATACAGAGACGCTCGAATGGCTTCTCTGCAAATCGGGGATTGCTTCGTGCCTCGCAATGACGCGTTTTTTACTTTTTCTATCCTAATTCTCCTTCATCCCCGGATACTGGTCAAAAAGAGCTTTCAGCTTTTGGGCGATTTCGGGATATTCTTTGATGACATTGGTACGCTCGCTGGGATCATAGGCCAGGTTAAACAGTTCAATTTGGGCAGGTAGCGGAGAGCC
This sequence comes from Mucilaginibacter sp. P4_A11, assembly GCF_056402535.1. Taxonomy (NCBI): domain Bacteria; kingdom Pseudomonadati; phylum Bacteroidota; class Sphingobacteriia; order Sphingobacteriales; family Sphingobacteriaceae; genus Mucilaginibacter; species Mucilaginibacter sp. P4_A11. The sequence continues at coordinate 290,439 of NZ_JBFUHE010000004.1, forward strand.
CGCTACTCCACCAATATTATTGTTAGCCTTTACTTCGCGATATTTCCAGTCGCCAAGGCGTACAGCTTCGCAAACGCTGTTATTGTAATAATAAATTGGCCGGTGTTCAGGATGTTTGGGCGCTTTACCTGTGAGCACGTCAGCTATTGATTGCCCATCCAATGTTCTGCCCTTAGGCAACGGGGCTCCTGTCCAATTAGCTAAAGTGGGCAATACATCAAGGTTACTCATCATACTTGTAATGCTTGCGCCAACCGGGGTATGGTTTTTCCAGTAAACGATAAACGGTTCACGCACACCACCTTCGTATGATTGCCCTTTACTGCCATGAAAAACTCCGGCCGTACCGGCATCCCAGTGTTTGGTAGCATTATCGCCCAGCATCCGGTCTGGAAACTCTATCCACGGACCGTTATCGCTCGAAAACATAAATATCGTATTATCTGCCAGTCCTTGTTTTTCCAGTTCTCTCCAAACCTGGCCAAGGCTCTCATCCAGTTGTTCAACCACATCACCTAAATGCCCGCCATCACTGCGGTTTTTATTTTTTTCCGATGATGCAAAAGCAACCGGCAAATGCGGCATATTATGAGCGAGGTATAAAAAGAAAGGCTTATCCCCCTTTTTCTGTTTCTTGATAAACCGGATGGCTTCACGCTGGTACAGGTCAATCAGTGATGAGTCGGCCGGTTTCAGGATCTCCGGCTTATGGTTGCGGAATACTTTTATAGTTGTATCGGTTTTAACGTAAGGTGAACGATAATCATGGCTGTACAGCAAACCATAGTACGAATCAAAACCTTGCGCCATCGGGTGATTATAAGGTGCATGATCGCCAAGATGCCATTTACCTATCATGGCAGTTTTGTATCCGATTTGTTTCAACATCTCTGCAATGGTAACTTCCTGATCAGGGATGCCAAGCTTTGATCCGGGGCCTATCGGCGCGGGCAAATTCATCCTTGAAGCGTAACGCCCGGTAAGCAGTGAAGCGCGCGATGGTGTACAGGTCGGGCTGCTCACCACATAATTGGTAGCCCTCACCCCTTTTTGCGCCATTTTATCCAGGAAAGGTGTACGGATCACAGGATTGCCATAGCAGCTCAAATCTGAGTAACCCATATCATCAGCCAAAACAAAAATGATATTGGGCAATTGTTTTTTTTGAGCCGATGAATAGCTGGATATAAATATAAAAGCCAGCAGTAAAAGGACTTTAAAGGTTTGTTTGATTAGGTGTTTCATTCCCCGTGAAAATAGGTTTTATCATAGATAGAGCTGTTAAAGATAACTTAACTTTTACAATGAGGAATGAAACAGTTACCGGCTATATTAAAATCACCAATTAAGCTTATTCTCGCTGCGCAGCATCTCGCGGTGTTCCTTACCCCATTTTATCATCTCCAAAATAATACTGCCAAAACTCCTGCAATACTCTGTCGACTGGTATTCGATCAAAACCGGGCTTGTAGGCGTAACTACCCGCCTAACAAGCTTATTCATCTCCATTGCTTTTAGCTCGCGCGATAACATCCGCGTGGTAATGCCGGGGATACTCCGCTCAATTTCCCTGAAACGGTGGTTACCGTTGCAAATAGAATTGATGATTGGCAGCGTCCATTTACCCCCTATAACATACATGGTGTCCTGAAGTGCCTGCCGTTCATCGGCATGATTACGCTCGTGTGACGCTATTTCTGCTTCCATACTGGTATACTCTGTGTAACTGGTTACAAAATTATACCAATTCCGTTATAATTTTGCATCATCAAAATAAATAACATGTCAAACACAATTTTTATAACCGGAACCAGTAGCGGGCTGGGCAAATTAACCGCCAAACATTTTGCACAACAAGGCTGGAACGTAGCCGCCACTATGCGTACCCCCGAAAAAGAAACCGAACTTACACAATACCCTAATATCAAAATCTTTAAGCTGGATGTAACCAACCTTGAACAGGTAAAAACCGCTACAGAACAAGCGATAGCTGCTTTCGGCAAAATTGATGTGGTGGTGAACAACGCGGGCATGGGCACCTATGGCGCACTGGAGCTTGCCAAAGAAGAAGATATCGACTGGCAGTTTGCAGTAAATACCCGTGGACCAATTAACGTGATCCGCACTTTTCTGCCGCATTTCAGGCAAAACGGTTGCGGTACCTTCATCAACATCAGTTCGTTCATGGGTATTACCACGGCTGTGCCGCTTGGCTCACTGTACAACATGTCGAAATTTGCGCTGGAAGGCCTTACCGAGGGACTTTACTACGAATTAAAGCCTCTTAATATCCACTTAAGGTTGATAGAGCAAGGCGGCTCAAAAGATAATAGCTTTGTAGACAGCGTAGTTTGGAACCAAAATCCCGACATAACCGCTTACGACGAACTTACCAGCAAACTACAAAACCTGATGGGCTCACGTGATGAATCGCAGCTTGACGATCCAACGCTGATCGTTAATGCTATCGATGATCTGGCAACCGGCAAAAGCAATCAATTTCGTACAGTAATAGGCAATATGGGTAACATGCTGATGAACATGCGTAATAGCATGCCTATTGAGGAGTATATGGAAAAGATGAGTAGCTTTTTTTAAGGAACCATGATTTTTAGGATTAGAGGATTTCCTTGATAGATAATCTATCGCCCCCTATCAAGCAATCCTCTAATCAAGAAAATCTTGGTTCAGTTCATTGAGCTTTCCAACAAAGCAATTTGAGCTTTCTAACAAAACGCGCATCCTCTCATCAACCTAACTTTGTGTCATCAAAATAAAGATAACACTATGAAAAAAGTATGGTTTATAACAGGCAGCGCCCGCGGATTAGGTCGCAACCTTACAGAAGCAGTTTTAGCAGCCGGCGATAATGTTGCAGCTACAGCACGTAACCCCGAACAATTAAAAGATCTGGCTGATAAATATCCCGGCCAAATCTATCCTATAAAATTAGACGTTACCGATTACCCGGGTGTACACAAAGCCGTCGCCGATACAGTAACCCGCTTTGGTAAAATTGATGTATTGGTGAACAACGCCGGTTTCGGTATTATTGGCGCAGCCGAAGCGTTTACCGGCGAACAGGTGCGTAGCCAGTTGGAAACTAACTTATACGCGCCTATTGAAATCACCCGCGCGGTGTTACCTTATATGCGCAAACAGCGTTCGGGCCGTATCCTGCAAATCAGCTCAGTTGGCGGTCGTATTGGTAATGCCGGTTTAAGTATGTACCAGGCGGCTAAATTTGGCCTTAGTGGCTTCACCGAAGCTTTATCAAAAGAAGTTAAACCGCTTGGCATATTGGTTACCTGTGTTGAGCCTGGAGGTTTCCGTACCGATTGGGCCGGCGATTCCATGAGCTATGCACCAAAGGTTGAAGGCTACGAGCAAACTGTTGATACCCGTGTGGATTATATATCAAGCGGAAAATTTGTACCGGTTGGCGATCCGGAAAAGGCAGCTAAAGTAATGGTTGAACTTGCCGAACATCCCGAGCCTCCTATGCATCTTGTATTAGGTAGTGAAGCAGCCGGCTTGTTAAAAGCTGCCGATGAAGCACGCAAGGCCGAGTTTGAACAATGGTTACCGGTTACTAATTCAACTGATCATGACGAGGCTGATGATTTCCTGAATTCCGATTTTGGGAAATCGATAACTGTTCAAAAAAGCTAATATATTTTCGGTTTAGAAATACCTCCCCCGCGGTCGTGTCCCCACGACCGCGAATATCGCCAATAACACAAACCGGGCGTGAGGACACGCCCTTGGGGATTATTCCTCCGGCCGTGTCCCCATGGCCGGAAATATTATTAAATTTGAGCAACATGCCATTATCAAATCCAAAAACATCGCCTCGCATACTTTACTCCTGTTACTCGCATACAAGCAGGGCCGGCGAGCAATTTATTCCCGACCATGTTTTCGGATATATCCTCTCCGGCGATTCGGAGCTTTATGTAAACGGCAAAAACTACTACTTTAAACAGGGCGACTACCGCTTTCTAAAACGGAATGAACTGGCTAAATATGTAAAGCATCCACCTGACGGCGGCGAATTTAAAACCATTACCATTGGTATGGATCAGGCCACGCTGCAAAGTATGAGCGCCGAACTTGATTTACACGCCGATGGCCCCTATACCGGTGAAAGCGCATTGTTTTTAAAACCGAACGACTTGTTCAGCAATTATATCCGGTCACTAAACCCTTATATGGATAAAAGCAGCGACGAGATCAATCCAACGCTTACCCTGCACAAGGTAAAAGAGGCCGTAATGATATTGCTTGAAACCAACCCCGAACTCAAAAATATCCTGTTTGATTTCAGTGAGCCTGGCAAGATAGACCTGGAGGCTTTTATGACCCAAAACTATCGTTTTAATGTAGATATTAATCGTTTCGCCTACCTAACCGGCCGCAGCCTGGCTACATTTAAGCGCGATTTTGAACAGATCTTTAATACCTCACCCAACCGCTGGATCCAAAATCAAAGGCTAAAGGACGCCTATTTCCTGATCAAGGAAAAAAAGCATAAAGTATCAGATGTGTATATGGATGTGGGGTTTAAAGACCTCTCCCACTTTTCTTTCGCCTTTAAAAAGGCTTATGGGGTAGCGCCGTCGGCGGTATAACGGCAGAGATGCAAGAAATCAGGAAGAGAGCCAAGAAATCAAGAGTCAAGAAACAGGAGAAGAAAGAAGAGTCAGGAAATCAAAATTCAAGAAACAAGAAGATAGGAAAGAAAAAACAACACGGTTACAAAATGATATAGCTTAAAAAATCGTCATTGCGACGCACGAAGCAATCCCCGAAATACAGAGAGGCTATGCAAATCAAATGGCCATGTACAGTTTGGGATTGCTTCGTACCTCACAATGACGATCTTCTTATTTGTCTTAAAACAACTTCTAATAAAAAAAGCCAGGAAAAAGTGAGGATTACCCCAACTCTATTCCTGGCTTTTTTCTTATCGTCTTAATTCCTGACTCTTAAAGTCTTGTCTCTTTCCTTAGACGTTAAACCTGAAGTGCATAATGTCGCCATCCTGCACAATGTAGGTTTTACCTTCAACGCCCAGCTTACCGTTTTCTTTTATAGAAGCCTCAACGCCATTGAATTTTACAAAATCGTCGTATTTAATTACCTCAGCACGGATAAAGCCTTTTTCAAAATCGGTGTGGATAACACCAGCGGCCTGTGGTGCGGTGAAACCCTGGGTAATAGTCCAGGCACGTACTTCCTGCACACCGGCGGTAAAGTAAGTAGCCAGGTTCAATAACCTGTAAGCAGCTTTGATCAATTTGTTAACACCTGATTCTGTTAAACCCAGATCGTCTAAAAACATCTGGCGCTCTTCGTAGGTTTCCAGTTGTGAAATTTCAGATTCAATTTGCGCTGAGATGATCAGTACTTCGGCATTTTCATTTTTAACAGCAGCTTTTACTTTCTCAACGTAAGCATTACCCGTATTTACTGAGGCTTCATCAACATTACAAACGTAAAGTACCGGCTTGGCAGTCAGCAGCCAAAGATCGGCTACATATTCTTTATCTTCTTCCTCAACAGGTGCGGTACGGGCCGATTTACCTTCAAGCAGGTGATTTTTATAAACGGTTAAAACATCAAAGGTCTTTTTAGCTTCTTTATCACCACCGGTTTTAGCCATCTTTTCAACCTTCTGGATCTTTTTCTCTATAGATTCAAGATCCTTCAGCTGTAGTTCGGTATCAATGATCTCTTTATCGCGGATAGGGTCAACTGAGCCGTCAACGTGGATCACATTATCGTTATCAAAGCAACGTAATACGTGGATAATGGCATTTGTAGCGCGGATATTAGCTAAAAACTGGTTACCCAACCCCTCGCCTTTGCTGGCACCTTTAACAAGGCCTGCAATATCAACTATCTCGATAGTATTTGGTACTATACTTTTAGGGTTAACTATTTCTGTAAGTTTTGTCAAGCGCTCATCCGGCACTGTAATTACACCCACGTTTGGCTCAATAGTACAAAACGGAAAGTTAGCCGCCTGTGCCTTAGCGTTTGATAAGCAATTAAAAAGTGTCGATTTACCCACATTCGGCAAACCTACTATACCACATTGTAAACCCATTTTTGTGTTTTTAGTTGATTGAGTGAATGGTTGATTGAGTTGATTAAGTTTTGATTTTGATAAACTAATCAACCATTTAACCTAATAAACCACCCACTTTAAAAAGCGCAAAGATAACAGAAAATTTTGCCTTATAATTTGAAAAAATAAACGACTTTTGCGCTCGGAAAAAAGAAGCTAAAATATTAAAACACCGATGTAAAAAAAGGAGGGTCTATATATGGAAGAAATGGTTGAGCAAGTAGAATTGTTACTGGAAAAACAAGACGACACCCAATTACAGGAATATTTGAACAACCTCAACATATCGGATGTTGAAGAACTGATCGGTGAGCTTCCTGAACACGGCCCTAAATTCATCGAAATACTTTCGCTTAACCGCGCTATTAACGTATTCCGGATCCTTGAGTTCCCGGTACAGGAACGTATCATCAAAAAACTTTCGGGCCAAAAAGTTGAAGATCTGATCAATGAACTTCCACCGGATGACCGTACTGCCCTTTTTAGCGAGCTGCACGGCGATGCTGTTCAAAAACTCATTCAGAAGCTTTCGCCCGACAACCGGAAAGAAGCCCTGATCCTTTTAGGCTACGAAGAAGAAAGCGTTGGCCGCTTGATGACACCCGATTACATCGCCGTTAAACGCACCTGGGATGTAAGCCGTGTGCTTTCGCATATCCGTCGTTACGGTAAAAACTCCGAAACCATCGATGTTATTTATGTTATTGATGAGCACGGTGTTTTACTTGATGACATCCGCATCCGCGAGATCTTATTGGTAAAACCTGAAACCAAGGTGAGTGAACTCATGGACGGACGACTGATTGCCCTAAGCGCTGCCGACCCGCAGGAGGAGGCCATCAATGTTTTCAGGATGAATAACCGTACCGCCCTCCCTGTGGTAGATAGCGGCAACGTACTGTTAGGGATCGTAACCGTTGATGATATCCTTTGGATAGCTAACGAAGAATACACCGAAGACATCCAGAAAATAGGTGGTACCGAAGCCCTGGATGAACCATACCTTGATATCAACCTCTTTAAGCTGGTAAAAAAACGCGTAGGCTGGCTTATCATTTTATTTTTAGGCGAGATGCTTACCGCCACGGCCATGGGTTATTTTGGCGATGAAATATCTAAAGTAGTAGTACTGGCTTATTTTATCCCGCTTATTATTTCAAGCGGTGGCAATAGCGGTTCGCAAGCTTCAACCCTGATCATACAAGCGATGGCACTTGGTGAGGTTACTGTTACCGACTGGTGGCGGGTTATGCGCCGCGAAATACTTTCAGGCTTAATGCTGGGAATTTGCTTAGGCCTGATCGGCTTTTTACGCATAGCCGCATGGAGCATGTTCAGCAGTATTTACGGCCCACACTGGTTATTGGTAGGCTTTACCGTAGGTTTTTCATTAGTGGGAATTGTATTATGGGGATCATTAGCTGGCTCCATGCTACCGCTGCTATTGAAAAAACTTGGCGCTGACCCTGCTACTTCGTCAGCTCCGTTTGTAGCAACCCTGGTGGATGTTACCGGGTTGATCATTTACTTTACTATAGCAGTATTATTTATGCGGGGGATATTATTGTAATAGCTGCTTTTAATAAAAGATACGCAAAAAGCCCTGCTTCCTAAAAAAGGAGCAGGGCTTTAATTATTTTAGTTTAGTGTTGTTCTGTTGTATTAGATCTCGAATGAAAAATCCTCGTCGGCAGAAGCCCTGGCAATTTCCGGGTTTTCACTGTACTCGTAGCGTTTTTCAACTACTTCCTGATTTGATTTGATATAATCGATGGTATCTTTCAAACCTTCGGCAAACTTTTCGAAGTCTTCTTTATATAAAAAGATCTTGTGTTTTACAAACACCCCATCTTCCAAACGTTTTTTGCTTTCAGTTATAGTAACATAGTAATCGTTTGAACGGGTTGCTTTTACATCAAAAAAATAGGTCCGCTTCCCGGCTCTCACCTTCTTTGAATAAACCTCTTCACGCTCTCTATTGTCAAAATCTCCCATATATATTTACCTGTAATTAGTTTTGGTTGGCATAAATATAAATAAATTTTCAAAGTGCAAGTATTTTATTCGCTATTATTGAGTTTTTTGAAACAAAAGTGTCATTTTTTTGTGTGCATGACTACTTAACGAGGGTTGGGGAAGTTTCAGAAAGCAAAAATTATTGCCGCTTATGCCCCAGGCACAAAACTTGAACTAAAAAAACAGATTTTATAATTAATCGCTATTACGCATCCTGCTCTTCTTCCAGCAGTTGTTTTTCGTAAAGCTCAAAGTAGGTTCCTTTAAGCTGCATCAGGTATTCGTGGTTGCCCTGCTCAACTATCTGGCCGTTATCCATTACCAGGATCTTATCGGCATTTTTGATGGTAGAAATGCGGTGGGCTATGATGATACTGGTTTTATTCTGCATTACCCGGCCAAGGTTATTCAGGATCTCTTCTTCCGTGCGGGTATCAACTGCCGAAAGGCAATCGTCAAAAATTAAAACCTGCGGGTGTTTAAAAATGGCACGCGCTATAGATACACGTTGCTTTTGGCCGCCAGATAAGGTAACACCACGCTCGCCAATGAGGGTTGTAAAACCTTCCTCCAGTTCAATGATATTATTGTATACCGCGGCGTCTTTAGCGGCTTGCTCAACAACGGGCATATCCAGCACATCGGCACTAAAAGCAATGTTATTGGCGATGGTATCCGAAAACAGGAAAACCTCTTGCGGTACAAAACCTATTTGCGAGCGGTAGTTTTCAAGACCAAGCGATTTTATCGACCGGCTGTCAATCGTGATCTCGCCACCTGTGGTATCATACATACGCATTACCAGGTTGGCAATGGTTGATTTACCCGACCCAGTACGACCGATAATGGCCAGCATCTGGCCGGGCTCAACAGTAAATGAAACATTCTTTAAGGCCTGTATACCTGTATCAGGATAAATGAACGATACATCATCAAATTTAATTAACCCGTCAACATGATGTTTATCCGCAACCGGTGAAATGATTTCCGGCTTTTCATGTAAAAACTCGTTGATGCGCTTTTGCGAAGCGGCGGCACGTTGTACCAGCGAGGTAACCCAGCCCAACGAAATAACCGGGAACGAAAGCATGTTTAGATAAACAATAAACTCGGCGATATTACCCGAAGTAATGTTGCCTTTCATAACTTCTACGCCACCCACGTACATGGTTATTACGTTACTCAAGCCTACCAGCAATAACATGATCGGAAAGAACAAGGCTTGTACTTTAGCCAACTCCATGGAGTGCACTTTATAGTCTTCACTCTCCCTTGCAAAACTTTCGCGCACAAAGCTTTCCCGCACGTATGATTTGATCACCCTGATACCCGAAAAGTTTTCCTGCACAAAGCTGGATAAAGCAGAAAGCCGCTCCTGGATCTGCTCGCTGCGATGATTGATCACATTATTTACATAATAGATAACGCCAGCCAAAATAGGCAGCGGCAACACCGAAAAAATAGCCAGCTGCACGTTAACCGTAAGCATGGCATATATCACCAAAATAAATAAAACTACGGTATTGATAGTGTACATGATTCCCGGCCCGAGGTACATGCGCACGCGGCTCACATCTTCCGTAACACGGTTCATAAGGTCGCCGGTATTGTGGCGGCGGTAAAAGGCAAGTGACAATTGCTGGTAATGATTGTAGATCTCATTCTTTAGATCGTACTCAATATGGCGCGACATCAGGATGATAGTTTGCCTCATGAAAAACAAGAACAAACCACGCAGCAATGCCAGCACCAATACCAGTGTACCAAACAGGAACAAACTGGTACCGAAAATATCATAAATAAAGCTCTGCCTGTCGAAACCCGAAAAAAGCTGGTAGGCGCCTATATTTTCGGTAACCAAATCAAAAGCTACACGGATAACCTGCGCCGGCAGCACACCAAAAACATTGGATATAATTACAAACAGCACACCCGGAATAAGCCGCCAGCGATATTTGTAAAAGAATTTATTAAGGTATGCGAGGTCTTTCATTTATTATAGTCCGGAAGTCGGGAAAGTCCGAAAGTCGGAAAGCCCTGACATAATAATCAAAAGTATTAAAATTTGAGGAGAGTGATTGGATGGAAAAGTCGGGAGGATGTAAGAATGTTACATTGATGCGTTTGTTACAATCTTGTAAGTGTTCAACTTTAAAAGGATGAACACTTGTAGTTTTTTCAAAAACAAACACTATTGATAATCAATAAATTACAAATAATTCAAAGCACCTTAAAACTCAGCATGAACACATATGCACTAATAATCAATTAGTTATAAAATCACAAAATCAAAAGCTGAACACCCGTTTTTTAAAAACTGAACACTGACAGGATCATGTCAGTAGAAGAGCGAAAAAGATGTCCTCCGGATGAATGTCAAAAATAGCTTCGGCAGGACATCAGCGATAATACTTTTGGCTTACTATGTATTATAAACATCCTATCATCTCGTCAACTCATTATCATTATAGTCTATCGTAATACCTTCTGTAAATATTTCTTCTGCATCATGATAAATATATTTCTCTGTTAATTTAGGTATCAACTCATTGGTTACATCTACCCCGCCCCCACTTTTCGAATTGATCTTGATCATATCTATAGTATAAATAGGTCCCCAGGGTAATCCCCACCAACCGAAAATTAATGAAAGCGTATTATAACGGCGTTTAAATTTTGATTGGGACTCGCCTGGCCTGATAAAATAAGGCGAAGATATCAGCCTGAAAGTTAATGCTATTATAGAGATACAATAACCGTAAATCACCAGCTTCCCTCCGGCATCTAAATCTCTGTAAAATTCATTCAATGTAATCCCGGTAGTATTTTTAATGGTATAGGTTTTCATCGGCAATAAAAGATAAAACTAATATATGGCTTCTTACCCGATTTGCTGTGCAGACTATAATATTACTTTAATATGTTTAAGAGCAAGCCATATCTTTTCAAAAACAATAAGCAATTATAAATCAAGACGCGTTTACCTTTGCCAGTATTAAAAAAAACCTCTACTTTTGTGCGCTTAAAGACATTTACTTATAGTACTAATGCCTGAACAACATCCACCGGAATCCATATTTAGCCAGCTTGACGCTTTTGGGCATAAGAAAGTTGTTTTTTGCACCGATCCTGATACCAATCTGAAAGCTATTATCGCTATCCACGATACAACGCTTGGCCCTGCATTTGGTGGCGTGCGCATGTGGGCTTACAAAACCGAAGGCGATGCCCTTAATGATGTATTGCGTTTAGCCAAAAGCATGACCTACAAGGCAGCTATCGCCGGTCTTAATCTTGGCGGCGGCTACTCGGTGATCATAGGCGATTCGCGCCAGGACAAAAACGAAGCTTTACTGCGCAAATTTGGCAGGTTCATCAAAAACCTTAACGGCGAATTTATTGCTGCCGAAGATGTGGGCACCAACCCGCGCGATATGGAGTATATCAAGATGGAAACCAATCATGTTACCGGCGCTCCTGAAAACATTGGCGGTAGCGGCGATCCATCGCCTATTACAGCTTTGGGTGTTTTGATGGGGATTAAGGCTTGCGTAAGGGAAATGTACGGCAGCGACAGCCTAACAGGCAAATCGGTTATTGTACAGGGTATCGGTCACGTGGGTGAAAACCTGGTACGCCTGCTTAGGGACGAAAACGTAAAAGTTTACGCCAGCGATATTAATGAAGAGCGTGTAAGCCAGATCTCCAAAAAATATGGCGCGCAGCCGGTATCAAACAATAATATTTTTGATATAGATGCCGACATTTATGCCCCATGCGCTATGGGTGGTACTGTGAATACACAAACCATTGCTAAATTAAAATGCGGCATTATAGCAGGTTCGGCCAATAACCAGTTGCTTGATGAAAATGTGCACGGCAAAATGCTGCTTGATAAAGGTGTACTTTTTGCCCCCGATTATGTGATCAATGCAGGAGGTATTATTACCGGCTATTCGGAGTTGATGAATTTTAATAAAAAGCGTACCTTACAGCTTACCGAAAACATTTACGAAGCTACGCGTAATGTGTTAAAGCTTTCAAAGGCCGAAAACATCCCAACTATCAACGCGGCCAATAAAATAGCTGAAAAACGCATTGAAGACATCAGAAAAGTAAAATCATCTTATTAAAACAATTAATTTTTATATAAACCGTTTGCACTAAGCAAACCAAATCGTTCTTACAAAATGTTAAACAGAAGGCACCTCCGGGTAAAGGTATTACAGGCACTGTACGCGTATCACCAATCAGATACGAAAGACGTTAAACTATTCGAAAAGAATATGTTAAGCAGCATAGACCAGGTTTACGAAATGTATATCTGGATGCTATCATTAATTAATGAAGTAGTAAGTTTTGCTGCTAATGACGCACAGGAACGCGCCAACAAACACCTCCCCACCGCCGATGACTTGAATGCCAACCTTAAAATACTCACCAACAGGTTTATCCTGAGCCTGAATGATAATAAGGAATACATTACTGCCTGGAAAAAGTACAAAGTTGACTGGACCTTTGAGCCTGAGCTTTCAAAATCACTTTTTATTATCCTCAAAAACTCACCTGAGTATACTGAGTATCTTGCCAAAACAGGCGATACCCTGCAAACAGATAAGGATATCATTAAATTCATTTTCAAAAAAGTTATTCTTAAATCATCACTTGCCGAGCAGGTTTTTGAAGACAGGTTTATTTTTTGGCCTGTTGATAAAGACGTACTTCAGGCACTTATTGCCAAAACGTTCAAAAACTTTTCGAATGATGATTACAAGTTAAACCAACTTGCCGAAATTACCGGTAACTGGGTTGAAGACCGTGAGTTTGTGGTAAATCTGTTTCAGCAAAGCATCAGGTATAATGACGCCTACCATGAACTTATAGCCGCCAAAACCCAAAACTGGGAGCCGGAGCGTATTGCCATGATGGACACCCTGTTAATGAAAATGGCTATAACCGAGTTTATTAACTTTAATTCTATCCCCGTTAAAGTTACCATAAACGAGTACCTTGAAATATCAAAAGAGTTTAGTACGCCTAAGAGTAATTCATTTATAAACGGTATCTTGGACAAGATTTTAATAGAGCTTAAGGCCGAAAACAAGATCAAAAAAATAGGCCGTGGCTTAATAGAATAATATTAAAAAATGAAAAAACTATTTTTAAGCTTAGTAGCAGCGGGCATGTTATTTTCAGCCTGCAACAGCAGCAATGGCAGCACAGCTAATAATGCATCAAAAACCAATGCCGATAGCGCAGCAGTTGCAGCCAATGCGCCTGTAGCTAAATTTGAAAAGGAAAGCCATGATTTTGGCAAAATCAAAGAAGGTGACAAGGTATCATATGATTTCAAGTTCACCAATACCGGTAAATCGCCGTTAATTATTACCAATGCCCGTGCTACTTGTGGCTGTACTACCCCTACCTGGCCAAAGGCTCCTGTTAAGCCTGGCGAGAGCGGTGTGATCAGCGTTACCTTTAATAGTGCCGGTAAAAACGGTTTACAGGATAAACAAATAACCGTTACAGCAAACACTCAGCCTGCCGAAACTATGGTGCATTTAATTGGCGAGGTTTTAAAAAAATAACAATTAATTAAACAAATGATAGCTACTATTTTATTACAGGCCTCAGCAGGCGGCGGCTTAGGCAGCTACGGATCATTAGTGCCAATGGTACTGATCATCGTAGTATTTTATTTCTTCATGATCCGCCCACAGGTTAAAAAACAAAAAGATCAAAAGAAATACGTTGAAGAATTGAAAAAAGGCGACAGGGTTATAACCACAGCCGGCATTCATGGCCGTATCATTGATTTAAATGATGCCACCTTTTTGGTTGAGGTTGAAAACGGTAAGATCCGCTTTGACAAATCGGCCATATCATTGGAGGCTTCAAAAGCATTGAACACACCGGTGGTTGAGAAGAAAGCTTAATTTCTGTAAGCATAAGGCTTAAGGCCGAAAGCTATAACATTGCTTTAAGCTTAAAGTCTAAAGCAATATATTTATAACAAAACAGCAAAAGCTGAAGGTTAAGAAATGAGTAATACATTTTTCGGCTTTCAGCTTTTAGCATTAAGCCTTCAGCTTAAAATATGGGAATAGTAAAATTATCGGCAACAGAACGCAGGCGGCTCTCGGTATTTTTTACCTGTTTGTCGCTGGCTGTCATAGCCTGGATTTTTACAACCCTGTCCGATCCGCTTCCATACAAGGTAAAAAAGGTTTTAACCTTTAAAAATGCCCCGCAAAGGCGGGCGTTCCATTCGCTTCAGCCCGATACTGTTGATGCTACCATACAAGGCAACGGCTGGCAAATGCTGTTTTCCCGGTTCAATAGCGATAGTAAACCGCTTACCGTTGATCTCCGCTCGCTCGAAACCCGTAATTATGTAGTTATTGACAGCACACAGTTAAAACAAATCAATATGGGGAAAGATCCGGCCAACCGGGTTTCATCCATTGATCCAGATACACTTTACTTCGATTTTAGCAACCGCCTTATTAAAAAAGTTCCCGTTCAGCTTACCATGGGTGTTAGTTATCAAAAGCAATTTGCCATATCAGGTAATATTACCGTACGGCCGGCTTACGTAACGGTGAGCGGCCCTATTGAACGTTTGAGAGGGATCACTTCGTGGAAAACAGATTCGCTTAAATTTGATAACGTTAATGAAACCATTAATACCAGGGTTAATTTAAAGCCCAGCAATGAGGGTAACCTGAATGTTTATCCGCGCTCGGTACAGGCCATTATCCCGGTTGATGAATTTACCGAAAAAACATTGGAGATCCCCGTAAAGCTGATCAATAACAACAACTATTACAACGTAAAAGTATTTCCGCAAAAAATTAAAATAACCTTTACCACCTCTTTAAGCCGGTATGCCGATATTGATGAAGATCTGTTTGAAGCCATTGCCGATCTTAACCTTTGGCGCGATAAGGGTTATACAGCCCTGCCGGTAAAGCTTATCCACATGCCGCCCTTTTGTAAAGTGGTAAGGATCGCTCCGGCCAATATTGATTTCTACATAAAAAAATAATGCTAAAAATAGGTTTAACCGGTAATATAGGCAGCGGTAAAACAACTGTAGCCAAAGTGTTTGAATTACTTGGCATCCCTGTTTTTTATGCCGATAACGAAGCTAAAAAGGTAATGGTTACCGACCAACTCCTTATTGAAGGTATTAAACAAACTTTTGGCACCGAGGCCTATTTTGATGATGGCAGCCTTAACCGCAAGTATATTTCAGGGATAGTTTTTAACAATAAAGCCGAACTTGAAAAGCTTAATGCCCTGGTACATCCTGCCGTGTTCAGGGCTTTTGAAAGCTTTGACCAACAGCACGAGGATGCGCCTTATATAATACGCGAGGCCGCTATTTTATTTGAAAGCGGCTCATACAAAATGTGCGACAGGGCCATCATGATCACTGCACCGCTTGAAACCCGCATGGCCCGTGTTATGGAACGCGACGGCATAAGCCGGGCCGATGTTGAAAACCGGGAGGCCCGCCAGCTATCGCAGGATGAAAAGCTGAAACTGGCCAATGACGTAATTATAAACGACGGTAAACAGCTGGTTATACCCCAGGTAATAGCCTTGCATGAACTGTACTTATCGCTTGCCCTTAATTAATGATACTTGACGATTTTGTTTCCTTTGACGAAAAAGGGCTGTACTGCAAATACGGCGATTTTCACATCGACCCACAATTGCCTGCAACAACGGCTGTAATATCCCACGCCCATGCCGATCATGCCATAAGCGGCAACAACAACGTTTACTGCACCCGAGCTACAGCAAGCATTATGCAGCTTCGGTATGACCGTACCGCCGCCAAAGTTTTTAATATTGTCCCTTTTAATGAGCCATTCACAATAGGTAAGGTTACCGTAACACTAATCCCGGCAGGGCATATGCTTGGCTCTGCCCAGGTACTGATGGAATACGAAGGCACAAGATATTTATACACCGGCGATTATAAACTGCAGCCCGATGCCACCTGTGAGCCTATTGAATGGGTTACAGCCGATGTGCTGATCACTGAAAGCACCTTCGCCAACCCTGAGGTTATTCACCCTGATCCTGTTGCCGAAATCCGCAAGATCAATGATATTAAAAGCAACATTTTGCTCGGTGCTTACGCGCTTGGCAAAAGTCAGCGGTTAATAAACCTCATTACCGAGCATGCGCCTCAAAAAAAAATTCTGGTGCATCATAAAATAATGCCCATCAATGCTATTTATGAAAAAATGGACTTCCCTCCCGGCAAGTATCAAATTTACGGGCGCAAGCTGATGAAGGTGCAGGATGAGTTTGTTTATATAGTTCCGCCTTTTACTTTTGATAGCTACATCAGGGCCACGGGCGTAAAACGTCTTTTTGCCTCGGGATGGAAAAACCTGCAGGTTAATAACCAGGATACCCTCTTTATATCCGACCACGTGGACTGGAACGATATCCTGCAAACTATAGCCAACACCAAACCTAAACAGGTGTGGACACTTCACGGCAAAGGTGATCATCTGAAAGCTTACTTTAAAGATGATATCTTTGTAAAAATTCTGAATTAATGTTGCAGGAAGGCATTGATTATTATATCAACGAAGACGGCAATTTTGTTTTTACTGAAGCCTATCACTTAAAGCGTGGCTATTGCTGTAAAAATAAGTGTTTGCACTGTCCCTGGGGTTATGGCAAGCCTAAATTGGCTGGAAATGACTCTGATACGACGGATAGCGATAAATAAATCAATGTTAAATTAAAAATAATTAAACATATTTGTATCCCATTCATTACTACTATTATGCGTATAGAAGACGAAATACAAAGTACCAATTTTGAAGACAACTACCACAAAGTAGCCATTAACGTGGCATACACGCAAGGTTGGCTGGCTAACTATTTTCGTTGTCATTTTGAAAAACATAATATTACCCAGCAGCAGTTCAATATATTGAGGATATTGCGTGGCCAGTATCCTAAACCGGCCACTATAAATTTGCTAAAGGAAAGGATGATCGATAAGATGTCGGATGCATCGCGCATTGTTGATCGTCTTGTTCAAAAAGGACTGGTTTCTCGCTGCACCAATAATAAAGACAGGCGCGCGGTTGATATCCGCATCAGCGACGAAGGACTTGCAACCCTTTCAAAAATGGATGCCGAGTTTAAAACCAAAGAGATCCTGAGCAATAACCTCACCGAGGATGAAGCCGCAACTCTAAGCGATTTATTGGACAAAATGCGGGGATAAGTCGAGAATGCGAAAGATTTATTGCCATTATTGATGGTATATCTAAAAGCGTCATTGCGAGGCACGAAGCAATCCCAAACTATGCAGAGCGGCTCTGTAAGTCGGGGATTGCTTCGTGCCTCGCAATGACGGTGTGAGAGACAAAGGGGTGTTTTACGCCTTAAAAGCCGCTACCTCATCCTTCAGTATAGCCAATACCTCCGGCCTTACATTACCGAAGAAGGACACCCCCATCGCGCCGTTTTTCAACGCCACCTGGATGCCAGTGCGAATTTCATCGTCGCTCTTAAAATCAGATAAATAGAGGCCTGCGTACAGCGGGAACCTTCCGGCCAGGAAATGGACGCCTTCGGCTACGGCGTTGCCTATCCAGCTTACGCCCTCTTTGTAGAAACCGTGGTATATCATGGGGCAAATGCCATCCATGTTCCAGTTTGTCCAGTCTTGCCTTACGTTACGGCGGGCCACTTCAGGTGTTGGGAATACAGCTGCAGTTATTTGTTTTTTATGCTGATGTGCCACGGTCGAAATACCGTTAACTACCCGGGTTATATTATTGTACCTGAATAAACGCCATGAAAGGCTGGCTTCAGGATATTGAATCTGATCCAGATCCTGGTTATACTCTTCTTTGAATTTGGCTTTGCAAACATCGCAGTAGCAAAAGTCATATTCGGGCAGTTCTTTGGTTTGATCGATCTTGTAATGGTCCCAAAGGTTTACAGGGAGGATCACATCGCAATAACGCACATAATCCAGGTGGATGCCATCGATATAATCCTTCGCTAAAATATCATCAACAGTTTTGGTTAAATACTCCTGCACTTCCGGGCGCGACGGGCAAAGCCAGCGGTAATACTGCACATAAGGCGGATGATCGGCACATGATTCGCCTTTGCGGTTTTTGCTGTACCATTCGGGCTTATCATTCACCAGTTCGGCACGGTTAAAAGTCCACATCCAGCGGTGGGCTTCCAATCCTTTAGCCTTGGCAGCGCGAAAATGGCGTTCGCTGTCGTTCTCGAAAAATATACCCGTTATGCCCGATGCCTTGTAGGAAGCGTAGCGGGTAGCCAGCTCATCATCGGTATCTTTCTGGTTAGGGTTGATCCATACCCAGTTTTTCATGGCCTTTTTCTTGCTGCTTTTGGCAGCTTCAACAGCGGCATTGCCTACTAAGGGCAACTGGGCGGCCACGCCGGCCAGCAGACCGGCCTTTAAAAATTCGCGCTTATTCATGGAGTTTAGGGATTATCTGTTGCTGCACCAGGCCATCCTGGTCAATTGTATAGGTAGCATTGGTTTTAGTATCACTAATATAAGCTATAAACTGGTGAGGAGTAGCCTCCAGCTTTAGCTCATTCGTGTTCCCGGTTACTGTTACTTTATCTTCGATACCTAAATCTTTTAACGAAGGCAGGTATTCATGATGATCTTTATACCACTGTTTTTGCTTGTAATAAACCAGCCAAAGGTATTTCTTTTGCTCTTCGGCGTAAGGCATTTCAAACTTTACATCATCAGCCTCGTGATCGCTAAACAGCAGATAGCCCCAGCGCTCGGGGTAATGCATATTGATAAGCCCCTGGTTGCTCCATACCCAGTTATGCTCCGGCAAATCATGCCCGGCATTATCCTTTAGCTTTACATACTTGCCGTTCTGCACTTTGGTATCATACTCCACGCGCGAAAAATTGATGCGCCACAAAGTACCATCCTTTATCACAGCCCGGTTAAAACCACCCGCAATAGCTTTGAACGGTATAGCCATTTCAACCGTCCAGCCTTTATCCGTATCCGAAGGATTATTCAATGTACCCTGTACCTTTACTGCCGAACGCAGACCATGCGTATCCCAACCGGTTACTGCAGCGCCATTGTTGCGGTAAGGTTTGGTTAAAAACAGGTCGAAAATGGTATTGAGGGCATTTACCTCGATTTCAAAATATTTATGTGTGCTATTGCTGGGATCGATAAACAGCTCAAAATCGTTGTCGCGGTAAACAATATCATCATGATGTTTAAGCGTAGCCCAAACATGCGGGTCTTTGATCCGTGCTGCAACGTACAGGCAGCTATCGTCCCAAAGCAATTTAATGTTAGTTTGCAGCGGTGGCTGCGGCTTAAGGCGACCTTCAATATCCTGGAAATCCTTAGTCCATTTAGCCTGTTGCCATACGGCATCCTCCACATTGCCATCAATTACCGGCGCTTGCTTTACATGTTTTACAACATAGCTTTCAGGAACAGTAAATAAATCAGGAAACTCTTTAAAAACATCCTGTGCTTTCACCAGCCCGGGCAATGCAAATAAAACAGCGGCTATTCCCGGTTTAATAAAACGGCTCATACAGGTGCTTATTGATCTCATTTGCTGCCCAGCGCTAAGATATAATCAAACTCTTCGCGCTTTACCCCCATTACTGATAAACGTCCCTGCCTTACCAGGCCTATCTCCTGTAATTTAGGATCAGCCTTGATCTGCTCAAGTGTTACCGGGGTTTTCAGGGCTTCAACCGGTGCCAGGTCAACAACTACCCAATTGGTATCATCAGTTGTAGGGTCCTGGTAGGCTTCCTTCACCACTTTGGCTATGCCCACTATCTCTTTACCCTCGTTGCTGTGGTAAAACAAAACCAGGTCGCCCTCTTTCATTTCCCTCAGGTTATTACGTGCCTGGTAATTGCGCACGCCATCCCAAAAGGTACGACCATCCTTATTAAATTTTTCCCAGCTATATTTAAAGGGCTCACTCTTAACTAACCAATGTTGCATTTGTACGATATAAATTTTGTAACGTAAAAATGTAAAAAAGGCGGGAGAAACTAAAATGTACCTTAGGGCTTACAGGGTATTGTTACACGGGGATTACGGCTTGGAGTGGTAATGTAGGGGCTTTTAAAACCCTTTATTTATCATTACTGGTCAACAACTGCGTTAACCTTTTAGCAT
Organism: Mucilaginibacter sp. P4_A11; assembly: GCF_056402535.1. NCBI lineage: Bacteria > Pseudomonadati > Bacteroidota > Sphingobacteriia > Sphingobacteriales > Sphingobacteriaceae > Mucilaginibacter > Mucilaginibacter sp. P4_A11. The sequence continues at coordinate 310,805 of NZ_JBFUHE010000004.1, forward strand.
TCCGGGTATTTATAGCGTTGGTTAGGGCCACAGAGGTATATACGGCTATTCCCTGTTCGTCGTCCGGGTGATAGCTCAGCATTAGTTTTACCGTGCGCGACTCCCACAAATAAACGTCCTGGTAATCATTGGGTTTTGCGGTAAACGTACCATACCAGTGCAGGAATTTACTAAGCATTTTATATCCCTGGTCGCGGTTAAAGAAAATATAAATGTTCACGATCTTGTCCTGAAAGGTCCGTACACAAATATGACTTGCTGTTAACCCGCCCTCCAGATCAAGCGGTTTATCCGAATGATATTCATAGGTGATACAGCTATCGGCATCAGGCTTGCTGCCTTCGCCGTCAAGATAAGTTAAACCTGCCGTCTGTTCACCGGTCGGGAAGCCTCCCAAATTAAATCCGCCAATACCGTTGCGGGCTTTCAAATAAGCCAGCGACCCAGCTTTTCCAGCCTGCGAAAAACCGGGCGAGTGTAAGCACATGATGATCAAAAGCCCTGTGACTACTCTGTAGGGCAAGCAGCAAAAAAACTTAGCTTTCATATCCCTCCTCCCTGGTTTTACGTTGCTTAAATAAGCATCATGGCTGATACTTAATTATGTTACGTAAAACGAATTTGAAGAAATAATCAGCTGATTATCACATGATAACAACGATTGTATAGCAAATTGAACTACTTTTACACTTTATTGCACAGATATCTGTTTACTTTTTTCGCAAAGACGTATAACAAACTGCAAAAGAAATTTAATATTAATCGGTTTGCATATATGCCTTAAGCTTGTTCTGTAATACTACGGCCTGGGTAATCAGGTCTTTATCTGTGATATATTGCACAAAGCCCACATCGGGACCAATAAGATGTTCTTTAAAAATATCCCTGAACCTTGAGTATTTTAACGCTAAGTTCCACTTGCTTTTCAGGTATTCAAAAACCTGTTCGTCCTCTTCGTTCAGCATCGAATAATTGAGCACAATAAAAGCATCGCGAGGTAGTGTTTCAATGCATTTCAGGATATCCTGGTTGTAAGCTATCCAAACTTTTAAATATTCGGTAGCATGATCATTGTAAAACTTTACCATACGGCGCCCCCGCCTGAATGTCTTCCATATCAGCCTTGAAAAATATTTACGAGCCAGGTATTTTTTTTCCAGCCACTTAAATTCGCGCCGTAAAAGCGAGCTCACTACTGATTGATACTCCCGCAGGATAACCAGGTAGCAGGCGTCGGGCAGCAGTTCCTTATACACATCCAGAAACAGACAGGTGCGCGGGTCTTTCCAGCCCCATTGATCGTACAACTGTTGTTTAACCTTAATGATACTTTTAAGCTTTTCCTTTTCGTAAATGCTAAACTGTGCCACATGCTCAGTAGTAAGCCCTGTCGCAGGTAAATTGTGACCGGCCAGGATCTCCTCGTGCATTTTTAAAAATTCAATATCCTCAAAATGCCCTTCAACATTGCCGTTACCGCCGGGTACAAGTCTTTCACCTGTTTGCAGGCCGCATTTGCTTAACCATTGGGTAATAAGCGAGGTGCCGGAACGGTGCATTCCGGTAATGATCAGTACTCTTTTTTGCATAAATCAGTTATAAGCGCCCTTTTTTTTCAGGAATAGCTTGGTATCTTATTCTTCTGCTTAACAGGATGCAGGTTATTTATAATATAATAGAGTAGTGAAGAGGTACTTTGTTGTATGGTATAATTGCAGGTATCAATATACAGATCGGGCTTAACGGGTACTTCAAACCTATCGTTAACACCTGTCAGGTTGGTTAGTTTATCGGGATGTCCATCGGGCAGTAATGCCCTTTTATACAAACCTTTGGTATCGCGGTTTATCAATTGGTTCAGCGGGCAATCAACATGAACAATACTTACATGATCATATTTTTCGGCAAGTTCCTGCCTGATATCATCGTATGGATTTATAGCGCTAACAATAGTAACAATGCCCTGTTCGCTGAAGCGACTGGCTACAAAACCCAGGCGGCGAATGTTCTCGTTCCGGTCTTCTTTACTAAAACCCAGATCGCGGCAAAGTACTGCGCGGTACTCATCACCATCAATAATTTCGATTTTAATACCCAGGCTTGTTAATTCGGCAGCAACACTTCTTGCCAAAGTAGTTTTCCCCGCACCTGATAATCCGCAAAATAAAAGTATCATAACCGTAATTTTTATTCAATATGCCTTATTGATCAGCTTAACATAGTACTTAGGATAAGTGAACTTAGGAAATTAATCGGCTGATGAATTTTGTTACATTGTAAATAATCAATTACATGTAAACCTGGGTGATGGAAAGTCAGGCTAAAAATCAGCCAAGACCGGCTAAAAATGAAGTTTTAATGAATAAATGCATGGATACGGTCAAACACTAACCAACGCTACACTTAACAAAAATGTTACGATATTTAATTAATTAGAAATGATTTTGGAGACTTCTTTAATACTTATTCAGCACGCTCAGCAACCGGCTCTTCTTTATCAGGCATAAAAAGTAAAACAAGCGCCCCTATTTGTAACAGGTCAATTACTATGGCAATGCAGCCTGCATAAATATTTGCCTCGAATGCCGATGGAAGATTTATTGCATCAGGTGTTACGGTTAAGATCAATAAACCCAGTAATATCCATTTGGCCCACTTATAACCCTTACGTACAAACATGGCCAGCACCATCAAAATGCTTAAGGCTATGCACATAACAATTGCAGCATAATAAGTGGTGCCGCCGCCGCCAACCAAATAGTAATCAACCAGGTATAACACTGCCGAAGCCCGGATAAGGTTGGATACAAGGTTGGCTTTTGATTGTGATGATAGGGTCATAAAGGTTAAAGGAAATTTAGGATCAATGCAATATCTTAAACATCAGCTCTTTCATCAACTCGCCGTGCGGTGCATTTGATTCAACACCTTTGCTTTTCAGATCATATTCGCGCAGATAGCTGATCACCTGGAAAATTTTGCCAAGCGGATAGTTACGGGCAGCCTGCTCATAATCTTTAATAAAGTAGGGGTTAACGCCCATTTCGCGGGCAAGGTTTTGCGGAGTTTTATCCTTTACATAGTGATACACCAGCACCTTGCTGAAAAAATTGTTCAGGTTGCCTAACACCAGCACTATGGGGTTTGATTTTGGGTTGGCTTCAAAGTAATTGATGATCTGGTTTACCTTGTAAGCATCCTTTTTGGTAAGCGCGGTTTGCAGCTCAAACACATTGTACTCTTTACTGATGCCGATATTATCCTGGATATGCTTTAGGGTTATCTCCTGACCGGCGCTAACGTTCAGCATCAATTTCTCAAGTTCGTTGGCTATTTTAGAAAGATCGTTACCCAGGTACTCGGCAATCATTGCCGATCCCTGTTGGTTCATTTTATAGCCTTTATCGCTTACAAACCCTTCAACCCAGGCCGGCACCTTATTATCATACAACGTGGCCGATTCAAAGATAAGCCCGTTCTTTTCAATGGCCTTATAAGTTTTCTTACGCTTATCAAACTTGCCGTATTTGTAGCAAAAAACAAGGATGGTACTTGGCAGCGGATTTTCGAGATAGCTCAATACCGGGTCGATGCTTTTTTTATTATCATCGTCCTTGCCCCATTTCATGTCCTGCGCTTCTTTTACCAGTACCACTTGGTAGTCGGCCATCATGGGGTAACGCTTGGCGGCGTTGAGCACGGTCATGATATCGGTATCTTTACCGTAAACTACGGTTTGGTTAAAGCCGCGTTCATGCTCGGGCAGCACGTGGTGCTCAACGTAACTGCTCACCAGGTCAATAAAATAAGGTTCCTCACCATGCAACAGGTACAGCGGTTTAAACTTACGGTTCTTAAGGTCCTTTAATATCTCGGCAGCAGTCATATTTCGCAGTCAAAAGTACTAAGTCGAAAGTCAAAAGTGGAATGTATTTTTATTTAGCCAATGCCCAATGATATATTTATTAATTTTGAACCCCAACTTCAGACTAATAACTTAATACTTCAGACTTCTCAAAAATGCTCCAGCCGCTTAACCTTCCACCCTACCCTTTTAAAATAAGCGACGATAACGGCACATTGACCCTTTTTGACGAGATCCGTAAAAAAACCATCATCATTACACCAGAAGAGTGGGTACGCCAGCATTTTGTACAATACCTCATCAAACAAAAAAACTACCCCCGCTCGCTAATTAAACTGGAAGGCGGCCTTAAACTTAATACCCTGCAAAAACGCACCGACATTGTAATTTTTAACTCCAGCGGCGAACGCATTTTAATGGTTGAATGCAAAGCCCCCTCAGTAACTATCGATCAAAAAACCTTCGACCAGATTGCGCGGTATAATATGGTGCATAAAGTATCCCTGCTGGCAGTAAGTAACGGACTACAGCATTACTACTGTACTATAGATCACGAAAAATGCACTTACCAGTTTATTGAAGAATTGCCGGTGTATGTTAAATGGTAAGGTTGTCTGAACTCGAATTTATTGAATTTAGGGAATGAACAAAAAATGCTATGTACATTCAATAAATTCTTCAAATTCAATAAATTCGAGTTCAGACAACATCCCCTTTCCAATAAAATGTTATGATAACAGTTATCTATTCCCTAATTTGGCAGCATAACCTCATCAATTATAACATCTCAATATGAACATTTACAACAAAGCGATAGCCCTGATCTCAGCATTGATTGTATGCAGCTTCATTGCATCTGCCCAGGAAGCCAAACTCCCTACACAATGGACAAATACCGCCATACAAGCTGAGATCCCATTAGCTGAATACCCGAGGCCGCAGCTACAACGTAGCGACTGGCTTTGCCTCAACGGACATTGGGATTATCGCGGCGGGAAAGATATACCCGACGCCTTAAACCCGGAAAAACCTGCATCATTTGAAGGCAAGCCGGATAAAATACTGGTGCCCTATTGCCCTGAGTCGGTGCTATCCGGTGTGCAGCGCAAACAGGAGATCAATATGTGGTACCGCCGAAGTTTTGACATCCCTGCAAAATGGCAAAGCAAACAGGTTGTTATTCATTTTGGGGCAGTTGATCATGATGCCACCGTTTTTGTTAACGGTAAAAAAGCAGGCTCACACTCCGGTGGATATGATTCGTTCAGCTTTAACATTACCCCATATCTTAAGAAGGGAAGCAATAGCATCGTTGTTGCAGCCCACGACCCTAATGATGGCAAAACACCATCAGGCAAAAACGGTCCGCGGGGCGACTATACCTTTTCTTCGGGCATCTGGCAAACCGTTTGGCTGGAACCGGTAAACAAGTCATACATCAAAAATATCCACCTGCTGCCAGATGTGGAAGGCAAGCGGTTAAAAGTGTTTGTTAATACCGAGGGGGCAGGCAAGATCAAAGCAGTTGCCTTGAACAGCGGCAAAGAGATTTCACAGGCAAGCGCAACTGGGGGATCATATTTTTATCTGCCTATAGATAACCCCATTTTATGGTCGCCCGACTCCCCGTTTTTATATGATCTGAAGCTTACATTGTACAATGCCGATGGCAGCGAGGCCGACGAGGTTAAAAGCTATTTCGGTATGCGTGATATTAAACTGGGTAAACTTAATGGTGTGATCAGGCCGCTTATAAATGGTAAGTTCATCATGCAGCTTGGCCTCCTTGATCAGGGCTACTGGCCCGACGGGGTTTTAACAGCTCCAACAGAAGAAGCCCTTAAATTTGATATAGACTACACCAAAAAAGCAGGCTATAACCTGATCCGCAAACACATGAAAACCGAACCGCAGCGTTTTTATTACTGGGCAGATAAAATGGGATTGCTGGTATGGCAGGATATGCCTGCCATATGGTATCAAAATGAAGATACCACTAAAAACAGGAAAGTTTACCGGCAAGAGTTAAAAGCCATCATTGACGATCATTATAACTCGCCCTCCATTATTACCTGGGTGCCTTTCAATGAAAACTGGGGCGCTTTTGATGTAAAAAATATCACCAATTGGGTTAAGCAATATGACCCTTCGCGATTGGTTAACGGCAATTCGGGCTTTAACAATAATCCCGATTACCAAAAGCCTTACGGCGACCCGGGCAACGGCGATTATGCAGATACACACATATATGTTGGCCCATACGGTGCTTCTGTACCTGATGATCACCGGGCCGCCTCCCTGGGCGAATTTGGCGGCGTCGGCCTGTTTGTGCGCGGGCATATGTGGCCGGTACACAACAATGCTTACGATTATGAACCAACCAAAGCGAGGCTTACCGACCGTTATGTTTTTCTGCTCGACGAAGTGGAGCAACTGATGAAATACAAAGGGCTAAGTGTTGCCATCTACACCCAAACCACCGACGTTGAACACGAAGTGAACGGTGTTTTAACCTACGACAGGGCCGTTGAAAAAATGGATATAGAAAGAGTAAGGGAGGTGAATCAGGCTGTGATTAAGGAAGGGGATAAATTGAATAAGTAAGTTTGATTCTTTAAAACCAAGAAAAATGCCATAACCCGCCCGTTGTAAATGGATCGATCGCTGTGTTAATGAATCGTGATCATTTTGATTTTGTGATTTGCTTTAGTACCAAACGCCGTTAAGCTCACCACAACCGGCGGAAGTATCATAATAAGTGACACTGAAGAAAGAGAGCATTACCGGTTTTTCAGTAATAGATATTAATTGCGGCACTGATGGCACCAATGGCAAAGAAAGTACCAGCCTTGACCTGCTCATCTGTTGGGAATTTCCGGAAGCCAATACTGAACGATAACCGCGGTTCAAAATAGCGATATAGGTCCTACCTTACTTTTAGCGTGCAAAAAAGGCAAAACAATGAACTTTGCTATCGAATAGAGGGGGCGCATCTTATATGACATTTGTAAAGGCTTGGAAAATGAAACATTTAATTAGCTCGAATAAAACTTGTTTGATCCTAATTTTATACTTGTACTTAATTTACGCTTATTTAGCTAATTAGACTTTTTGAAACCTAATTAGCTAAAATTGCAAAATTTATTTCGATGCAAAATTTAAACGTTGTCGAGAAATATATTTTCTTAAGACTTTTCTCACTATCCAACTTTTGGGAAAGTTTTTCGATATATATGAGGAATGTTTATGCGTGATCCTAAACTTTTGATTATTCCTCATGAATGCATCTACTCTTTTTTCAAAAAGTTCCCCGCCATATTGAGGGTATCTATTGGATTCAATATTTTTTTCGTTATAAATTTCATTGTTGAAATCATCTGTACGTATTAAATAACACTGGTCTGAAAACCCATAACCAATATAAAAATCCTTTATTTCGCCAACCTTTTCATTTTCTGCTTCATCATACCTTTTATTCCATGTAGGGTTCGCAACAAAAATATTTTTGTCTTCATTCATTATTTCTATAGCAGATGAAATCCAATTGCTCTTATCTTCGATATAGGAATCACTCGAAAAATGCAATAGAAATTTTGTTTTGCATTTAAAAATTCCAACTAATTCAGCTATTGAGTAATAGTACCCCCCTTTAAAACTGTCTAATGATATGTCAAAATGTGTCAAAACTTCATTGGCAAAATCTTCTACAAAAAAATAAGCATCAATTACCCCCGTTTGTATCTTTTCCTTACAATGCTTTTCTACAACAGATCTGTTATTTACGTTGTTAACTATTAGGTGTTTTTTCTCAAATTTGTAATTACAATTTGAAATCATTGTTTCAAGATATCCATCTTTAAGAATGTATTCCCAATCTTTCTCCCAAACTTTTGTTTCAAATGTTAGCATTATATATTAGCTATAATAGTTATAAATTAATAGTTACGCTCGCAAAGATAGGATTAAAGCACATATACGATATCTGAGTTTTTCAATATAGTATGTTGGCAGTTTTATCATAAATAATGAAATACATTTATACATGGTCGTTATTGGTGTTGTCGCCACAGGTGTTTGGAAGACTTTTTAATTCCACACTTGGGGAGAGGAACGCAGAGTTATATAGTGGCAGGGAGGGGTTTATGCGTCATTAAAGCACAGGTAAGTCTGTCGTCCAAACCCTTCCCTACCCCCGTTCTCAAGGGAAGGAATCGTACAATCCACTGCTTTTTGAATCTTCCGAACACCTATGGAGCTGTCACTAACAATAGAGAGAATACAATAACCAACGAGAATCGCACTAGAGTACCTCTTTTCTTATGACTTGATTTGAAAATTACAAGGATACGATCAACCTTACACTACCTTTTTCAAAGCATAATTATTAAGCTTCTCCAGCAGGTCGTCCGGTTTAAATGGTTTGGATACATAATCGTTCATGCCGGCTTCGTACACTTGTTCTTTAATATCAAATAGAGCGGAAGCTGTAAGCGCAATAATAGGAACGCCTGATTTTTTTGGATCGGCCATTTTACGGATCTCTTTAGATGCGTCAAAGCCGTTCATCACCGGCATCTGGAGGTCCATTAATATGATATCAAAATTGCCATATTGCATAAACTCAACTGCCCGCTCCCCGTTTTCGGCAATGGTTGGGTTTATATTCCACTTACTCAGCAGTTTCTTCATCAGCATCACATTAACCATATTATCTTCGGCAATAAGCACACGCAAACAGGCCAACGGGTTTTCTGCCGGTTTTTTAGTTTCCGGGGCAGTCACTACTTCTGCTACTACTTCTGTTGATACCGGGAATTCCATATGAAATAAAAATTCAGACCCATACCCCATTGTACTGTTAACCGTTATTTGCAGGTCCTGCAGTTCAAGCAAACGCTTAACTATAGCCAACCCAAGGCCTGTGCCTCCATACTCACGTGTGGTAGCTAATGACTCCTGCGTAAATGGTTCAAATATATTGCCCAGGTTGTCTTTTTCGATACCGATACCTGTGTCCCGTACTGAAAAGTTCACAGTAACGGTATTATGCCTGTCTTCCACGCAAGTAACCCTTACCCATATGTTTCCCTGCGGGGTAAATTTTATTGCGTTACTAACCAGGTTGAAAATGATCTGGGTTATGCGGGTAGGATCGCCAAAAAGCACTTTATTTTTCAACGAGCTATCAACGTCGAGCTTAAACAGCAGGCCTTTTTCTTCGGCTTTCAGCATCTGCCCGCCGCAAATATTGTTCATCAGCTCAACAAGGTTAAAGCGGATGTTTTCAAATACTACCTTTCCCGATTCAATTTTGCTGAAGTCAAGCACATCATTAACGATGGCCAGCAGGTTGTTGGCCGAGAATTTAAGCACTTCGAGGTTTTCGCGCTGGTCGGGCCGCGGATTGCTCATCATCAGCAAATTACTCATCCCTATAACCGCATTTAAGGGCGTACGGATCTCATGCGACATGGTTGACAGGAACTCGGATTTAACCTGGGCCGATTTCTCCGCCCTTCCAATCGCCGTTTCCATCTGATTATAAAGCCGCGCCTGCTCTTTACTGCTATCCTTAAGGTGTTTAATGTTTTTTAAGAAAGCAGTATAAAAATGACTATGGATAAAAATGAGCAATATAAAATTGGCAAACAGGCTGATGATAATGGTAGACTGATCAATTTTGTTAGGCTTAATACCTATAACGTACCCGCTGTTATATTCAATGATCATAAATACCAAAACCGGTACCGTGTTAAGCAGGGAGTACATGAGCCCCCATTGCTGGCCAAGCATATAATAGCTGAACGCTATAACAATGATAATTACCTGCACAGTAATGATGTTTACTGTTTGCATTGAGGCATAAACCAGGCTGGAATTAACAAGGGTGCCCACGATAAGCAGGGCATGCGCTGCGCCGCGCCAGTCGGGCCGCCAGGTCAAATACTTAAAGAGTACTACCACAGATCCCATCAAAAACAGGGCGGTATAGGCAAGCATCTTTTGGTTTTGGAAATAAACGCTCAGGTAAAGCGCACCGAGGGCAACAAAAATAAGGAAGAACCCATAATACAATAAACGGATTCGGGCCTGGTCAAGGAACGATTGCTCCTTCGACAGAATTTTATAGATCGATAAGTTAAAAAAACTTACTTTATTACTCATATTCAGAACTTAACATTGGCTATGCAATTCAACAAGCTACCCTACTATACTGTAGGGTAGCTTGTTATGCAACGCTGGTAAGTTCTGCAATTAGCAAGCCAAAGCTGCTAAGTTTTCTTCAATGATGGTTAATTTAGCTTCGGCATCGGCCTTTTTCTTTTGCTCAACCTCAATAACTTCGGGTTTTGCATTGGCCATAAACCGTTCGTTACCCAATTTTGCATTAACTGATTTCAGGAAACCTAATAGGTATTCCTGCTCTTTTTTCAGTTTTGCGCACTCGGCAACCGGGTCAATTTCTTCGCTGAAAGGAATATAAAATTCATCCGTTGAAGCTAAGAAATTAATAGCTCCTTCCACTTTATCAGCTACGGTTTCAAACTTACTGATGTTGGCAAGCCTGGCAATAATAGCTGCGTAATCCCCGTAGTTGATCCCTGAATTTGATTTAACAAATAATTCGAGCGGCTCTTTGTCTGAAATTTTTTTTGTTTTGCGGGTATTCCTGATAGAAGTAACAGCATCTTTTACTATCTCAACCTCAGCCAGTAAGCGTGAATTTATTTCCCCAATAACGGGTAATTGTGCTACAATACAGCAGTCTGATTCAGTACGTTCGCCAAACAGCTCATCATGCCATAACTCTTCGGTAAGGAAAGGCATAAAAGGATGCAATACCTTTAAAATGTCCTCAAAGAATTGAATAGTAGCCGTGTAAGTCGCCTTATCAATAGGGTGTTGATAAGCCGGCTTGATCATTTCAAGGTACCATGCGCAAAAATCGTCCCATACCAGCTTGTAAGTGTCCATTAAAGCCTCTGATAAACGGTACTGGGCAAAGTTTGCTTCAATTTCGGTAAGCGCCTGGTTAAACCTGTTGCTAAACCATTCAATGGCTACGGCATTAGGATTAGCAAGGCTTTCATCAACTTCCCAGCCTTTTACCAGCTTAAAGGCATTCCATATTTTATTGGCAAAGCCACTACCCTGTTTGCAATAGCTTTCATCAAACATTAAGTCATTACCGGCAGGCGAGCATAACAACATGCCCACACGTACACCGTCGGCACCGTAAGTCTCGATCAGATCTAATGGGTCGGGCGAGTTGCCCAATGATTTTGACATCTTGCGGCCCTGCTTATCCCTCACAATACCGGTAAGGTATACGTTCCGGAACGGCACTTCACCCCTGAACTCGTGACCAGCCATGATCATTCGCGCCACCCAGAAAAACAAGATCTCCGGCGCGGTAACCAGGTCATTAGTTGGGTAGTAATAGTTGATATCAGCGTTGTTAGGATCCTTAAAACCATCAAATACCGAAATTGGCCATAACCATGATGAAAACCAGGTATCAACCACATCTTCGTCCTGGGTAAGGTCGGCAGCGGTAAATGCAGGATTTTTAAGCTGCGCTTCCTTTAATGCTTCTTCAGCATTTTTAGCAATCACAAACTCACCGTTTGGCAGGTACCATGCCGGGATCTGTTGTCCCCACCATAACTGGCGGCTGATGTTCCAGTCCCTTACATTCTCCATCCAGTGGCGGTAGGTGTTCACAAACTTCTCAGGGATCAGTTTGATCTCGCCATTCAGCACATAATCCAAAGCAGGTTTCGCCATTTCGCCCATCTTGCAAAACCATTGCATAGATAGTTTAGGCTCAATAACCGCATTCGTACGTTCGCTGAAACCAACCTGTGATTTATATTCTTCAACTTTTTCCAGTACGCCGGCTTCTTCCAATAGTACTGCTATCTTTTTACGGGCAGCAAAACGGTCTTCACCAACCAGTATCTGTGCTTTTTCGTTCAGCGTGCCATCGTCATTCAAAATATCAATAACCGGCAGGTTATGGCGCTGGCCCAGTTCGTAGTCATTCAAATCGTGCGCAGGCGTAACCTTCAAACAACCTGTACCAAAATCCATGGTTACGTAGTTATCCAGTATCACCGGGATCTCCCGGTCAATAAGCGGGATATATACCTTTTTACCATGCAGGTGCAGATAACGCTCGTCATTAGGGTTGATACAGATAGCTGCATCGGCCATAATGGTTTCCGGGCGGGTAGTAGCGATGGTCAGGAAGTCGGAAACCGACTCCGTACCAGCCACTTTATACCTGATATAATAAAGCTTCTGGTTAACTTCCTTACGAATAACTTCCTCATCGCTAACGGCTGTTTTACCCTGCGGGTCCCAGTTGATCATGCGGATACCGCGATAGATCAGCCCCTTTTTATGCAGGTGGATAAAGGTATCGATAACCGCTTCGGACAGGTTCTCGTCCATGGTAAACTTGGTACGGTCCCAATCGCATGAGGCGCCTAATTTTTTAAGCTGTTCGAGGATAATGCCGCCGTATTTTTCTTTCCACTCCCAGGCGTAGGTCAAAAACTCTTCGCGGGTAAGGTCTTTTTTGCTAATGCCGCGCTCTTTAAGCATAGCAACAACCTTGGCTTCGGTGGCAATACTGGCGTGGTCGGTACCCGGAACCCAGCAGGCATTTTTGCCTTTCATACGGGCACGGCGAACCAGCACATCCTGTATAGTATTGTTAAGCATGTGCCCCATGTGCAAAACCCCGGTAACATTTGGCGGCGGAATGACTATAGTATAAGGCTCGCGCTCATCAGGCACCGACTTAAAAAAGCCGTGCTGCAACCAGTAACTGTACCATTTTTCTTCGGTTTCTTTAGGGATATATGTTTTAGCAATACTCATAACGCGCAAAAATACGATAGTTAGCGGTTCATAGCCAAAGGTTGAGGGATTTTTTTGTGGTTAGTTCATAGATCATGATTCATAGCTGCGGATAAGAGCGCAGGCCGCATTAGGGATGGTAGCGGATACCGGCCTGTGGCAATGCCTTGTGCAGTATGAGCGTACAGCCTGGGCCGGAGGTAATACCCATATTCTGAACCGGGATTAAACGGATTTTTCTGATTTCAGGATTTTTGATTTGTAAAATCCTTAGTTCTACAGATCAAGTCTCAGGTAGTAATAATACTGGTCTAAAAGCAAACAGCGCCCCTAACCTCTAATCACCATACGAGCGTTGCCTGCGGCCCGGGCTGTACGTTGCAAGTCCTCGCCTTTCCTGCCCGCAATCGCTGCACGCGCTGTGGGCTTTCCACTACCATCCCTAATGCAAATATGTACTTCTATAAAATCATTATCTCCACAACTATAATCTATAATCTACACACCAATCAACTATGACCTATGTGATCCATCAACCATAAACTACTATACAACTATGAACTATGACCTATCAACCATAAACAATCCCCCCCACACACCAAAATCTACTCCCACAATATTTTTACAATTAACCAGTTATTATATATGTAACATTCAAATTGTCATGAAAACAATACCCTTACACCGTTTCTGGCTTGATATTTTGAAAAAAACAAAGCTCGACGCCATTATCAACTGGTTCAATCACTAACGGCCCGCCCCGGCCATTTTTGCTTAATACCTGCTAATTGTTAACTTTAATTTTTAAGTATTGACATGAAATTAAAGTTTAACTATTTGTTGCTGGTTGCCGGTCTCGGTATATCAGTAAATGTTTTCGCTGTGGAAGGGCCTAAACCCGTAAAGCCGAAGCATAAAACTGCTACTCCTCCTAAAAAATTTATTGATCCCGCCAACATGGACCTGAGCGTAAAGCCCGGCGATGATTTTTTTGAGTATGCCAATGGCGGCTGGTTAAAACAAAACGGCATCCCCGCTAAAGAAACCCGCTGGGGCAGCTTCAATATCCTGCGGCAGGAAAATACTGATAAACTCATCGGTTTGCTGAACGAGGTAAGCCGGGTATCGGCATCACAACCCAAAGGCAGTCTGAAACAACGTGTGGGCGACCTATACGCCAGCGGCATGGATAGCCTGACTATCGAAAAACGTGGTTATGATCCTGCCAAACCCGATTTGGAACGTATTGATAAGATAAAAACGCTTGACGATTTTATTAACGAACTGATTTATGAGCGCCTTAACGGAAAAGGTTCGCCTATTTTCAGGTCGGGAGTTGATCAGGATGACAAAAACGTGAATAAATATGTAATAAGCCTTGGCCAGGGCGGCACTACCCTCCCCGACCGGGATTATTATCTCAAAAACGATCCACGTTCAAAAAAAGCACAGGAAGCCTTAAAAAAGCTGATCACAACTTTGTTTACCCTTAGCGGCAGCAGCGCCGATGAGGCAGCGAAAAATACCGCCATAGTTTATGATCTGGAATATACCTGGGCCAAAGCGCAATGGAGCCGGGTAGCCATGCGCGACCCGCATGCTACCTATAATAAGTTCCTGGTTACCGATTTTGAAAAGCAAACCCCGCACTTAAAATGGTCAAAAATACTCCCGGCCCTTAACATGGGCGGCCAGGATAGCATAATAGTTGGTCAGCCGTCATTTTTCAGGGCCATGGATTCTACATTTGCAGCCACTCCCGTTGCCAAATGGAGAATTTACATGCGCTGGAATATGTTAAGAGGTTGCGCCAGTCAATTAAGCTCTGATTTTGTTAATGCAAACTTTACTTACAACAGCGCGTTAAGTGGGCAAAAAGTACAAACCCCGCGTGCCGAACGTATGAGTGCCCTTGTTGATGGCAATCTTGGCGAATTACTGGGGCAGCTTTTTGTTGAAAAATATTTTACGTCTGCCGCAAAACAATACATGGTTGATTTGGTGAACAACCTAAAAGGAACCCTTGGCGACCGTATCAAACGCCTTGACTGGATGAGCCCTGCAACCAAAGAACGCGCACTTAAAAAACTGAATGCTTTTACTGTAAAAATTGGTTACCCGGATAACTGGGAAAAATACGATGGCATTGTAATTAACCGTGATGACTATTTCGGTAACCTGCGTGCTATAAGCAAATGGCGTTACAATTTTAACGTGAGCCGCTTAGGCAAACCGGTTGATAAAACCCGCTGGGGAATGACACCGCCAACTGTTAACGCATATTATAATTCAACCAATAACGAGATCGTGTTTCCAGCCGGTATCCTGCAGTTCCCGTTTTTTGATTTTAAAGCCGATGACGCTGTTAATTATGGTGGTATAGGCGCTGTTATAGGTCACGAAATGACCCACGGTTTTGACGATTCGGGCCGTCAGTATGACGCAGACGGAACCCTGCGCGACTGGTGGACAAAAGAAGATGCCGATAAATTTAAATCACGTGCCGACCAGGTGGTTAAGCAATACGATGCTTTCACTGTTATCGATACCCTGCATGTAAACGGCAAACTTACCCTTGGCGAAAACCTGGCCGATCTTGGCGGATTGAACATCGCTTACGAAGCATTCAGTAAAACCAAACAGGGCCAGTCGGCTAATACTATTGACAGCTTTACTCCCGACCAGCGTTTCTTTTTATCATGGGCACAGGTATGGCGTGCTTCGCAAACTCCCGAATCGGCAGCGCAAAGGATCCTGACAGATCCGCACTCGCCCGAGCAGTTCCGTACCAACGCGCCTATAACCAATATCAATGCCTGGTACAAAGCGTTTGACGTAAAACCCGGCGATAAAATGTATAAAAAACCAGAAGACAGGACGAAGATCTGGTAAATCAGATTTTGTTTTCATAAAAAAAGAGGCTGTAATGATCAGCCTCTTTTTTTATGCAGATACTTAAGCGAAATATAGTTTCGGGCTGCGTTGATCCTACTAACAAAAGGGGGTTAACAGGGTTAACACAATCCGGGGTTAACATCCACATATATAACTAACAATCAGATAATTGAGTGTCTTTTATACAAA
This sequence comes from Mucilaginibacter sp. P4_A11, assembly GCF_056402535.1. Lineage (NCBI taxonomy): Bacteria > Pseudomonadati > Bacteroidota > Sphingobacteriia > Sphingobacteriales > Sphingobacteriaceae > Mucilaginibacter > Mucilaginibacter sp. P4_A11. Next base: position 326,622 of record NZ_JBFUHE010000004.1, read on the forward strand.
AAACGCGTTAACCCCCTTTTTGTATAAATATTATCGGCTAAATTTCAATTCATAGGTAACACAACACCAAGGGTGGTCAATTTGATTTATGGTATGGCCCCGTTTTGTTTTATAAACTATTGGCATAAATCCTCCCTGCTTATGGCTCAAAAACGCCTGTGCCTGTTTGTAATTTCGTAGTAGCTTTATGGCATAAACCTTTTAAAACAATGAAAACAATATTTGATAAAGAAACCCGCGACGGCCTGATCAGCAGGATCAACTTACTTGATAAAAACAGCAAACCGGAATGGGGCAAAATGAACGTTTATCAAATGCTGAAACATTGCACCCTTTCTGAAGAAATGTATTTAGGCGTAACGGTCTATAAACGCGCGTTCATTGGTCGCCTGTTTGGCAAAGTGGCGCTGAAAAGCATGCTCAAGGATGATAGTCCCTTAGCAAGGAACAACCCAACCGTTCCGCAATGCAAAGTAACTGAACAAAGCGGCGACGTAGCAGCTCAGAAAAAACAATGGATTGAGCTCATAGAGGAATATGGCAAGACTCCCAAAACCGATTTTGAACATACTTTTTTCGGAAAAATGACCAGGGAGCAGATGGGGCAATTAGCGTATAAGCATGTTGACCATCATTTAAGGCAGTTTAGTAATTAATCCATTTTCAGCATTTTACTACCGATCCATTTTCTTATTTCATCAAAACGTATTTCTCCTTTACTGGCGGCTATAACCATCTCATATTTTTCGTCCTGGTTGGCGGTAATGTCAAAACCGTTTTCAAGTAAAATCAAACGCATTAACACATAAGATATTCTTTTATTACCGTCCATAAAGGGGTGGTTTATAACCAGGCTCTCAAAAACAGCGGCAGCCTTATCCACAGCCAGGGGATATAGTTCATGCTGATCAAACGTGGCATATGGCCGGGCAAGAGCAGCTTCCAATCCCGGTAAATCACGTATTCCTGTTAGTCCGCCAAACTTTTCAATGAGCACATTATGTATTTGTTCGGCTTGTGCAACACTTATCATTGTGCAAGCTTCTCCAATAATTCGCTATCTTCATTAAGAATCTGCCTTAAATGAGCGGTTAATTTGATATCATCAGTGGTTTTTGCCTGCAAATGTTTTAAATATGAAAGCACGTCTGCCAAGGCGTCTTCAGGAACATTGTCAATTGCCTTGTTGATCTCTGTTTTTATTTCAGCTACTGTCATATTCAAATTTAGCTATTTCGTATCAATAATACACTTCACAGCTTTACACAAAAACGATCAATATTTACACCACTCAAACATTGCACGAATAAAACATTCCGCCGAAGCATTATCTTTGCGGCAAATATGATCATTCAGCAATTTTACGATAAAGGCCTGGCGCACGGTTCATATGCCGTGATCCGCACGGGCAAAATGATAGTTATTGACCCGGCCCGTAATCCGCAGCCTTACTATGACTTTGCGGCACAGCACGATGCCGATATTGTGGGGGTTATTGAAACCCACCCGCATGCCGATTTTGTAAGCTCACATCTTGAAATACACCAAACCACCGGCGCTGTTATTTATTGCAGCAAACTTACCGGTGCAACATACCCGCACGAAACTTTTGATGACGGCGACGTTATCCAGCTTAACGATATCAAACTAAAAGCCATCAATACCCCCGGCCACTCGCCCGATTCTATCTGTATTTTACTTGTAGATGAAGAAGGGCGCGAAACAGCCATCTTTACCGGCGACACGCTGTTTGTAGGTGATGTAGGCCGGCCGGACCTACGGGAAAACGTGGGCAATATCACCGCTAAAAAAGAGGAACTTGCCCGCCAGATGTTCCAAAGCACACGGCAGAAGATCATGACACTGCCTAAAAACGTCGTGGTTTACCCGGCGCATGGCCCCGGCTCCTTATGCGGTAAAAGCATGAGCCCCGACCTGGAAAGCACCATCGGTCGCGAACTGCGTGAAAACTATGCTTTACAGCTGATGGACGAACTGGAGTTTGTTAAAACCCTTACTACCGATCAGCCTTTTATGCCTAAATACTTCGGTCGCGATGTTGAGCTGAACAAAAACGGGGTTTCGGGTTTTGAGGAGAGCATTGCCACTGTACCGCATATAGAAGCAGACAGCTTTTTGGAAAAAGCCATTTTAATTGTTGATGCCCGTCCCAAAGCACAGTTCAGGAGCGGCCACCTGCATGGCGCCATTAATCTGCAGGACGGTGAAAAATTTGAAACCTGGCTGGGTTCCATCATAGGTCCAGATGAGCAGTTTTACCTCATTGCCGAAAACGAGGACAAGCTTGACATCCTGATTAAAAAAGCAGCCAAAATTGGTTACGAAAAAAATATCAAAGCCGCGTTGTTGGCTCCTGTAAACGCAGGTGAGGTATCTCCCGATCTTGATTTAAATGCCTTCAGGGCAAATGAAGACAATTACACCATAGTTGATGTACGTAACCACGGTGAAGTTGCCGCTGGTAAGGTATTTAAAAACGCTACCAGCATTCCTCTGCCTGAATTGCGCGAGCGCGTTGGCGAAATCCCTTCAGATAAACCAATCGTGGTACATTGTGCGGCAGGTTACCGCTCGGCCGCTGGCGTAAGTATTGTTTCGGCTGTAGTTACAAGTGTACCTGTTTATGATTTGGGCGAGGTTGTGACGGAGATGATGAAAGAAGTACACTAAAAAACATCAAATAACAACGTCATTGCGAGGAACCATCGGGAACCTGAAAAAAATCGTGATGACGTGTAAAATATATTTTAGGGATGTTGCGCGGGGGCCGCGTTAGGGATTGCAGTGAAAAGCCCGGAGCGTGCGGTGGGTTTGTTTGCAGGAAAAGCGAGGACTTGTAACGGAAAGCCCGGGCCGCAGGCAACGCCCATATTTACAAACCGACTAAAAAATACACCTAATAATTTACAATTACATCATTATAAAGAACGAACACAACCAACCAAGGGAAACTCATTAATACCTATAAAATCAAATTATAATTATTAATAATACCCGATTAGCAGAGCCACTCTGTACAGTTTAGGATTGCTTCGTTCCTCGCAATGACGCGTTTATGTAATAGCATATACAATATCTTTCCATGCCTCAACTAACCATAGTCCCCACTGCCGACGGCTCAAATACCATTTACAATGCCGAAGTTGGCGAGCATTACCACTCGCGCCACGGGGCGTTACAAGAGAGTTTGCATGTATTCGTTAAATCGGGATTACAATATTTCCTTGACCGAAACGACACCACAGAGCTTAGCATATTGGAGGTAGGTTTCGGCACAGGGCTTAACTTTTTATTAACTGCCTATGCATGTACCGATAAGCAGATACAGCTTAATTATACCGGCATTGAAGCTTACCCGGTAAATGCTGATATGATGCTGCAAACCGGTTATCAGCAATACATTCCAGGATTGCTATGGGAACAATTCAACAACACTTACACGGCTGCCCTAACCGGTAAGGTTGAGGTTAATAACTCCACACAATTGCACATTGCACATACCAAACTCCTGGATTTTAAAACGGATGAGCAGGTTGATATTATCTATTTTGATGCTTTTGCCGCTATCCATCAGCCTGAAATGTGGAACGAGGAAGCCATTGGCCACACTGTTAGCTTTTTGAAAACCGGCGGTGTATTTGTTACCTATGCTATCACAGGCAACCTGAAACGCATGCTCAAAAGCATGGGCTTTAAAGTAGAAAAGGCACCCGGAGCACCAGGTAAACGCGAAATGCTCAGGGCTGTTAAGCTTTAGTCTTTCTTTTTATAAGAACCGGAACCCTACATTAAACTTTAGCGTAAAGCCGTTGGTTGTTGGCAATTCGCGGTAGGCAAACTGGCCTTGTGTTGCTGCGCTGCGGGTAGCATAAATAATGGGGCCGCCGCAAAGTGAAAATGCCAGGCGCGAATTAACGGGAGCATAATTAAGCGACGGGCCTATCAATAAACGGGCGCCACCTTCGGCCTCATCAGCTTGCCAAAAGCCTTCAAGATCCTGCCCTACGGCTTCAAAGCCGCCAAAAAGTTGTCCGGAGATATGACGGTGTACCCCTACACTGGTTATCAAATCCAAACCATCACGGTTAGTAGCAAATGCTTTTTCAAACCTAACGTTGGCACCAAGTTTCCAATTTGTTACTTCGTACGCGGCAGTTATACGGCTAAATGCTACACCATCACTGTTAAACTCCCTCCTGAAGCCGAGGCTTGCCCCTGCCCTGAAGCCCATAGGCTGGTTTCCGCCGATAAAATCACGGAGTACTTCGGCTTGTTGCAGCGTACGCACACCGCCATTATTACTAAAACCGGTGCCCAGCATGGCCATTAAGGTAAACTTATTGCCCAGGTACCCCTTAGCCGAAAAATTTTGATCAACACCATCAAACCCGAGCGGGGTAACCGTACGCTGGCCATATCCACCCGAGTAATTTAAACTCCAGTTGCGGCCCTGCGGGTTAAGCGTGCTTACGGTAAACAGGAAGGGCTGAGGCTGGCTAAAGGTACTGTTTGCCACATCGCCGGCCGGCAACTGCTGGGCGTGGCTTACTTTAAATATCGAAACAAAAAGGAAGATAAACAGGTAAATTTTTTTCATGGTAAAATGTGCTTTTGAGCGGCATTAACAATTGGCTAATAAAATTAATTAATGTTAGCTTAAAATTAATGATACAGTAAGTTTTCATTAAAGATGTTATCATACCTTTGCAGCATAAGTATTCATTATAAATAATTTATGCCTTTAAAAGCCCCTGAAACCGCACCTACCGCCACCATAGCGTTCAATCGCCTGCTCATCATCATGGACGACCTAAGGGCCAACTGCCCATGGGATAAAAAGCAGACGCTGGAAAGCCTGCGCCACCTTACCATTGAAGAAACATACGAGCTAAGCGATGCCATTTTAGGCGGCGATATGCCCGAAATAAAAAAGGAAATTGGCGATATCATGCTGCACCTGGTTTTTTATGCCAAAATAGCTTCCGAAACCAACGACTTCACCATTACTGATGTTTTGAATAGCGTTTGCGACAAGCTGATAAACCGCCACCCGCACATTTACGGTGATGTGGAAGTGCAGAACGAAGAAGATGTAAAACGCAACTGGGAGCAAATCAAGCTTAAAGAGGGCAACAAATCTGTTTTGGGTGGAGTTCCGGCATCCTTGCCGGCACTGGTAAAAGCATCGCGCATACAGGAAAAAGCACGTGGTGTAGGGTTTGATTGGGAAGAGAAAAGCCAGGTTTGGGCTAAGGTTGAGGAAGAGTTGCAGGAATTTAAAAATGAATTTAATGCCGAAGACGAAAGCGCCATCGACCATGAAAGGGCCGAAGCCGAATTTGGCGACCTGCTGTTCTCCTTGATCAATTACGCCAGGTTCATCAATATCAACCCCGAGAATGCACTCGAAAAAACCAATAAAAAATTCATCAAACGTTTTCAGTACCTTGAACTTAAGGCACAGGAAAATGGCAAACAATTACATGATATGAGCCTGACCGAGATGGATGTTTTTTGGGATGAAGCAAAAAAACTATAAAAATATTGTTGCCTGGTGTATCGTTTTATTAAAAAGATGCGTAATGGTTAAAAATTGATAACGAGATAAGATTTATGAAACGTAATTTATTTTACCTGCTGCCATTACTGTTAACATTAGGTGTAGCCTGTTCACCCAAAAACGAAGTTGTTCCAGTAGCCCAGCCGCAAGGCAATTTCACCGGAACATTTGGTGCTCTTGTTAAAAAAGCAAGCGGTGCCGGTTATGATACTATTCGCGATACAATAGCTTTAAAGCTAACTGCGGCATCATTATTTAAAGTAGCCGCCAATACCAGGAAGCATGTAGCAAGCTACGGCGGATTTGTGTACAACGGATACTATATTCAGTTCAATGACTCATCGGCAGTAGTACCGGGTGTTAATAAATTTCACCTGAAAGGCGTTTACCAGTATTTTTATGACGGTAATGTATTTCAACTACAACGCAACAGCAATGGCGATACATTAACTGTTCAATACAACTTGAAAAAAGCTAATTAACTAAAAGTTCAATTGTTTTAATTACGATGCCGGTACCTGTATCTATGGGTACCGGCTTTTTTGATTACAACAGGCAAACAATACCGGCATATTTTTTTATTTATTTTTGTATCGTTTAAATCTTTTACTGCGTAAAGGCTTTTAAAACAACATTTAGCGGAACTAAGTATATTTAATGCATCCACCCCCTCGCATTACCGAAGAAGAGATCGTAAGGCAATGCAAACAAGGCAGCTTAAAACATCAGGAATTGCTGTATAAGCAGTTCTATGGCTATGCTATGGGTATTAGTTTGCGTTACAGTTTAAACCGCGACGATGCCCTTGAAGCTGTAAATGACGCTTTTATAAAAGTGTTTAACGCTATTGGCGGCTACAACATTGATAAGCCGTTCAAAGCCTGGCTCCGCACTATTTTGGTTAACACAGCCATCGACCGCCGGCGTAAAGACCTTAAATTCCAGCTTAATGTTGAATTGGAAAATGCTGCCCCCATCAGGAGTAATATGGGGCCAGTTGATAATTTAAATGCACAGGATATTTTAAAGCTGATGGTTGAGCTCCCAACTATACAACGAACTATTTTTAACATGTATGAGATAGACGGCTATGATCATGACGAAATAGCCACAACGCTCGGCATTCCGGTAAGCTCATCGCGCGTTTACCTTAGCAGGGCGAAAGAAAGATTGAGAACTATATTAAGAAAAGAAGCACAAAACCATGGATGATCAGTTGGATAACGACTTAAGAGACCGCATCAGGGAAGTGTTTGATAATTACGAAGACACTACTGCTGATGAAGGCTGGCTGCTGCTCAGGGAGCGATTCCCTGTTCAGGAAAAACAGCGCCGCCCGGTTTACCTATGGTGGGCAAGCGCCGCTGCTGTCCTTTTGCTGTTTTTAAGTATAGGCTTATGGATAGCCTCAAACAAAGGTAACACGAATGACCATGCCCAGATCACTGCTGTTAAGCCTGCAAAACCTGTGTTGCCGCAAAACAACGCCGCTGATAGTACCATTCAAAACGCCGCTCCGTCACAGGCTCCAGTGATAACTAAGCAGTCACCTGCAACAAACCTTGCAGCCAACAATAGTGCACAGCAGTCAGCAACAAAATTGAACCCGGCCGGCGGTGCATTGGCAAATAAGCCCAATGTACTTGCAAACAATAATGCCTTGAATAAACCGGCAGGCAACGCAATTGTAAATAAACCGGCAACTACTGTACCTGTATTTACACCTGTAGCTGTAACGCCTGCTGCCATTAACCCGGTCAACAGTATTGCAAAGACCATCACTCCTGCCGTTCAGCCTGCGGATAATCATGTTTCAAACGTGCCATTTGGCAAAAAAGCAGATAGCGTAAACTCTGTTTTATCGCAAACAAACACGCAGCAATTTGCCAATGCCCCAGCTGTACAGTCTCCGGTTAACACCAACCCGGCAAAAACACCTTCTGTTAATCCTGTTCCATCAGTTGTAAAAGTAAAACAAAAGACCAGCTCTATGGAAGCTTTGCTTGCCAGTGATCATGATCAACCTAAGAAACCTGATATGGAAACGGACGAGCGCAGGGTTAAATTTAGTGTTTATGCCGCAACATTCTTTAATTATGCCAAGGGCAGTCAAAACCAGATAAACGCCGGTGCAGGTTTTACATCTGATATTAAACTGAGTAAAAACCTTAAACTTTCAACAGGTTTGGCTTTGGCTCAAAACACACTTAATTATAATAAAAACCAGCCATCAAATGGTGCAGCGGCAGTGTCCTTTTCACCATCATTAAGCACCGCTTACAGTGTGATGGCTGATTTTAATAAAGTATCATCGAGCCCTTCATTCAAAAACTACAATGCTAACCTAATCGGCCTTGATATCCCGGTTAACCTTAAATATGAATTTAACCCGCAAAAAAATGACACTTATATTTCTGCTGGTTTAAGTTCGGGCACATTTATCAATGAAGCCTACACGGCAAGTTACAGCTACCCGGGATTAGCGCAGGCTGCCGGTGTACAAGCGCAAACATCCGACGAAACAACACATAAAAGCTTTAACAGCTTTTATTTTGCCAAAACCCTGAACGTGGCATTTGGTGTTGGTTATCCCCTTGGCAAAAGCAACAAGTTAATAATTGAACCTTTTTTGAAATACCCGCTTGATGGCCTTGGCTCACAGCAGATAAAATTTGGAGCAGGCGGTTTAAACCTGAAACTGAACTTTACAACACATAAAAAATGAAAAAGTACCTCCTTATCCTTGCCCCGTTGATGCTTAGCGGGCTGCAGCTCTGCGCCCAAAAATTAGAAGTTTCTGTACAGGCAAATACCGGCTTATTTCATTTTGCAGGCAAATCAACAACAGCTACCACCCAGGTATTACAAGGCTCAACCACCGGCAACGCGATGGACTATGCTAATAACCCGTATGGCAATAAAAATGGCTTTAGTTATGGTGGCAGCATCCAGGCTCAAACGGTGTCAAAAGGTGGGTTTATTGTGGGTTTACAAGGCGGCTATGAATTATTAAGAAGTAAGGTTGATATTGATAAGTATAGTCCAATAACATATCTTACATATGATGACTATTTACCCATAGTGGCAAATGATCCAAGTTTCGCGGCAACCGGACATGTTGCTTTTCAAAGCCAGAGTATTAATCTTAATCCATATATCGGCTATCGCTTTCAGCTCAATAAAGTTAAACTTGATATTTTACCGGGGATGGATATCGGCCTGATACTGAATAGCCGCGATAAAGGCGAAGTAAAAGATAAAGATGGCAAAATTTATAAAGTTGACCGCGAAAGAAGTAAAGCACCAACCGATGTAAGGTTACGCCTCGGTGCTGTAGCCAGTTACGGCCGTTATGGCTTAAATGCCAGCTTTGCCCATGGATTGACCAATTACATGAAAAATTATATTGGCGATGCCTCCTTTAACGCGCATAGCGAATATTTTAGATTGGGATTAAGTTATCGGTTGTTTTAATTTAGGCAATTGCATATTACTCAGCCGAGCAGGAAATCAAGTTGAAAAATCCCCCAGAGCGGGAACAGGTTTGTAGTAGTACATTATATATCACAAATAACCATGCCAGAGGTACGGAACACCGGAGTTGTATACCTCCGGCACACTAAAAATTTATTTGTTTTTATTCCTACAAACCTTTTGCACCTCTCGTGCAACATTTCACCTCTTTACTTAATAACACTGTCCACTGAAACAGCCTGCAACTTTCTTAAATAATACATTACCTCCTTGCCATTTTATTTAAAACCGATTTAGAAATAACTGTCTTATTTAAATTGAATAGCTTTTACCGGCGAGATCCTGCTTACCAGCGTTGATGGTATGATAAGCACCAGCAGACAAATGATCAGCGTACCGATATTGAGGACAACGATATCAAAAATATTAAACTCAACAGGCACAAAGGTCATGTAATATGATGCCTGGTCGAGTTTAAAGAAGTGGGTATACATCTGGAAGTAACCGAGACCAATTCCCAGCAAATTACCTAACAGCAAGCCTAAACCAATCAGGTATGAGGCATTGATGAGAAATACCTTACGGATAGCCCAGTTAGAGGCCCCCATGGCTTTGAACATCCCTATCATGGCCGTGCGCTCAAGGATCATGATCAGCAGTGCTGATATCATATTAATAACCGCTACGGCCACCATCAGTACCAGCATCACTACCGAATTAACATCCAACAGGTTGAGCCATTCAAATATGGTGGGATAATCTTCTTCAATAGTGTACTCTTTCAATTTTACAGGCAAAACGGTATCAAGCGCGTTGGCCGCCTCATTGATATGATCAAAATCAACTACACGCAGTTCGTATTGACCAATTTCATTCGGCTTCCAGTCGTTAAGGCGGTTAATAAGTGATAGCGCACCTATAACAAAAGTTTTATCTACCTCTTCAACCCCGATATTGAATATGCCTTTGATCTTGAACTGGCGCTTACGCAATGGCTCCTGCACAAAATACATCAGCAGCTTATCCCCTACTTTAAGTTTAAGCCTGTCGGCCGTTGTTTGCGAGATCATGATCTCTTTTTGAGCCTCAACAGAATCAGCAAAGCTGATCACATCGCCGGCTACCATCATTTTTTTAAAGTAGCTCCAGTCGTAGTTTTTATCAACGCCTTTAAGTACAACGCCTTCAATTTCGTTATTAGCCTTAACAATCCCCGGCTTGGTGGCCACCGGCATTACATGGGTAATAAAAGGGCTTTTGAGCGCACGTTTAACAAACTCACTATCGGCGGGGAATGAAGAACTTTGATATGTATTGTTCAGGTCGAACTTAACTACGCGGATATCGCCCGCAAAGCCGCGAACTTTATTGCGGATTTCGTGTTTAAATCCTTTAACGATAGCAAGGGACAGTATCATTACGCCAAGGCCCAGCATAATGCCTATAATTGCAATACGCACTATCAGTTTTGAAAATGTGCGTTTTGATTTAAATGTTATACGGGCTGATATAAAGGAGGCGAAACTCAATGGCAGACTGATTTTTTGTACCTTCGCAAATATGCGGTTTTGCTGTTAAACCTGCTACTTTTAAAATTGTTTCAACTCAATATTTTATGAATAAGATTTGTGCTTTTTTACGATTTGCCCTCATAACAGTTTTACTTGCAAACACAGCCTGCAGCCATGCAACGGATTGTAAGAGCTGCAAGGCCACATCTATCCCAAAAAAACAAAAAAACGGCCCGATTATTCCCGGAGCCGATCAAATTCCATTGTATATTAACTATCTTAAGGGAAAAAATATAGGGATGGTTATTAATCAAACTTCTGTTATTGGTAAAAATTTAACTGCCAGTGTAGATAGTTTGGTGCATTTAGGAGTAACCGTAAAAAAGATCTTCGGCCCTGAGCATGGTTTCAGGGGTAATGCCAGCAACGGCGCTACCGTTGGCGATGCTAAAGATCCTAAAACCGGATTGCCTGTAATATCCCTTTATGGTAACAAACACTACAAACCAACTGCGGCCGATCTGAAGGGTATCGACCTGATGATATTTGATATCCAGGATGTTGGCGTACGCTTTTACACATACATATCAACCCTGCACTATGTAATGGAAGCCTGTGCCGAAAATAATGTAGAGCTGATGATATTTGACCGCCCCAATCCTAATGGTTATTTAATTGACGGGCCTATTTTGGATACCGTTAACCGCTCATTTGTAGGCATGCACCCCATACCCATTGCTCACGGCATGACCATTGCCGAATATGCCCAGATGATAAATGGCGAAGGCTGGTTAAAAAACGGGGTTAAATGCAAATTAAGGATCATTAAAGTGGCCAATTACAAACATAATTTGCCTTATACCTTACCGGTAAACCCTTCACCTAATTTAAATACGCCTATATCAATTTTATTATACCCAAGCACCTGCCTGTTTGAAGGCACAACCTTCAGTTTAGGCCGGGGTACGCTTGTTCCTTTTGCGGTTTTAGGACACCCGGCGCTGAAAGGTAAATACAGCTTTTCGTTCACCCCGAAAAGCATCCCCGGCATGAGTGAGAACCCGCCACAGAAAGACCAGGAGTGTTTTGGCGTCGATCTGCAAAATATTTCACCAAATGACATCACCAGCGTGGGCTCTATCAACCTGAAGTGGCTCTTAGAGTTATATAACGCATTCCCAGATAAGGATCATTTTTTTAACGCTTATTTTATCAAGCTTGCGGGTACTGCCGAGCTACGGAAACAAATTGAAGCGGGTAAAACCGAAGAAGAGATCCGTGCCAGCTGGCAACCGGGGCTTACTGCGTTTAAAGCCACGCGTAAAAAATATTTACTATACGAATAACAGAATAAAGCACATCTAAATACCTAAACATACTATGAGAATTATATTTATGGGTACCCCCCAATTTGCCGTTGCCTCGTTAGATGCTTTAATTAAAGCCGGCAGTGATATTGTTGCTATTGTTACAGCGCCCGATAAACCGGCCGGAAGGGGGCAAAAAGTTAGTGAATCGGCCGTTAAGCAATATGCTGTAGCCAATGGCTTGAAAGTGCTGCAACCCGAAAAACTTAAAAACGAAGATTTCATTACCGAATTGAAAGCACTTAAGGCCGAGCTGCAGGTTGTAGTAGCCTTCAGAATGCTGCCCGAAGTAGTTTGGAACATGCCCGCCAAAGGCACGATAAATTTACATGCTTCACTTTTGCCGCAATACCGTGGCGCTGCTCCCATTAACTGGGCGCTGATCAATGGCGAAAAGGAAAGCGGTGTAACCACCTTCTTTTTAAAACATGACATTGATACCGGCAACATCCTGTTCACCGAAAAAATAACCCTTACCGGCCATGAAGATGCCGGCGAACTGCATGACCGCCTGATGAACAAAGGGGCCGGCTTACTGGTAAAAACGGTTAAAGCGGTTGAGAGCGGCCGTTACAATGAACATCCACAATCGCAATTGGCCGAAGGAACAGAATTAAGACACGCACCAAAGATCTTTAAAGATGATTGCCAGATAGACTGGACACAACCAGCCTTGTCAATCTATAACAAAATTCGCGGACTTAGCCCCGTGCCAACCGCTTATACTGAGCTCAATGGCAAAAATTTAAAAGTTTACGCATCCGAATATCAGCTATCGGAAACAGACATACAACCCGGGGCCTTTTTAACCGACAACAAAACTTATTTAAAGTTTGCAGCTAAAGATGGTTTTGTATTGTTAAAAGACATTCAGTTAGAGGGTAAGAAACGTATGGGTATAGAAGATTTTTTGAGGGGAGTGAAGTTATAGCTGATTTGTGATTGTCGACCTTGGGATCTCTAAAATGAACCCGAGGCTGATAATTATCAGTAATAGAACATAGATTATCTAAGAGCAGGCATAGCGCAGACCATCAGGGTCCTCTGCGAGAGACCCTGATGGGACCCGAAAATAGGACGGAACGGAAATAAAACGTCGGCTGCACCATACCAACGCTTTATGTAACTAACTTTTAACTGATCTTAAATAAGAACGAGGTGCACTTTAATCCATTTTAACATAGCGGCGATTATCTGTGTTGCCTAAAATCCATAGTTTTTTTCTGGCACTTATTTGCAATTGTAAGTGAAAGCATTTACGCCCGAACCATTGATTGCCATGCTAACCGGCAAATTCTTATCGTTGTATTCATAGGTAAGGGCTGCATTAACATCCGCAGGTGCCCCTCCGGCAACCTGCCTCAGCTTTCCGGTAATTTTAACCGGATTATTCTTACTCATGATGGCGCAGCGTCCGGCCCAAAAACGAATCTTGTCCAGGTTATACGCACCGAAACCACTGAAATCTTCGCCAATAAATTTCCAATATTTTGAGATAGCCATATATGGTGAGGGTTTATCATCATAGGTTATAGTCAGTAACTCGTCTGAAGTCTGTTTGTAATCGATCCGGCTCTCGCCTCCGGGGTAAACAGTCGTCTTTTTTGACCAATCGTATATGATCTTCGCTTGTGTTACATTGTCATTGGCATCATAAACAAAATTAAGCTCGTATCTGAAAAGTATAAAGTTGTCGGCATCTGTGGAACCGCTTCCTGCCAATAAAACTGTAGTAAGGTGTTTCTTCGCGTCGTCATACAAAAATTGATACAATGAATCTCTTCTAAATGTATTAGGCGGATTGGTAGCGGCAAACAACTCATGCATAAATCCAGGATTGCCATCATAAAGATTTCCGCTTCCGCCAGTGTAACTATAGGTAATATTAATATTGCCATAGTAATGATTTCCGTTGCCATCAACCGATGCTGAAGGATAAGCATCAACAGCTTTAGCAGAGGTAATGGTTCTGACAAATGGCCCGTAGTAGTAATTAGGCCCCGTCATTTTGGTGAGAAGACCTTTATCATCATACTCAAAATTACGGACTCCAAGTGCCTGGTCAATATCACTTGCTATAGCGCATCCTGTGGGATTTACAACAATTGGATTAGGGATGTTAGATGGTTTTCTACAACCATACAAAGCTGTTAACAAGAGGCTCATGAACAAGGCAGAAAGCACGGGATGGTAAGTTCTCCTATTTCTTATCTCAGGAATAGCATTTGCTTTTTTATTTTTTTGGGGATGAGGTAATCCGTATTCAATGTTGTTGAATGTAAAATGGTTTTTAGATGTTTTCATTACAGGTAGGTTTTTGGTTTATTGTGGTTTTATAAATCGCTTAAAAAGCTAATCATATAGCTATCGTCAGCGAAAATATTACCCGGCAAATAAACGTCATAGGCAAAGGAAGTGCTTACGAATTTGTTGCAAATACATATGAGTTTGTTGCATTGCAAATTCCCTTTTACTGTATTGATCTGTTATCTGATACAGGCATTAGGAGTAACGAGGGAAGGTAGAGAAGATCAAGGTATAAAAATCGTCATTGCGAAGGTACGAAGCAATCCCCGACCTACAGGGCCGCTCTGTATAGTTCGCGATTGCTTCGTTCCTTATAATGACGTAATGGAAAGTATATGCTTACTTTTTCAATTCGTAACTATTATTACTTCTATCAACATCAGGATAAATCTTATCCGGGTCGATAATAACTTTGGCAACAGTGGCTTTTTTATCCCCTGTAAAACTATAAATGCTGCTATACTCCCAAATCTCTACCGGGAATTCACGGTGTTCTTTTGAACCATCGGCATAGGTTATTTCAACCACTAATGGCATGGCAGCCTTGTCCATATTTTCAATGGTGATGTTGGGTTGGGTACCTGCCGGGCTTTCTACTTTAGTTATCTTTTGATCGAGGCGATAGTTTTCCAAAAACATCGATTTCCAAAACCAAGTAAGGTCTTCTCCAGTTGAGCTGTCTATGCTTCTGAAGAAATCCCAGGGCGTTGGATGTTTATAAGCCCAGTCGCGGATGTATTTCATGAAAGCACGGTCAAAGCGCTCCTGGCCTAAAATCTGATTACGTAAAAGGTTTAACGAGTAAGCCACTTTTTGATATTGCAACGGATAAACCTGGTTGCCGGGCAGTGCATCGGGCCGGGTAACAATAGGCAATAACTTTTCTGAAAACAGGGAATCAAGCGGACTATCGATCTCTACGTAACCTATAAACTCACCTTTGTTAAAGGCTTTGACAGCTATTTTGTCAATAAACATATTAAACCCTTCGTCCATCCATGCATATTTGCGTTCATTGCTGCCCACTACCATCGGGAACCAGGTGTGGCCTAACTCGTGGTTTACTACAGCAAAATACATATTACCGGTATCTTTTGCCGAACAGAAAACCATGCCGGGATACTCCATACCATCAAGATTTGAAGCCACATTAACTGCTTTATTGTAGGGATACGGAAACCATTTCTCTGAAAAATGCTGCAAGGTGAATTTGATATATTCCGACGAACGCTTCCAGCTGCCTTGCTTCTCCGATTCTACCGGGTACACCGAACTTCCCATTACCCGCCTGCCATCGGCAAGCTTAAAACTTAACCCTTCCCAAATAAATGAGCGCGAGGCAGTCCAGGCAAAATCCCTTGCGTTATCAAGCTTAAATTTCCAGGTACAGGTTGCCTTGGCAGGCCTTGATGATAGATCGGTTACTTCCTTTGCCGTACGGATCTGTACCGGCAAATCGCTTTGTTTGGCTGCTTGCCAGCGTTTTAATGCAGATGGCGTTAATACTTCCTCGGGATTAAGCAGATCGCCTGAGCTTTCTACAATAAGTCCTGATGGTACGGTAATGTTTACCCTGAAATTACCATACTCCAGGTAAAACTCACCGTTACCTAAATACGGCAGCGTGTTCCATCCTTCTATATCATCCAGCACACACATCCTGGGGTACCATTGTGCTACGGCATAAATATTACCGTTTTTTGTAGGGAGGATATCGGTACGGTTAACCAGGAAATCGGCATTTTTATAGTTTACAGGGAAATTATACCGGTAGCGGATACTGAAACTGATTGCCTGTCCGCTTAAAAGGGGCTGCGCCAGTTCAAGCTGCATTCGGGTATCATAAATATGATATTTAATATTTCCGCCTTTATTACCTGCAAGTTGTACGCCTTCTACCTGATATCCGCCGTCGGGAGTAGTTTTTTCAGGATCCTGGTAAAGGAACAATTTGGATTGGATCCCCCGCGAATCTTTTTTAAACACATTTTGCTCCAACTGTAACCACAAGGCAGAAAGTGCCTTCAGGCTATTATTAGTATACGTAATGGTAGCAGTGCCGGTGATTACATTGGTTTTATCATCAAGCGCCACATCAATCGCATAATCGGCCTTGTTTTGCCAATAGGCAGGGCCTGGTTCGCCGGTGGCTGTACGATATGAATTGCCCGGCGGTAATAACGGTTGCGCCGGAAAGAGATCAGCAGGGCGGTTTTTTGTTTGGGCGAGTGTTATGCTGCTAATAAATAACAACAGGGTAACGGGAATCAGTTTTATGTTTTGTAGGGGTTTTAACATAATGATGATAAGAAGAAAAGAGTGATGATACTTTTACAGCTAATATAGCAGAAAATTGATAATTTACTACCACACACGCGTCATTGCGAGGAACGAAGCAATCCCCTATCAGCGGAGTAGCTATGCAAATCCGCCCTGTAAAGTTGGGGATTGCTTCGTTCCTCGCAATGACGGGTTATTTTTGGGTTCTTAAAACAATCAATTTCCTCCCAAAACCTCCATCACCGCGGCAGCCTTCAACAAACATTCCTCATATTCATTTTCGGCAACGGCATGATAGGTAATTGCCCCACCTGCATGAAAGGACAGGTATTTAGTTGAAGAGTTATAGAGTAAAGAACGGATCACTACGTTAAAATCAAAATCGCCATCGGGACTAAAATAGCCTATTGCGCCTGAGTATACGCCGCGTTTACTGCGCTCATATTGTTCCATCAGCTGCATACAGCTCACTTTTGGGGCCCCGGTCATGCTGCCCATGGGGAAAGTATTCTTGATAGCCTGTACATTTGATAAGCCTTCCTGCAACTCGCAAACAACAGTAGAGATCATCTGATGTACCTGCTTAAAACTGTAAATGCCAAAAAGCTCTTCAGTTTTAACAGTACCGGGTTTAGCCGAGCGGGTAAGGTCATTACGTACCAGGTCAACCACCATTACGTTTTCCTGTAACTCTTTGGGGTGATTGCGAAGTGTTTGTTTGGCCTGTTCGTCAGCCTGAACATCATTCAGCCTTTTTGCGGTACCTTTTATGGGTTGAGAGATAAGCTTGTTTCCCCTCTTAGCTAAAAAGCGTTCGGGTGAGGCGCCGAGGATGTAGTTTCCATTCCATTTGAAAAAAGTAGAGAATGGATTAGGTGAAACTTCATTTAAACTCCTGAACATATCCAGAGGTGCAAGAACCACGCCCTCTGCAAAAAACTCCTGGCAAAAGTTGGTGACATAAATATCGCCACGGCCGATATGCTCTTTTATTTTATTTACCGTATCAATGTATTCCTTCCTGCTAAAGCGGGGCTTTAAACTTATAACGGGCGGCTGACCGGGAATGGTTAATTCCTGTTCGTTTATCGCTTTCATAACCAATTCAGGTTTATCTGAAATGATCGCAACCTCGTTTTCTTTGATCAAAACAAGATGTTGGGGAACAAAAAAATACAGATCAGGAAATCTTAAACCATCAGGATTAGCGGATGTAAGCGCCTCAATTTCATTTTTAAGGTCATAACCAAGGAAGCCAGTCATCCAGCCGGGGTTGTTTTCCCTAAACTGTTCAAGCTCATTAAATGCGCTACCTGTGTTTACAGTAAGTTCAGCGCGCGCACCTGCCGCTATCAGGGTATCAAATTTGGAATAGGGATCGTTAAATCCGTTGGAATCCAGATAGCAGGCGGCATTAAATGTTGAAGCCCATTGTAGCGCTTTCTGTTTAAATTCCGGCAAATCCTGTACCTGTACAATCACGCTGCAAAAATAACCAAGTAAATGAAATTAGATTGGTTTAATGTTAATCGATTTGTATTGGTGGTTTCGTTTCGTGTCTACACGAAACGGGGGAAGTTTGGGTAAATGAAAAAGGCCGGTATTATCCGGCCTCTTATTATCATCCAGTTTTCCGTGTCTCCACGGAAAACATTATTAATGTAATGTTAAAGTCTGTTTCCTGTCTGGCCCTACAGATAAATATTTTACCGGTACGCCAAGTTCAGCTTCAAGAAAATCAATGTATGACTGCAGCTTAGCCGGGATTTCGGTTAATTCAGTAATACCGGTCAGATCTTCGTTCCAGCCGTCAATTTCCTTATACACTGGCTCTGGTTTTACCGAGCAAATATCATAAGGCATATAATCAATCTGTTCGCCTAAATAATTGTAGTGAGTAGCAGCATAGATTTTTTCAAAACCGCTTAATACATCAGCCTTGGTCATTACCAGCTGGGTAACACCGTTAAGCATAATGGCGTATTTTAAAGCAGGAAGATCGATCCACCCGGTACGACGTGGCCTACCTGTGGTAGCACCAAATTCATGACCAACTTTGCGTAGCTCTTCGCCTGTTTCGTTCTCTAACTCAGTAGGGAACGGACCACCACCAACACGGGTACAGTATGCTTTAAAAATACCTATTACGTCGCCAATTTGCTGTGGGGCGATACCTAAACCTGTGCAAGCACCGGCAGCGGTAGTGTTTGATGAAGTTACAAACGGATATGAACCAAAGTCGATATCAAGCATAGCGCCCTGTGCACCTTCTGCTAAAACTTTTTTGCCTTCTTTAATATAATTGTTAACCAAATGCTCAGAATCAACCAGCGGAAATTGGCGCAAAACGTCAAGCGCCTCAAAAAACAGTGTCTCGCGTTCTGAAAAATCAGCTACTTCTCCGTAAAGCTGCAGCAGCATAGATACGTGTTTATCAACCAGTTTCTGATAACGCTCTTTAAAATCGGGCAGGGTAATATCACCTATTCGTAAACCGTTACGCCCGGTTTTATCCATATACGTTGGACCAATACCTTTTAAGGTTGAACCAATTTTGCCTTCGCCCATCTTTTTTTCATTAGCGGCATCAAGCAACTGGTGGGTTGGCAATATCAGGTGCGCTTTTTTAGCAATTAAAAGATTTTTCTTAGCCAGCAGGTCATGCCCGGCATCTTTTAATTTATCCAGTTCTTTTTTTAGGGTGATAGGATCAATCACCACACCATTACCGATAAGGTTGATGGTGTTTTCAAAAAATATACCTGAAGGGATGGTGTTTAAAACAAACTTTTTACCGTCGAACTCCAAAGTGTGACCAGCATTTGGCCCGCCCTGGAAACGTGCAATCAGGTCATAACCTGCGCTAAGCACATCAACAATTTTTCCTTTTCCTTCATCGCCCCACTGGAGGCCTAATAATACGTCAACAGCCATTAATTTATCGTAAGTTCAAGAATATGTGTTATGAAAGGGGGCAAAGTTAAATTTTTCTATCACAAAAACCCGCTCTTAATTTGGTACAATTACCATAAAGATTTAAAGAGTGGTGTTTGATCTCAAATTTTAATATATCGCCCATCATACTCTGGATCTGCTGGATGCGGGGATCGCAAAACTCAACCACTTTTCCACAGTCGATGCAAATGATGTGGTCATGCTGTTTGTAGCCGTATGATTTTTCGAACTGGGCCATGTTTTTGCCAAACTGGTGCTTAGTAACCAGGTCGCAGGAAACCAATAGCTCAAGCGTGTTGTAAACCGTTGCACGGCTAACACGGTATTTTTTATTTTTCATGTGGATATACAACGACTCCACATCAAAGTGATCTGTACGGGAATATATCTCTTCGAGTATAGCAAAACGTTCAGGGGTTTTCCTGAGGTTTTTATTTTCGAGGTAGGCCTCAAAAATTTTCTTAACCATTGGTATGGTATCCTGCTGTGACATAATGATGTATTAACGGGGGCAAAGTTATTAATAATTTGGGTTATTAGTTGATTGAGTGAGTGGTTTATTGGGTGAATGGTTGGTAAGCTTAGTTATTTCTTTACCTTTTAACTACTCACTTAATCAACCATTCACCATTCACTCAACCTCAAGACGCTTTCTCAATAGCCGAATCAAAACGGTTAACTGCGGTTACGCCTTTTACTTGTTTTAGGTTTTTAATCAGGGTGTCCAAATGACTGGTGTCGTTCACGTACAACATCAGCGATCCTTCAAATATACCATTATCGCTGTCAACTGTAATAGACCTGATGTTTATTTTAAAATCATTCGATATAACGGTAGTGAGCTTGTTGATCAACCCAACCTCATCAATACCGGTAATGCGCAGGCCTGTAAGGAAAGCAAGCTCCTGCTGGTTTGTCCAGCGGGCTTTTACTATCCTGTAACCATAGTTGGCCATTAATTTGGCTGCATTAGGGCAGTTGGTACGGTGAATCTTGATCCCGTCGCTCACGGTAACAAAACCAAATACATCATCACCAGGGATTGGATTGCAACAATTGGCCAGCTTGTAATCTATCTTTTGCATGTCCTCGCCAATGAGCAAGATATCGCTGTCTTTAGCCTTGATATTTTTGATGAGGTTTTGAACCTGTTCCTGATCAATTTTATCCTGTGGCTTGTTATCAATTACTTTTTCGGATGCCTGGTACTCTTTCAGGTCCTTCATATCAATAGTGCCTTTGGCAACATTGTAAAAAAGATCCTGGGTGGCTTGCAGTTTAAAAAAGTAGCTGATCTTTTGCAGGTTTTCGGAATTGTAAGTGATCTTGAGCGATTTCATTTTACGCTCCAGGATCTCCTTACCATCCTCGGCAATTTTGCGCTTCTCTTCCTTTAAGGCTGACTTGATCTTTGCTTTGGCCTTAGCGGTAACCACAAAGTTAAGCCAGTCTTCTTTAGGCGTTTGCTTGCTGGATGTAATGATTTCAACCTGGTCGCCGTTTTGCAACTTATAACTTAGCGGCACCAGTTTGTGATTTACTTTAGCGCCGATACAACTTGCACCAACATCGGTATGGATCTCGAAGGCAAAGTCAAGCGCTGTAGCATTTAACGGCAGTTGGATCAATGCACCTTTAGGAGTAAAAATGAAGATCTCATCGCTGAAGAGGTTCATCTTAAAATCATCGATGAAGTCAAGCGCGTTGGTATCTGGGTTTTTGAGCATTTCGCGCACCTTATGTACCCATTGGTCGAGGCCGCTATCTGAGCTTGCTTCCTTGTATTTCCAGTGCGCGGCAAAGCCCTTCTCGGCAATTTCGTTCATACGCTTAGTGCGGATCTGCACTTCAACCCATTGTCCGCGCGGGCCCATTACAGTAGTATGTAGTGATTCATAACCGTTGGCTTTGGGCGAAGAGATCCAGTCGCGCAGCCTGTCGGGATTAGGGCGGTACTGGTCGGTCACTATAGAGTAAGCTTTCCAGCAGTCGGCCTTTTCATTTTCAGGGGTACTATCCAATATGATCCGGATAGCGAAAAGATCGTAAACCTCCTCAAAAGGTATCGATTTTTTTTTCATCTTATTCCAGATGGAATGGATAGATTTCGGCCGCCCAAACAAATCAGCCTCAAGTCCCTGCGTTAATAATGATTTATTGATAGGCTCAATAAAATCTCGTATAAAACGCTCGCGTTCGGCTTTTTTCTCGTTGAGTTTATTTTTGATGAACTGGTAAGTTTCGCGCTCCATGTATTTCATGGAAAGATCTTCCAGCTCAGATTTTATGGCGTACAAACCCAGGCGGTGTGCAAGGGGCGCATACAGGTAAACCGTCTCAGACGAGAGTTTCAGCTGCTTGTCCCTGGGCATAAATTCCATGGTACGCATGTTATGCAGCCTGTCGGCAAGCTTGATCAATATCACCCTTACGTCATCGGCAAGGGTGAGCAGCATTTTGCGGAAGTTTTCGGCCTGTAATGAGCTGTTGGTATCAAATACACCTGATATTTTGGTAAGGCCGTCGATAATTTTGGCCACCTTTTTACCAAACTCCATCTCAATTTCCTCAAGCGTCATGTTGGTATCTTCAACCACATCATGCAACAGGGCGCACACTATTGAGGTAGTGCCAAGGCCAATTTCTTCGGCGGCTATCTGGGCAACAGCAATAGGGTGATATATATAGGGCTCGCCGCTTTTACGGCGCATATCCTTATGGCTTTCAAGGGCCATATCAAATGCCTTGCGTATCATGCGTTTATCGCCCTTTTGCAGGGTTGATTTACAGGCACGTAATAAAGCGCGGTATCTTTTTAGTATCTCCTTCTTCTCGGCTTCCAGGTCAATCACTAAGTCTTTCATGTACGGGGTATTAGCGGTATTCAATCATAAACATGCAGCAATTAAATATTATTGCAGGTATTAGTAAAATACCAAAAAAAATTACATTATTTTTGTATTAAGTAAAAATATGAAATTTATTGGTTTTACGATGCTGTTATGTTGCTTAATGGGTGCTGCAAAGGCCCAAACAGCTACGCCTGCACCTGTAACCCTCGGCAAAAATGATACCATCAAAACAGCTATGACCAACCTTGACGGTGAGCTTGTACCATGGATAGTTGAGCCCGAGGTTAGAATTGTAGATACCCGTATTTTTGCAAGCGAGGCCGACAGGCTAAACTACCGCCGTTTACGCTACAATGTAATGAAAGTACTGCCCTACGCACGTTTTGCAGGGCAAAGGTACCGCCAGTTACAGCGCGACCTGGCCGTTACAGCCGACAGGAAAAAACAAAAGGAATTAGTAAGCACCTGTGAGGGTGAGATAAAAAATCTGTTCAATAAAGAAATCAAAAACCTGACAATTAGTCAGGGCGAGGTTTTAATTAAGCTTATCGACCGCGAAACCGGGCAAACCAGCTTTGCTATGGTCAAAGAATTAAAGGGTGGCTTTAAGGCTTTCATGTTCCAGTCGGTAGCCAGCATATTTGGCCATAACCTCAAAGAAACTTACGACCCCGAAGAACAGAAGGATATCGAGGCCATATTAAACCAGGCCGGATATAATTCATACAGCAATTAGTTTAATGGATAATAAAAGTATTTACCGGTTTAACGTCCACAAGTTAAACGGTGAAGAGATCAGTCTTTCCGAATATAAAAATAAGGTTCTTTTAATAGTAAACACGGCATCACAATGCGGCTTTACACCCCAGCTAAAAGAACTCGCGGCATTAAAAACGGATTTTGAAGGTAAAGACTTTGAGATCCTTGCATTCCCCTCAAATGATTTTGGCGGCCAGGAACCTTTAGATGGCGAAGCTATTGCTGTTTTTTGTGAAGCCAATGGGGCCAATTATCCCATATTTGAAAAAATACGGGTACGCGGCCCATATGCTGATCCTTTGTACCAATTTTTTGCCGATAAAAAAGAGAATGGAAATGTACGGTCGATCCCCCGCTGGAATTTTCACAAATTCCTGATCGACAAGGAAGGTCACGTGGTTGACTTTTACTATCCTTTCACCAAACCAAACTCATCAAAGATCAGGCGAAAGATTGACCGCCTGCTGACAGCGGCTTCTAACCAATGAATTACTTTTGCGCATGCTTAAATTAGATATATTAATTTTATCGGTACACCCTGATGATGCTGAATTAGGTTGTGCAGGTACAATTTTAAAACATATTGCCCTTGGCTATAAAGTTGGTATTGTTGACCTTACCCGCGGCGAACTGGGTACCCGTGGTTCTGCCGAGATCCGTAAACAGGAAGCCGCTGCCGCTGCCGACATATTAGGTTTAGCAGTACGTGAAAACCTTGGCCTGCCCGACGCCTTTTTTGAAAATACCCGCGAACATCAGGTAAAAGTTATTGAGGCTATCCGCAAATTTCGCCCTTCAATTGTAATAACTAATGCTTATCATGACCGCCACCCTGATCATGGCCGGGCTAATGAGCTTGTTGAGGCCTCGGCGTTTTTAGCGGGTTTGCGCAAAATAGAAACCTTTGATATTGATGGCGCACCACAGGAAGCGTGGCGGCCGGATATGGTACTTCATTTTATACAGGATAATTATATTACTCCCGATATATTAATTGATGTAACCGAACATTGGGATAAAAAGATAGAGAGTATTTATGCCTACGGATCACAGTTTTATAACCCAAGCTGGGAAGGTGAACCACAAACCTATATTTCAACACCCGATTTTATTGAGATAGTTACAGGCCGCGCACGCGAGTTTGGTAAAAGTATCCAGGCAAAATATGCTGAAGGCTTTACCAGTAGAAAAATTTTAGGCGTAGATAATTTATTTAATCTAAGATAATATTAATTAACCTATAATTATATATAGTTAAATTTACTTTAAATAAAAAGGAGCCTGAAAATCAGGCTCCTTTTTATTTAAGTAAGTATAATGATACTTAGGCTCTAATATATTCAAAGCGATTATTTTCATTGCTTCTCTCTCTTCTCAGCTTATTTTCATTAGCCAATTTCAAGAGGATGCCTGAAAGCTCAGACGTTTTAAAATCAGAGTCATACTGATCTTTACAGTAATTGGCAATTGACGAAATAGATCGCTGAGTATCAAAGAAATCTGTATTCAACAGTTGATTAAGTATTTTGGTAGCACCGGGTTTTTTACGGCCCGCAATAGCACCACCTTCCTCCTCAATACGTAATTTCCTTGCTTTTTTACCAAACAATTCAACCCCTTCGGCATCCACCTTCTCCGATTCGATCATTACTTCCAGTAAACGGTCGATTATTCG
The DNA here is from genome assembly GCF_056402535.1 of Mucilaginibacter sp. P4_A11. NCBI lineage: Bacteria > Pseudomonadati > Bacteroidota > Sphingobacteriia > Sphingobacteriales > Sphingobacteriaceae > Mucilaginibacter > Mucilaginibacter sp. P4_A11. Next base: position 351,383 of record NZ_JBFUHE010000004.1, read on the forward strand.
AACCTGCACGGCTTCAGATTTGAATGAGTTTACAACCTCGGCTACTTCAACCAGTTGTTTCTTTAATTTCTCTATGTGTTTGCTCATGATGATTGAATAGAACTACGTTACTTTAATAGGGTTGCAACAAATCTAATTGGAATAATAACAAAAAATATAGCGTATTTTGGAAAAAAAGTAGCGTATATTAATATCTTTTGTTTTTTACAAATAATAGATGCCGTTTTACCTTATTAAATATTAGTTAATTCCATCCGTTTCATGACCGGATTTAGCTATAGCCGGGATTGATTTTCGTTGCTTCTTTGTTAAAAAGCTACTGAGAGCTGTTCAAGCATCTCCAAACCAATATCAATATGGCTTTTTTCGATGATCAGCGCGGGGCGGAAACGCACACTCCTTTCGCCACAGCCAAGGTACATAATATTATTATCAAAACCTTTTTTAATAAAACTATCTCTGATCGCTTTGTCCGGAAAATCAAAAGCTGTGAGCAGCCCTTTTCCACGTACATTACTCACAACGGGGTGCCGTTCAGCAATTTCACTTAAGCCGTTTTGCAGGTACTCACCCATTGCTGCTGCATTATCACAAAGGCTGTCCTCCTCAATGATCTCCATTATTTTTGACGAGCGCACCATGTCAACCAAACTGCCGCCCCAGGTTGAGTTTATGCGCGATGACACCTTAAACACATTATCCTCCACCTCATCAATGCGCCTGCCGGCCAAAATACCGCAAACCTGCATCTTTTTGCCAAAGGCCAGAATATCAGGGCGGGCCTTTTCACCAAAATGTTCATGGCACCAGAATTTGCCTGTTAAACCAACGCCAGTTTGTACCTCGTCATATACCAGCAATGCTTCGTACTCGTCAGCAAGTTCACGCAGTTTTTCTAAAAACTCCTTACGCACATGGTTATCGCCGCCTTCTGACTGTACGGGCTCAATTATTATGGCACATATATCATCCTTATTATCTTCAAATGCTTTCCTGATCTGCGCTACTGATAATTGTTCTCTTTTTAGCAAATCTTCATGATTAGCATCGCTGTAAGGGAAATTCATATAAGGCACAGATACCCGTGGCCAGTCAAACTTGGCAAACCATTTGGTTTTATTAGGCAGCGTATTAGTAAGGCTCAATGTATAACCCGAGCGACCGTGAAAAGCATGTTCAAAGTGCAATACTTTAAAACCTTTTTCTTTGGTGTAACCTTTGGCAAAGTTTTTCTGCACCTTCCAGTCCATTGCTACCTTCAGCGCGTTTTCAATAGCCAAGGCACCACCGGCAATGAAAAAAGCATGCGGCAGGTATTCGGGAATCCCTATCCTGTCAAATGTTTCAACAAATTGGGCGTATTGCGTAGTGTATATATCCGAGTTTGACGGATTGGTTAAAGCCGCAAGCATCAGGTTTTTTTTAAACTCTTCATCATTCAGCATTTTGGGGTGGTTATACCCTAAAGGCACAGAAGCGAAACAGGTAAAAAAGTCAAGCAGTGTACGGTTATATTTTGCATCGTAAATATAAACACCCTTACTTTTTTCCATATCAAAAGTGAGGTCGAAGCCATCAGCCAGTACATGCTTCTGAAGCGAAGCCTGTACATCCTGCGGAGAAACAAGTAGGTTGTACATATTAATTTGGTTTATTACAAATTTAGCAAAACCCGCCTAAAATCAAAATTTAAGCGGTTTTTGAACCGATTGACAAAAAAGTAACTTTAAATTGTTTAAAGTTACTTTTTGTACCAAACTCCAAACCGGTACACCTGTTTTTATGAAAACATTTATAGAAAAAGACAAGCGAAAACTACTTTTACCGCCCGATCATAACTAATGTTAATACCATATCTGCCTAAATTGCGTCGCCCGATCTCGACAGATATTTTCTTTTTAATTAATCTGATATTGGATGCATATTTTAATAGTAAATTCGTAGCATATGCGCCTTGAGGGGTATCTATAAACACATGGGAGAAGAACCATTACCTGCCAGCCAACCGAAACCAGCCACGAAAGTAACTTTTAGAGATCTGGCCACCTGGGATTTACTTGAAGACCTGCCTGTCGCGGTTTACACCTGCGATAAAGACGGTTTTATAATTTCCTTTAATAAAGCGGCTGTAAAGCTTTGGGGTAAAACACCTGAAGTTAATAAAGATAAATGGTACGTAAACTGGGAGATATTTAATATAGATGGCCTCCCCTTAAAATCTGAAGAAACCCCAACAGGCAGGGTATTAAAATACGGTAAAGCTATAAAACAGCAGGAGATATTTATTAAACGCCCCAATGGAACTACCAGTTACATATTATCAAATCCTAAACCTCTTTTTGATGAAAAGGGTGAGCTAACCGGTGCAGCCAATACACTGATAGATATCACCGAACAAAAAAATGCCGAATCAAAGCAGGGCATGCTGGCGTCTATCATTGAATCATCTGAAGACGCCATTGTGAGTAAAACGCTGGATGGTATCATTACCAGTTGGAATAACTCAGCCCAACGCCTATTTGGTTATACTGAAGATGAGATCATTGGCAAACACATCACGATTCTAATACCGGAAGACCGCTACCAGGAAGAAGAATTGATAATTAGTAAAATACGGGCCAACGAGCGGATAGAACATTTTGAAACCATCCGTAAAACGAAAAGCGGTGAGGAAATACAAATCTCGCTCACTATCTCGCCCATCAGAAACAGCAACAACAAGGTAATTGGGGCTTCAAAAATAATACGTGACATAGGCAGGCAAAAAAAATCTGAAGAAAGATTACAGCAATATGCCGAACGGCTGGAGATCTTAAACTCAATAGGCCAGGTTATTTCGGCCGAGCTGGATATTCAAGGTATCCTGCAAAAAGTTACAGACTCAACCACCCAGTTATGCGGTGCGCAGTTTGGCGCTTTTTTTCACAACCAGGTTAATGAGCAGGGCGAATCATACATGCTGTTCACCCTTTCGGGTGCGCCGCGTGAGGCATTTGAAAAATTCGGCATGCCGCGTAACACAGCAGTTTTTCATCCCACTTTCAGCGGCGAGGGAACAGTGCGGGTTGACGATATTACCAAAGACCCTCGGTACGGAAAAAACGCGCCACATTTTGGCATGCCTAAAGGACATTTGCCGGTGGTAAGTTACCTGGCGGTGCCGGTAAGGGCCAAATCGGGCGAGGTAATTGGCGGCTTGTTTTTTGGGCACGAACAGCCGGCCAGGTTTACTAAAGAGCATGAGCAACTTGTTTTGGCTGTTGCCGCTCAGGCAGCAGTAGCGCTTGACAATGCCAAACTATACGAGGATATTAAACAGCTTAATGAAAAAAAGGACGAGTTTATAGGGCTTGCAAGTCACGAGTTAAAGACACCGGTTACCAGCCTGAAAGGATACCTGCAGATCATTACCCGCAATTTATCTCCCGAGGATAAAAACAAGGCACTGGCCGGCAGGGCATTGGAACAGGTAGGCAAATTAACCACGCTGATATCAGATCTGCTTGATGTTACAAAAATCCACACTGGCAAACTGCCTTTTACTTATGCCGATTTTGATGTGATCAGGCTCATCACCGAATCAAGAGAGATTTTGCAGCAAACTGACCCCTCTCATCAACTCATTTTAAACTTGCCTCCCCGGGAATTAATTATTCATGCCGATAGTCAGCGTATTGAACAGGTGATCATTAACCTGGTAACAAATGCAATTAAGTATTCGCCCAAGGCGGATAAAGTGATCATCGAGGCAGAGATCATCGATAATAAATTAAAAGTATCAGTACAGGATTTTGGCATCGGAATCCAGCCGGATCAACTGGAGCGCGTTTTTTCGCGCTTTTACCGGGTCGAAAATTTGGCATCCCACATGTCGGGGTTAGGGATAGGCCTTTATATTTGCCAGGAAGTAGTTACCCGTCACCAGGGCAGGCTATGGGTTGAAAGTATCTATGGCGAAGGATCAACTTTTTACTTTGAGATCCCAATAAACACGAACAATTTGTATGACGCCTAACAATTAGAACGAATTACACGAATTATTCTGATTTGCGAAAATTAGAACCCATTCGTGCAATTAGTGCTGATTAAATTTTTCCTTCATCCCCAATAAGCCCCAAATGCCCCCGCTATGTATTACCAGAATCTTGCTGCCGGGTTCAAAGTGCCCTTTGGCTATTAGGTCATATAAGGCATACATCATTTTGCCGGTATAAACAGGCTCGATCAATATGCCTGTTGCAGCTACAAATTGCTTAATAAAGTTGATAAGCTCATCATTGGCTTTGCCATAGCCGCCAAAGTGGTAATCTGTATGTACATCATAATCCAACGAGGCCGTTAAAAAACGATCTATCTCCTCCTTAATAAAACCACCATTTTTAAATACTGGCACCGCGTTGAATCTTGTTTTAAGCTGATGCTTCTTTAATCCGTTAATGATACCAGCTGCGGTTGTACCCGTGCCGCAGGCGCAAAAAATATGATCATAAGGTTCAGTTAGCTCGTCAACCAGTTCACTGCAGCCTTTAGCCCCTTCGGCAGATGCCCCACCTTCGTCAATAAAAAAAGCCTGCTCATCATTGCCAAAATATTGGTTGAACAGGGCCGACTTATCGCGATAGCTGTCACGATCAGTAAACTGCAATTTCATACCATGCAGCCGGCATAAAAATAACGTGTCGTTATCAACCTTTTCGCCGCGTACAATGCCCGTAGATTTAAAGCCAAACTTCGCCGCCGCAGCAGCCGTAGCCATCAGATGGTTGGAGTATGCACCACCGAAGGTTACGATGTGTGTTTTCCCTTCAGTTTGAACCTGTTTCAGTACATATTTAAGTTTACGCCATTTATTGCCCGATATCATAGGGTGGATCAGATCATCGCGCTTGATGAAAACTTTTACGCCATAGTCATCAAACCGAGGGTTGTTGATTTGCTGTACCGGGCTAAAAATTTCAAGATCAATGTTCATAAAATAATATGGCGTTAATGCTATTGCAATATTACGTTTAACCTACCACAAAAAACGATTACTTTTGCGCCTCAAATGGCACACGAACCCGAACTGATAGAGCAGGAAGAACAGGACTTGTATGAGCACTTACGCGTAGTGGTTGACAAGGGCCAGTCGCTTTTGCGGATTGATAAATTTTTGATGCACCGCGTAGAGAACGCTTCACGCAACCGCATTCAAAATGCTATTGAACTGGGAAATGTGTTGGTGAACGATAAAACCATTAAAGCCAGCTATAAAGTAAAGCCGCTTGATGTGATTTCGGTAGTATTACCGCACCCGCCCCGTGATACAGAAGTATACCCCGAAAACATCCCCATCAATATTATTTATGAAGATGATGATGTACTGGTAGTTGATAAGGAAGCGGGCATGGTGGTACACCCCGGCTACAACAATTACACCGGTACACTGGTTAATGCGCTGGTATACCATTTTCAGCAATTACCAACCTTACCGGGTAATGATGGCCGGCCAGGACTGGTGCACCGTATTGATAAGGATACTTCAGGGCTGCTACTGATCAGCAAAAACGAGCGTGCCATGAACTGGTTGGCTAAGCAGTTTTTTGATCACACCATCACCCGCAAATATATAGCGCTTGCCTGGGGCGACCTGCCTGAAGACGGTACCGTAACCGGCTACATTGGCCGCAGTGTGGCCGACAGGCGGGTGATGTCGATATATGATGATCCTGAAAAAGGTAAATGGTCGGTAACGCATTATAAAGTATTGGAACGCATGGGTTATGTTACGCTCATTGAGTGCCAGCTGGAAACCGGTCGTACCCACCAGATCAGGGCGCATATGCGGCATATCGGTCACCCTTTGTTTAGCGACGCTACTTATGGCGGCGATAAAATTTTGAAGGGTACGATGTTCAGCAAGTACAAGCAATTTGTTGAAAATTGTTTTGAGCTGATGCCGCGGCAGGCTTTACACGCACAAACGCTGGGCTTTTTACACCCTACGTTAAAAAAGCAGGTGCATTTTGAATCGCCCCTGCCGGCTGATTTTGAGGCCGTACTTACAAAATGGCGAAAATACAGTGATACAGATACGAAGCAATAGACGTTAGATAAAGAAGAGAAACAATACCTGATAACCAAATAAGCACGATCAAATTATAATATCTACCTGTCCATGATACCCGTATTCATCAATTTTAACGGCGAATATCTCCCTCAAAATACCCCATTGCTTTCCATTGGCAACAGGGGCTTTAAATATGGCGACGGCCTGTTTGAAAGCATGCGGCTAATGAAAGGAAAACTAAAATTTGCCGAACTGCATGCCGACCGCCTTCAACGGGGCATGAAAGCCCTTAAAATTGATGGCTATTCGCAAATGGACACCTGGTTTCTGAACGATATTGTTAACGAGCTCGCCCGCAGGAACAAAGTGAAACATGGCAGGTTGCGCCTAACCGTTTACCGCGATGCCGAAGGCCTGTATACCCCTACTCAAAACAAAATGGGTTACTGCCTGGAGCTAACCCCGTCAGAAGAGCCGCGATACTTTTTAAACGAGAAAGGTTTGATCATGGATGTGTTTACAGAATTGCCCAAACCATCCAATTATCTTTCAAATATTAAAACCTGCAACTCGCTGATCTATGTGATGGCCAGCTTGTACAAAACCCAGAACAAACTTGATGATGTGTTTTTACTGAACCAAAGCGGTAACCTCTGCGAGGCCAGCAGCTCCAATATCTTCATCAATTACCAAAATCATTTATATACCCCGGCACTAAGCGAAGGCTGCGTTGAGGGCGTAATGCGCCATGTGGTGATTAAGCTGGCAAAGGAAAATAATATCGAGATAACCGAAGCCCAAATTAATCCCGACATTTTATACGAGGCCGATGAGGTATTTTTAACCAACGCTACCCGCGGCATACAAACCGTGATGGGTTTTGGAGTGAGGCGTTATTTTAACCAGTACAGTAAAGTGCTGATGGATGAGTTGAATAAGCTGTAGGGGTATTCAGTGTTTTACCGATTGCCATGCACAATTGCTTTACAGGACGTATAAGATTTCTCTTTCGCCCCGACGCTTCAGCCTCCCTTGCTCCATCGAAATGACAATTTTATTATAGGATCTTATTTAAAGAGTGCTTACCTCATATACTTTAATCGCCTCCAAAATCCCATCCCAAAGCGCGATACGCGCCCGCAAAGCTTCTTTAACAGCCGTAGTAGCTTCAGCCCATTTGCTGTCATCCTCGCCACAAAGTTCGGCAGTCATTTGATAGGCCAGTTGGGAGTGGTGATCGCCATCAACTTCAATGTGGCGCTCAAGGTAGTATAACAGGATATCAACCTTGCCCGGTAATTGCTGGCTTAGCTCTTTTACTATGCTCACAAACATGTCAGGGATCAGATCTTCACGACCAAAAGTGAATACAGCGGCCTGCAGGTAATCTCTATTGGTATCGATAACATCAAAGGTATGCTGCACAAAATTGCGGGCAGCTACGGGGATATGGGCAATGATAAGCGCCTCATCAATATGCTTACCGAAGTTCAGCTCATTAAACAGGTTGTTGATGCCATCGGCAGTACTGCCGGCCTGCTGCATAGCGCGCAGATAAAGCTCAAAATGGCTTGCGCGGTTGCCTTGCTCGTCGATGTCGCTTTCTTCACCTGCAACAATTTCATTGATCAGATAGCGGGTATTGGCGTTACCTGTGGGCATCCATGGCGTAACAGTACAGGTGAGCTTTTGCTGCAAAGCTTTTAACAGCGACATAAAATCCCAAACAGCAAACACATGGTGCTCCATAAAAACGGTAAGCTCATCAAGCGAGGTAATATTTTTATAAAGCTCGTGATGGATAAGCTGGTCGCGTAAAGGCTGGATCTCGTTTTTTAAATGTGCAATGCGGTTGCTGTAATTTGCCATGTATCAAAAATTGTGTGGGCAGCAAAAATAGCAAACACGGTGATTATTAATGAAGTGATTATTTTTTTTGACGGGGTGGTGATAGGCCGGTAAACCGATTGAAGACAAACGATAGTTTAAAACAACATAAATTGCGAATAAAAAATAAAATCGTCACCACGTCATTGCGAGGAACGAAGCAATCCCAATTAGCAGATCCGCTCTGTATAGTTCGCGATTGCTTCGTTCCTCGCAATGACGATTTTATATTAAGCAGCTTTTTACATGTCCTTACTCACCCACCACTATCTTCTCCCCCATCCGCACTGTTATATCCGACCCAAGCGCATAAAAAGCCGAAACGGGTTCTTTTTCTAAAAACGGTTTAAATGCCTCACCATACAGCGCGGTTATATCAGCATCAAAAACATGATCGCGTACCAGACCGATTTGCCATGAGATATGCTCAACCTGGTATTCCATAGTTTTGGTGGCGCTTAAACCGTTGTAGCCCCAGTAATGCTCCAAAATAAACTCCTCCGGGCTCCCGGGTTTGATATCAGTTAACTCATTACTTGCTGTGGCTCCGAGCTTATTCCACCGGCCGTTAAGCTTCCACTCATATAAAAATTGAGTATGATTATCTGCACTTGCAGTAATGGAACTACGCATAGGCAGGGCGCGGTAATGTTCCTTATAAAGATTATTGGCAATAAGCACGATCATGCTTTTCGGTACAATCTCACTTATAAAAACAGCGCCGCGCTTCCATTCGGTGCCGTTGTGGTACCGTACATAAAACCGCAGGTTAACTTCTTCAAAGTTTACATGAAATGGCCATTTAACACCCAGCACCTGTGTATCCAGAAACATAAAACCAACCATGCTTACCAGTGCTTTGCCTTCCCAAAGGTCAAGTACCGTACCTGCCGGTGTATAAGGTTTTAATATCGTAGCATCAACCTCGTAATTGAGCATTACCAGGTTTTTCCATTGCGCTTTTAAAAATTGACTCTTAGCCATAAAATGAAAAATCCCGCCTTTTAAGGGGCGGGATCCATTAATGATGATTAGTTTTTATAATATTTCATAGCCTCGGGTATGAGGTTCTGGATATTGGCAATACGGGTAGCATCGGCAGGGTGCGTGCTCAAAAACTCGGGTTGGGCACCGCCTTTATTTTGGGCGGCCATGCGCTGCCAAAAAGCGATGGCATTATGCGGGTCATACCCGGCCATAGCCATAAAGGTTAAACCTAAACGGTCCGCTTCCGATTCCTGGTTGCGTGAATAAGCCAATAGTTTTAATTGCGAGCCAACGCCATACAAAGTGCTTATAGCTGTTTGCGTAGCCTGCGATTGCTGGCTTGTGGCCGCACCTACTAACTGTCCGCCGCCTTGCACCAGCATTTCTTGTGAAATACGTTCGGCCGAGTGACGCGCAATAGCATGGCCAATTTCGTGGCCCATAACTACTGCAAGGTAGGCATCGGTATTAGCAACAGGCAACAACCCGCTGTAAACAGCCACCTTGCCGCCAGGCATACACCAGGCATTAACTTCGCTGCTCTGGATCAGGTTAAACTCCCATTGAAAGCTGTACTGATCGCCATAGCCATTTTCTTTAAGGTATTTTTCAATAGCCGCCGCCAGTCTGTTACCAATAACTTTAACGCGTTGAGCATCAGAGCCGGTGGCTACGACTTTGGTTTTAGGATCGCTAAGCAGTTGTTTATAGCTTGCCGCGGCCGACTGGTTTACTTCGGCATCGCCAACAAGGCTTAATTGTTTACGGCCGGTTAGCGGCACAGTTGAACATGAAAAGATAGCCATGACAGCTATCAGGACTAATACAGGTTTAAACTTTTTCATGGTGATCAGGCAGTTGTTGTTTTCTTTTTAAAAAAATTAACTTTCGATTCTTTGCCCCTTATTAAGCGCTCAATATTTTTTTGGTGGGTTACCAGCACAAGCACGCAAATGCACATGCCGTAAATCACTATCGATCGTATGGGTGTCGGAAAGATAAAAGAAACGCCTATAGGGTAAGTAAAGGCAGCTGCAATTGAACTAAGCGACACATATTTTGAGATCAGTAACACCGTTATAAATACAATAACACAGAGTAAAGCGGCATGAAAATGTATAGCCAAAATCATTCCAAATAAAGTTGCAACGCCCTTCCCTCCCCTGAAACCTGCAAAAACGGGAAACAGGTGGCCCATAACAGCAGCTATCCCCAAGGCCAGCTCATAATTGGTATAAGCGGTTGAATTTATAGCGCCTGTAGCTGATGCACCAATAAAATAAGCGAAGTTAGTAGCTGCCCAGCCTTTAAATATATCAAGCATCATCACCGGGATGCCTGCCTGCTTACCAAGCACACGAAAAGTATTTGTAGCACCGGCATTACCGCTTCCGTACTCACGTACATCCACTTTGTAAAAAGCCATACCTATCCAAACAGCCGTTGGTATTGAGCCGCACAGATAAGCCATTATAAGCGCTGTAACAGAGTAAACGGTTATCATTCTCCTGCAATATTACAAAATTGAAGCGGTAAAAGCGTTTTAATCGCAGCGCTTTTACCACTAAACTTTGCTTAATGATGTGTTATTTGATATTTTAATTACCCTATTTTATAGCTTTCAGGCTAAGGTCAAGGCTTTTAACCGAATGCGTGAGCGCACCAACAGAAATATAATCGACCCCGCAATCGGCATACTCGCGAATATTGTCGATGGTGATGCCACCCGAAGCTTCGGTGATGAAACGCCCCTTGATCATAGCTACTGCCTGCCGCAGGCTGTCGAAATTAAAGTTATCTATCAGTATGCGGTTCACGTTGCCGGTTTGTAAAACCTGTTCCAGCTCATCAAGGTTACGCACCTCAATTTCAATGGCCAGTTTTTTTCCCGTATCGATTAGGTACTGGTTGGCGCTTTCAATAGCTTGGCGTATCCCCCCTGCATAATCAACATGGTTATCCTTGATCAGGATCATATCATACAAGCCAAACCTGTGGTTTACACCACCGCCTATCCGCACCGCCCATTTTTCGAGGTAACGAAGGCCGGGAGTGGTTTTCCGGGTATCTAAAACTTTAGTATTTGTTCCTTGCAGCAAATCAACTATCTCCCGGGTTTTTGTAGCAATTCCCGACATACGCTGCATACAATTCAGTACCAAACGCTCGGCAGTTAAAATACTGCGGGAGCTGCCTTCAACCTCAAAAGCTACGTCTTTATATTTAACGGGAGTACCATCCTGTAAAAACACAGTCAGTTTAAGGTTGGGATCAACCACATGAAATATTTCAGCAGCCAGCTCAACACCGGCCAGTATACCTTCATCCTTAACTAAAAGTTTGGCTTTGCCGGTAGCATCGGCAGGGATAGTAGAAAGAGAGGTATGGTCGCCATCGCCCACATCCTCACTTAAAGCATTATTTATAAACTGGTGTATTAGTTCCTTATCCAATTGTGTACTTTTTGAGTGTCAAAAGTAACAACAATTTTTAAATGCAGTGGTTTGATGAAGATGTATGATAAAATGAATTTGAAAATGTGCCGATTTGAAAATTTGATAATATTAAAACATATTCATTTTCAAATTAACCAATCTTCAAATTTTTAAATTAAATCACTTCACCTTCTCATCTTCAATTTTCAGTTCAACAACATTAGTGCCCTTACCTGCGTCCTTTAAAGTAATAGCAACCCGAAATTCGCCTTTATCGGTATTTAAAATATAAACACCAAAATGGTAATTGCCGCCCGAGTTTACTTTATGCAGCAATTTTATGCCCTGAGGCTTATTTTTGGCGAAAAACTTATCCAATATCACCGCTGCCTGGGTTTGTGAATAAACATTCTCATCCTCCATGATGGTTATCTCCACGTTGGTAGCAAATAACTTGGAAAGTTCTTTGGTATTACCAACTTTTAAAAGATTGGCCACGTTATCTATTGCATCGGCAGATGAAACATGCGGAAGCATCAGCAAAAAAATAAACGATGACAGGTATAATAATTTCATACTATAATAACGTACTAATGGGTGCTAAAGTTACAAAGAGCGGCTAAGTGTTATGTGCTTTTTAACAAACTAAAAAGTTATGTTTTATAAAACTATATAATAAACACTAACAGCGTAATTTAACTTTTATTTCAGGCTGCTAACCTAAATTAAAAAATTATATATAAAGTACCCCGTTGCCTTTATATTTGCATTGTGGAAAACAAAAAGAAACTCGCATTAATAATACTTGATGGCTGGGGTTACGGCCGCAACGATCAATCAAACGCAATACTGGCCGCTAATACTCCTTTTGTTGATGGCCTGCTTAAGCAATATCCAAATTCAAAACTTGAAGCTTCAGGAATAGCGGTAGGTTTACCTGCCGGGCAAATGGGTAATTCAGAAGTGGGGCACATGAACCTTGGCGCAGGCCGCGTGGTTTACCAGGAACTTGGCCGCATCCATAAAGCGGTTGATGATCAAGAATTGCCAACTATCCCTGTATTGAAAGATGCCTTTGAATACGCTAAGCAAAATAATAAAGATGTACACTTCATCGGTTTAGTATCTGACGGTGGCGTACACTCGCACATCAGGCATGTAAAAGGCCTTTGCGATGCTGCCAAACAACTGGATGTTAACAATGTATATATCCATGCTTTTTTAGATGGCCGCGATACCGACCCTAAATCGGGTTTGGGTTTCATTACCGATCTTGAAGAGCATATTGCCGGTACCGGCGCTAAAATAGCTTCAGCTATAGGGCGTTACTACGCTATGGACCGCGATAATCGCTGGGAACGCGTTAAACTTGCTTACGACCTGATGGTTAATGGCCTTGGCACACCAACACAAAACGTTACCGATCTCATCAAACACTCATACCTTGAGGATGTTACTGATGAGTTTGTAAAACCAATAGTTGCTGTCGATGGCGAAGGAAAACCGCTGGCAGTTATCAAAGACGGCGATGTGGTGATCTGCTTTAACTTCCGTACCGATAGGGGCCGCGAGATCAGTATCGCCCTAACGCAAAAGTCGTTCCCTGAATATAACATGCACCCGCTTAATGTCCGTTACATCACCATGACACCATATGATGAAACGTTTAAGAATGTACAGGTTGTTTTCAACAAGGAAGATCTGACCAAAACCCTGGGCGAAATCCTGCAGAATGCAGGTAAATCACAGATCAGGATTGCAGAAACTGAGAAATACCCTCACGTTACCTTCTTCTTTTCGGGCGGCAGGGAAAAAGAGTTTGCCAACGAAAAAAGGTTATTGGCACCATCGCCAAAGGTTGCTACTTACGATTTGCAGCCTGAGATGAATGCTGCCGGCATTCGTGATGCTATCATCCCGGAGTTGGAAACAGGCTGGCCCGATTTTGTTTGCCTTAACTTTGCCAATACAGATATGGTTGGCCATACCGGTGTTTTCAGCGCAGTAGTTAAAGCAGCCGAAACTGCGGACAGTTGCACCAAAGCTGTTGTAGAAGCAGGTTTGGCCAACGGCTATTCGTTCATTATCCTTGCAGATCATGGTAATGCCGATTACATGGTCAACGAAGACGGATCGCCCAATACAGCACATACTACCAACCTGGTACCATGTATTGTGATTGATAAGGATGTTAAAGAAGTAAAAGACGGAAAACTGGGCGATGTGGCGCCAACAATATTAAACATATTAGGTGTCGCCATCCCTCCCGAAATGACTGGTAATGTATTGGTGTAATCCAAAAAACATAAGCAAAGCCGCCCTGTTGGGCGGCTTTTTATTATTTATAACAACTTTATATTCGTGCCGGCCTGATAACAGGCAAAGCGGTGCAAAGCTGGTTTATTTTGACCTGAAAGAATTTTTCAGGGCCGATTCGGCAAGGCTTACGAAGTTAAACCCCGCTGTAACCAAAACGGTTACCCACAATGGTGTTACCGAAACAAAAGTGGTGCATATTGACAACTGGAGCCAGGAGCTCAATTTATTTATCCAGTCGGACATTAACCGCCCGGCATGGAAAAACAGCTACACAATCAGCACCAGCGATAGTGCTATTGTATACAGGGCACGTACACCGGAGCTTAAAACCCGTCGCATCATTATTAAAAAAGTGGGCGAAAAAGTGGAGTGGGTCCTGATCTATAACCACACCAAAAATCTGCTGTACGAAACCAACGAGAAACTGAGCTATTTTCCAGATTCGCTTTACCTGATCCAAAAAACACAGCATGTAAAGTTGATGGGCCGCAACGACTACAAAGTTCAGGGAACTTTGCCGAAACGTTAAAACAGAAGATTTAAGCTGGCTTTAGTGCTGCTTCACCAACGTATTAGCGCCGGTGGTAGCCTGGATGAGTTTTTCTTTTGACTGATCGATCAGTGCGGAAATGTCCATGCGGCTTGGGTTATCAGACAATACCTTTTCCAGATCGGCAACTGAAGCTTTTAACGAGTTTATTCCCCTGGCTTTATCATAAAAACGGGAAGTTGCCTGCAATTTAAACACACCATAATCGCGATAAGCTATACCCCGGTTTTGGTAGTATTTGTTATCCCGCATATCATTGTTAATGGAGATAGCTTTTGTAAGATCAACTATGGCGCCCAATAAGTACAACTCCTTATCTGCTGCCGACGCCTGGTTGTCTCTTCCCAAATAGCTTTTTGCCCTTGCCCTGTAATAATAAGCAGTGGCATCAGCCGGCTTTACGGCAATTACTTTGGTGTACGCCAGTATTGATTTTTTATAATTATCACTGTGATAATATGAATAACCCAGCATCCACATAGCGTTGGCATTTGTAGAATCAGTTATACATGCCTTCTCCAGGTGCGACACCGCCGAACGGAAATCACCGTCCATGAGCGCCTGCTGGCCAAGCCGTACATAAGCGTTTTGCGCTATAGCCGACTCAAGAGAGGACATGATCAGAAGGGGCAGGATAACTGATAACTTCATTAAACGGATTACTGGTAAAACAAAAATGGTATTATATTAACTATCAATGCATCAAATTATTATGCCATATTACAGTTTTGTGAAAAATATTTTCACATGTGCATAAAATTGTGAACAGCTATACTATGACTTTTTTTCATCTTTAACAATAAAATCTTATTTATTTACACTGCATGCCATAAATTTGTAACAAACATATAACCAGTACGTTAAATCAACTAAGTATTTGTTATTACTATTTAGTGTAACTTGGCACAGCTCTTGAACCATAATTAGGCGCGATTTACAATCGTGATTTAACCTGCAATTGGCGTGAATGCTATTTTACAGGCTGACAACATGGCGTTTTATTCTACTAAAATATAATTAATGAATTTCGATCCGTTTGATTTTAAAAATGCTTTACCGGTTATAAATGAGGATTCAGAATTTTTCCCGTTAATGTCATCGGAAGATGAGGAGGAGATGAATAATGAGGAACTTCCCGATGTAATGCCTATTTTACCCTTGCGCAATACCGTGCTTTTTCCCGGTGTTGTGATACCAATTACGGTTGGCAGGGATAAATCAATAAAACTAATCCGCGATGCCAATAAAGGCAGCCGCATGATTGGGGTGGTTTCGCAACAGGATGTGGGCATTGAAGACCCTACTTTTAGCCAGCTAAATAAAGTTGGTACCATAGCACTCATCATAAAAATGCTGCAAATGCCCGATGGTAATACCACCGTTATTATCCAGGGAAAAAAACGTTTTTACTTAAAAGAAGAAGTACAAAGCGAACCTTATATAAAAGCTACAGTTGAGCCCTTCCATGAAATAAAAGGTAAGGAAGATAAAGAATTTAAAGCCATGGTATCATCCATTAAGGATATGGCCATGAGCATTATCCAGCTTTCCCCAAATATCCCAAGTGAAGCAGGTATTGCTATCCGCAATATCGAAAGTACATCGTTCCTGATCAATTTCATATCATCAAATATGAATGCTGATATGACGGCCAAGCAGCACCTTCTTGAAATAGCCAACCTGCGCGAACGTGCCAACCTTGTACTGGAGCATTTAACGCTCGACCTGCAAATGCTGGAACTGAAAAATCAGATCCAGACCAAAGTGCGTGTCGATCTTGATAAACAGCAAAGGGATTATTTCCTTAATCAACAGCTTAAAACCATACAGGAAGAATTGGGTGGTAACAGCCCCGACCTGGAAATTGAGAGCTTACGCCAGCGTTCCGTAAAAAAGAAATGGGCTAAAGAAGTTAAAGATCATTTTAACAAGGAGCTTGAAAAACTTGCACGTACCAATCCAGCAGCTGCCGATTATTCGGTACAGATCAATTATCTTGAACTGCTGCTTGACCTGCCCTGGAACGACTTCACCAAAGACAACTTCGACCTTAAGCGTGCACAGAAGATCCTTGACAAGGACCATTTTGGTTTAGATAAGGTAAAACAGCGTATTATCGAATATCTTGCCGTACTGAAGTTAAAGCATGACATGAAAGCGCCTATCCTTTGTTTGGTAGGCCCTCCGGGAGTTGGTAAAACGTCTCTTGGTAAGTCGATAGCTAAAGCCTTGGGCCGTAAATATGTACGTATGGCATTAGGCGGGATCCGCGATGAAGCAGAGATCCGTGGCCACCGTAAAACATACATAGGTGCTATGCCGGGCCGTATTATCCAGTCGATTAAAAAAGCGGGCGCCTCAAACCCGGTTTTTATTTTAGATGAGATAGATAAAGTGGGCAACGATTTCAGGGGTGATCCTTCATCGGCCCTGCTTGAGGTGCTTGACCCCGAGCAAAACAGCACTTTTTATGATCATTACGTGGAGATGGATTACGACCTTTCAAACGTGATGTTCATAGCAACCGCCAACTCCCTGAGCACTATCCAGCCTGCTTTGTTAGACAGGATGGAGATCATTGAGGTGAACGGTTATACCATTGAAGAAAAAATTGAGATAGCCAAGCAACACCTTGTGCCAAAACAGCGCGAGGCACATGGCTTAAAACTAAAAGATATAAGCCTCAAGGCTGATGTGCTTGAAAAGGTGATAGTTGATTACACCCGCGAATCGGGTGTACGCTCACTGGAGAAAAAAATAGGCTCGGTTGTGCGCGGCGTAGCTAAGAGCATAGCCATGGAAGAACCCTACAACAGCGCCGTAAGCAAAAAAGATATTGAGAAAATATTAGGCGCACCTATTTTTGATAAAGACCTTTACGAAGGCAATGATGTTGCAGGCGTTGTAACAGGCCTGGCCTGGACTTCGGTAGGTGGCGATATCCTGTTCATTGAAGCAAGCTTAAGCCCTGGAAAAGGCCGCTTAACGTTAACAGGCAGCCTTGGTGATGTAATGAAAGAGTCGGTTACTATTGCCCTCGCCTACCTGCGGGCACACGCTGCCGATTTCGACATTAACCCTAAACTGTTTGACCAGTGGGATGTACACGTACACGTACCGGCGGGTGCTACCCCAAAAGATGGCCCATCGGCAGGTGTTACCATGCTTACGGCCTTGGTATCGGCATTTACACAACGTAAAGTAAAACCTAATCTGGCCATGACCGGCGAGATCACGCTACGTGGTCGCGTGTTGCCTGTGGGTGGTATCAAAGAGAAGATCCTGGCTGCCAAACGTGCCAATATTAAGGAGATCATCCTGTGCAAATCAAACCAAAAGGATATCCTGGAAATTAAAGAAGACTATATAAAAGATCTTAGTTTCCATTACGTTACCGATATGAGGGATGTAATAAGCATGGCGCTGCTTAACGAAAAAGTTAAAAAGCCTATTGATCTTACCGTTAAAGAAGACGATAAAGCTGCTGTTAATTAAGCAGTTTACTTGCCTTAACAAAAGAGGTTTCACAGCATGCTGTGAAACCTCTTTTGTTTTAAAGGACTGTGAGTCTGGCAGCCTGTGATGATTTACACTTCTTTTGTATAAAAAAATTGTCATTTCGATTGAGTATGCTTTGGAATGAGCGCCGGGGCGAAAGAGAAATCTTATACGCCATGTAAAACTCTCTTACATGATTTAGTACATATTGCATAAGATTTCTCCTCACCCCTCCCGCGCATTCCCTCTACTGGTTCGTCGAAATGACAACCGGTTTTTAAATGATCTATTTCAAAAGAAGAATCACATTGACTTTCAATACAGGAATTAATGGCTTCGCCCCTAAATAAACATCTTATCAATTTTTAAATTGCCAAATTTATAACTCCTTTATTTGCATTGGGTTTTTTATATATTAGCGCACATATACTATTTAAACCTCAATGCCTAATAAACTATTTTTAACACTGGTATGCCTGCTAAGCGCTACCTGTTTATTTGCACAAACCCGCGGTCACGAATTTGGTATCCAATCTGATAATGATTCATTCCTTGGTCAGGGATCCGACAGGTATTATACTAATGGCATTTTCTTTTATTACAGAAAAGCTTTAACAGTAAAACCATCAGAAAATGATCTCCAGAATAAAGTTTTAGGATTTGAATTGGGGCAAAAAATGTTTAACCCCCAATCGGGCTATGTTCGCGGACCATTTGATATCGATAG
Source organism: Mucilaginibacter sp. P4_A11 (assembly GCF_056402535.1). Taxonomy (NCBI): domain Bacteria; kingdom Pseudomonadati; phylum Bacteroidota; class Sphingobacteriia; order Sphingobacteriales; family Sphingobacteriaceae; genus Mucilaginibacter; species Mucilaginibacter sp. P4_A11. The sequence continues at coordinate 369,835 of NZ_JBFUHE010000004.1, forward strand.
GCCCTTCGCGGCATATACCTATTTAGGTTCAACACTTAACTTTCTTTATAAAAATGAAAGTAACCTCAAACTTGGTGCACAATTAGGTGTAGTTGGCCCCGCAGCAGGCGGCGAGCCTGTGCAAAAGCTTATCCACAACACATTTGGCTTTTATCAGCTTAATGGCTGGCAATACCAGATCAAAAATGATGTAGAGCTCAACCTTTCGGCCGAGTATAATAAACTGCTGGCCCGTGCCTCATGGATCGACCTTACATTTAGTTCGTATGCCAACCTGGGCAATGGCTTTACCGGCGCCGGAGCCGGCGGTATGGTGCGTTTAGGAAATTTTAACCAGCTGTTCAATTCCATCAGTACACAAAGCACGGTATCAACCGGTGGCGAAGAAAAATTATTGCACAAGCACGAAATCTTTTTTTACTATAAGCCTCTGGCTAACCTGGTTGGCTATGATGCAACTATACAAGGCAGCCTGTTCCGCAAACATGACGATCCGAACAGCCTGGAAGTTGTTTCAGAAAAGAACCCTTTTATATTTAGCCAACAGGTTGGCGTAGCTTTTACCACCAGCCGCTTTGCCTTTGATATAGCTGCCATATTTCATACCAAAGATGCCAAGGAGATGTTTCGCTCGCACCAATGGGGATCTATTACCGGGTTTTATAGGTTTAAGTAGAGAGATTAGAGGTTGGAGGTTAGTGATTAGGAGAACCCTTGCTTAAACCACCACGTCATTATAAGCGCAGCGTTGCAATCGCACGGAAGCTTAGCCGTCCTGTATAGCATACGATTGCCACGCTGCCCTCGCAATGATATACTTTTAGGGAGTTCCCCTCTAATCACTAATATTAAATCTTTTTCCTCTCCCCTCCTTCTTCACCGATTGTATTTTCTTACTGTCGAGCCTTGCGGCTTTTTTGGCTTTACTTACTTTGGTTGGCTTTCGTACCTTGGGCTTTTGGAGGGCTTTTATCAATAATGATGTTAACCGTTCAATCGCTTTTTCTTTATTGAGATATTGGCTCCTTTCTTCATCGCATACTACCTGCACGTATCCATCTTTGTTAAACCTGCTTTGTAGTTTTTCGGTTAGCAGTTGCTTTTCCTCATCGGTAAACAATGCTGATGAGGCAATTGAAAACAGCAATTCAACCTTGCTCGAAACCTTATTTACGTTTTGGCCGCCTTTTCCGCCGCTTCTGGATGTTTTGTGGCTCGTTTCCTTTTGGAGATCGGCCTTGGTAAAATTCATCATCAAAAATAAGCCTAATTGGTTTAGCTCCGGCAGGTCATTTGTATATAATTTACTAATTTAGCAGTTCTATGAACAACAATATCGTAGTAGCCATTGATGGTTATTCTTCGTGCGGCAAAAGCACCCTGGCAAAGGCTTTAGCAAAAGAGCTTCATTTTATTTATGTTGATAGCGGCGCTATGTACCGTGCTGTAACCTTATATTTTTTAAGGCATAACATTGATCTGGAAAATCATGTCCAGGTTGCAGATGCACTACATAATATCCATCTTAACTTTACCACCCATAATAACAAAACGTTCATTACCTTAAATGAGGAAGATGTATCTGAGGAGATCCGCCAGATGCATGTAGCCGATAAAGTTAGCCCGGTTTCGGCCATTAAAGAGGTGCGTGTAGCCATGGTGAGGCAACAGCAGCGCATGGGCCGTTCAAAAAACATCATCATGGATGGCAGGGATATCGGTACCGTTGTATTTCCGGACGCCCAGATAAAATTGTTCATGACTGCCGATCCAAAGATCCGGGCCGAACGCCGCTACAAAGAGTTATTACCAACCAATCCCAATATTACCTTAGAAGAAGTTTTTGATAACCTTGCCCACCGCGACTACCAGGACACCACACGCAAGGAAAGCCCGTTAGTTCGCGCTCATGACGCTATTATATTAGACAACACCGACCTTAGCCAGGACGAGCAATTACTCTTTGCACTGAGCCGTATTGAGCCTTTTATTGCGGAATAGCGGAAACCATGATTTTAAGGATTTAAGGATTTCTTGATATTGAAAAAAATGTATCAGGAAATCTTTTAATCAAGCAAATCAAGGTTCAAAAATATATCAGCGAAATCAACGCAATCAAAACCATCAACGGTCAAACTTCTCAGCCTTAACCCCAAATTTGTTTAAAAAATCTACGCCTTCATCGCTTGGTAAACCTTTGTACTCTGCGTACGATTTATCATAGTAAACATGGGTAATCCCCGCCGAATAGATGAGCCTTGCACAAGGCAAACAGGGTGATAGCGTGGTATACAGCGTAGCCCCTTCAAGTCGTGCCCCATTCTTTACTGCATAAAGTATCGCGTTTTCTTCCGCATGCAGGGCAAGCGAGCAGCTGCCTTTTGAATCGCGCGCGCAACCAACCCCGGGCCATTCCTCATCACAATTATGTGTACCTGCAGGCGGCCCGTTGTAACCGATAGATATGATCCTGGTGTCGCGGGTTAAAACCGCCCCAACATGCGCCTTAACGCAATGCGACCGCTGCGAAAGATCAGTGGCCAGGTTCATGAAAATATGATCGAAGCTGGGTTTCATAGTTTTAAGTCATTATGTCATTAAACGTCATTGGGTCATTACTTCATTTAAAAATGACTTAATGACCCAATGACTTAATGACCGATTAAATATTAATGCCCGCCTTTAACTTCAACGTGGTCAAGGTCGATACCCTGACTACGGAGTTCGCGGCTAACTTTCCATGCAAAATAAGCAAGGTATGCAAAGCCAATTACGGGTACAATATAAGAGAAGTGGATACCGCTCATGCCTGGTATAACATTACCTGCGCCATCGGCAACTTTACCTTGCAATGGAGGGATGATAGAGCCGCCTAAGATCATCATGATCAAAAATGCCGAGCCCTGGCTGGTATATTTACCCAAACCTGTAATAGCTAATGAGAATATAGAAGGCCACATGATAGAACAGCATAAACCACCACTAATAAAAGCGAAGGTAGCCACTTTACCTGTAGTAAATAAACCCGCAAGCATAAATGCTACGCCCAACAACCCAAGCACAGATAAGGTACGGGTTGGCTTTTGCTGACCGATAAAGAAAGCAACAATCAGGATGGCTACACAAATTGCATAGGCGTAAAGATGGCTTACGTTAGCACCTGAAAAAATATTTACGAGCAACACTATACCAAATGCAAGAAAAGGAATTAAAACATATAAAATGTATTTAACAGATTTTGAAAGATTAAATGCGTCAATAGATCCTGCAAAACGACCGATCATTAAACTACCCCAATATAATGAGATATATGGTGCAATGTCAGATTCAGCGAATGAACCAAACTCAGGAGTTTTCAATAACGAACCCATATTACTTTGAATAGTTACTTCAGTACCTACATAGGTAAATATGGCCAGCATACCCAATATCAACTGTGGATATTGCATAGCACCCCAGCCTTCTTTGCTCTTTTTAGCGGCAAAAATAGTACCTACCAGTGTAAATACAATTATAGCCAACGAGGCATATACAAAATATTGGCTTGGTATGCCTACAGCCTTGCTGATAGGGTCGGCTGCAAGGATTAAACAAAAAGCTACAAACATTACCAGTAATGGTGTATTTGCTTTTGAACTTGATTCGATTTTTTCATCGCTGGTAACCTTTGGCAGGTTTGAGAACCAGAAGAACAAAGCAACAGCAATGAATAAGCCGGCCAACAGGTAATACAGGTTATTGATGGATGATATTTTAACATCGGCAGCAGCAGTTTTTGCTGTTGCCGAACCAAATAATACCACGCTCACTACAACCGGGCCTAATAAAGCACCGATGTTATTTATACTGCCAGCAAAATTTAAACGGTTTGAACCGGTTTCGGGCGGACCTAATGCCACAACAAAAGGGTTTGCAGCCGTTTGCTGTAGTGAAAAACCAACCGCGATGATAAAGAAAACAGCAAGGATAAAACCAAACGCGCCTGAAGCCACAGCAGGGATCATAGCTAATGCGCCCACCGCCGAAACAATAAGGCCTAAAATAATGCCATTTTTGTAACCTAACTTGTTCATGATATCAACCTTGCTTGCCTGAGAAGCAAAGTAAAGGATCAATGAACCAATGAAATACCCTCCATAAAATGTAAAGTCAATTAGTTGGGATTCAAACTGGGTAAGGTGAAAGTGTTCTTTGCAGAAGGGTATGAAAATACCGTTGGAGGCTGCTAAAAAGCCCCAGAAAAAAAACACGGTAATCAGCGTATACAGGGCTGTACCGTAGTTCTTAGCATCTTTTTGTTCCATTTTAAAATAGGTTGTACAGATTTGATTTTTGAATCTCTAAACATAATCCAATTTTGCTAAAACTCTCCACTCTTTTTTAAATAAATTAAATCACAATTTTAACTTTCGTTGTTTATGAGATAAAATTGCATATTCGCAATGTTCAAAAAAGAACAAAGCTTAACTTAATGATAAAAGCCATTGTTTCGGGTATCGGGTTTGGATTAGTACTTACATTTATTACCGGCCCGGTTTTTTTTGCGCTTATTAAAACCAGCATCGAAAAAGGGTTTCATGCCGGTATTTCGCTTGCCCTGGGTGTGGTTTGCAGCGATGTGGTTTTTGTTGGCGCGATCCTCTTCGGTTCGCAATATATCGATGTATCAGATCATACCAAAGTTATAGCCGGTGTTGTGGGCAGCGCCATATTATTTGCGCTTGGGCTATATTATATGTTCAAGAAAAGCGAGATCAACTATGAAAATAAGGTACCCTCAAGTGCCGACCGTTTTGGCTATGTACTTAAAGGCTTCCTGATGTGTATTTTTAACCCTACCCTCCTCTTCCATTGGACGGTAGTGATCGGCGCAGCCAGTACAACTTTCCTTGTAGGCACGCCTCATCGTTCCTTCCATATAGCCGTTATGTTCTTAACCATACTCATCATTCAGTTCGGTATGGATACCCTCAAAGCTTTTTACGCAAATAAACTACGCGACCGCATTTCGGTTAAATTTATTCATCGCCTTAACGAAGTAGCCGGTATAGCTCTTATTATTGCTTCGCTGGTGTTGATTGATAAGCTGGTTACGCATTTTGTGTTTGCTGCGCCGGCGGGATCGTAAGGGTTTTCTCTTATCTTATTTTTTCGCTCGCTCGTCATGCAGTGAACTTCTGAAAGTGAACTGATATCAAGCAAAGAGGCCTGTCAGTCTGAGCCTGTCGAAGACTCGTGCGCAGAGGCCCTGCCCGCCATACTTCAACAAGCTCAGCATGACACCCATTTTTAATCATATCATGAGCATTTTTTTCAACATGACCACGATTTTTCAAAACAAAAAAGGCGATGAAAAAATCATCGCCTTGAATATTATCGCCCCTTTAAGGGGTTATGTATCTTACATGTAAGCTCTTTGGTTTTTACCTTCCATCCAGTTAACAAAGGCGCGGTTAACAACCTTGTTACCACCAGGGGTTGGGTAATCACCGCTAAAGTACCAGTCACCAAGATTATCAGGACAAGCGATGTGCAGGTTATCCAATGTCTGGTAAATTACCTGTACTTCACAGTTAACGTTTTTAGGAGTGATGATCTTAGCTATACGGTCAGAGATTTGCTGGTCGGTAAACATGGCATAGATCTCTTTAACATAGTTTTCAACATCTTCCTTCGGCAGTTTGTGGCTGTCTTTACATTTTTGGTAAACATCCAGGATCACATCTTCCCTATCCATCTCTTTTAACAGGCTTATAGCTGCTTCAAAGGCAACAAACTCGCCCATGCGCGACATATCAATGCCGTAACAGTCAGGGTAACGGATCTGCGGAGCAGATGAAACCACAACTACCTTTTTAGGCCCGAGCCTGTCCAAAATTTTCAGGATACTTTGTTTAAGCGTAGTACCTCGAACAATGGAATCATCCAATACTACCAGTGTGTCGGTACCTTTTTTGATAAGACCGTAAGTGGTATCATATACGTGGGCCACCATTTCGGAACGGTCGGCATCCTGGGTGATAAAGGTACGTAGCTTAACATCCTTAATAGCTATCTTCTCAACCCTTGGTGCTACCTGCAATATTTCGGCAATATCTTTTTCAGTGATATCGCTTCCAAGCTCAAGCAGCTTTTCATGCTGATATTTTTTTACATACTTGTGCATGCCTTCAACCATGCCGTAAAAGGCAACTTCGGCTGTGTTTGGTATGTAGGAGAAAACTGTGTTTTTAATATCATGATCAACAAAATCCAATATCTGCGGACAAAGCAAACGGCCTAATTGTTTACGTTCACGGTAAATAGCCGAGTCGCTGCCGCGCGAAAAGTAGATCCGCTCAAATGAACAAGCTTTCTTTTCCTTTGGCTCGCTGAACATATCTTCAGAGATCTTGCCGTTCTTTTTAACGATCAAAGCATGACCCGGGCGAATTTCCCTGATCTCTTCCATCGGTATATTAAATGCTGTTTGGATAGCAGGGCGTTCTGAAGCTGCAACCACGATCTCATCATTGTAATAGTAAAACGCCGGACGGATACCAACCGGGTCGCGCATTACAAAGGCATCGCCATGGCCCAGGATCCCGGCAATGGTATAACCACCATCCCAGTTCTTGGCCGATTTACGGAGGATCTTGGCTACGTCCATATCATTAGCGATCAGTTTACTGATCTCCACGTTATCGTCCAATCCTTCGCGTTTATACTGATCGAACAGGCCTTGATTTTCAGTATCAATAAAGTGACCTATTTTTTCAAGTACGGTGATAGTATCAGCTTGCTCTTTTGGGTGCTGGCCCAGATCGTAAAGTTGTTGCAACAGCTCGTCAACATTGGTCATGTTGAAGTTACCTGCTATAACCAAATTACGTGTTTGCCAGTTGTTTTGCCTCAAAAATGGATGGCAGCTTTCAATGCTGTTTTTACCGTGGGTACCGTAACGCAGGTGCCCTAATAAAACTTCGCCGGTAAAGCTAACATGCTCTTTAAGCCATTCGGCATCAAGCATCCTTTCGGGGGTCTCTTTTTGAATCTCCGCGAATTTCTTCTGGATATATTCAAAAATATCAGCAACGGCATTTGAAGCCATGGAGCGGTGACGACTGATGTAGCGTTTGCCCGGAGCAATATCCAGTTTAATGGTAGCAACACCTGCGCCATCCTGGCCGCGGTTGTGCTGTTTTTCCATTAAAAGGTAAAGTTTGTTCAGGCCGTACAGTGCAGTTCCGTACTTTTTCTGATAATAAGATAGTGGCTTTAGTAAGCGGATAAATGCCACACCGCATTCATGTTTAATCTGATCGCTCATGATTCGGAATGAGGCTGCAAAGGTATCATTTTAAAATGAAGTATGGCTACATTCAATTGTCATTAATTAGTAGTTTGTTAATTGTTTTGTCGATTGGATAAATCGCCGATTAAATAAACTGTAATTACACTGAAAACCAACCATTCACCCAATCAGCATAACAAATTACATACCTATTTTTTAAAGCCAACCATCTGGTGCAGCTTAACCGGGTCATAAATCCTTCCCTCTTTTATCACTACTGATACCTTACGAATATCCATGATATTGTTCAGCGGATCACCGTCGATAATAACCAGATCGGCTTGTTTACCAACCTCAACTGAGCCTGTTGTTTTATCAAGGCTCATTACTGTAGCGGGTGTAATAGTTGCTGTTTTGATAGCCTGCGCCGGGCTTAAGCCTGCTTCTACATATAATTCCAGTTCCCTGTCAAGACTGTAACCCGGGAAGCCCATATCTGTACCGGCAACTATAGGTACCCCCGCATCATACAATACCTTTACTGTTTTCTTCATGCTCTCGTATATCGGCTTCAACTTAGCAGCCTGTGCAGGTTCTTCGCCCATGTTCTTAAACAGCGCCTGAAGCGGCAGCGGCAAATTATAATAGTTAGGTTCAAGTTTCGTGATATCATCTTTGACATTACGGAATGCCAGCTCAAAAACACCTATGGTAGGATCAATAACCACATGATGATCTTTTATGAACTTGATTGCCGCCACACTTATCGAATCATCAAAAATAGTAGCCCTATTCTTATCACGTTTCATGATGGAATACACGTACTGAACATGATTAACCATATTCATCCCCGAATCAACACCCTGCTGCAGGGTCATTCCATTGGGAATGTGTCCTGTTACGGTTAAACCCAAACGGTGCGCCTCATCGCAGATAACTTTAACTATGGCCGGTTTTACCGAACTGTAGATCTTGATCTGCTGAAAGCCATTTTCTTTATAACGGTCAACCGCTTTTATAGCCTCTTCCTTAGTATCGGCCTGGATAATACCCAGTGCATACGGCCCTTTGCCGTCAATAATACCGGCTTTAATGATATTTGGCCCAACACCTTTGCCGCCATCAACAGCGGCTTTTATTGCATTAATATATCCAAATTCATTACCGCAATCGCGCACGGTGGTTACACCTGCCGCAAGATACGCCGGCCCCCATTCGGCCTGTTCAAAATGTGCGTGCATATCCCAAAGACCCGGTAAAATCGTTTTTCCTTTGGCATCGATGATCTTAGCCCCTGCCGGAATTTTCACTTCACCTGCTTTACCTGTTTGTTTGATAACGCCATTCTCTATTAAAACAACCGCATTTGCTGTGCTTGTACCCGTGTTTACATCAACCAGATTGCCTCCGGTAACAGCTATAACTTTATCAACCGTCCCGATTGGCGCGGCTGCTTTGGCAAATAGCTCCATACCATAGATAGCAGCCTTGCTGATAAATTGCGGCAGCAGTTCTTCATAAGGCACGCGCATCATTTCCAGTTTATCACCCTCGGCGTCATTCGTAATCAAACAGATAAGTTTACCTTCATTATCCGTCCAAACCAGTTCATTGCCCCAAACCAGTCCGCTTATAGTAAGCCGGTTAAGTGTAACCGGTTTACCGTTAAAAGTAAGCTGATCGGTACCTGATTTTTTGATCTGTACATCACCAAATGGCAGCGTATGAATATTTGCAGGTTGCTTATGCTTATTCCAATACTGAACGAGCACCTGCTGCACTGTGCCCGGCGAATAGCCTGCTACCGGGAAACTAAGCGGCAGTGCTTTTTGCGTATATGACGAATCATTAACCCTGATAGCTACTTCACCTCCGCGAATGGTCACCTTATCATCAATGGTTGAAAATCTTGAAGTATTACCTTTTATAGTTAGCTCCAGCGGGTCTGTCACTGGATTTACCTTCAGTTCGGCAGTAAGGGGCACGGGTGAACCACGGTCAACAAATTTAAAATCGATATTATAATGAACAGCATCTTTATACTTGCGCACATAGTAAGTCTCCTTACCGATGTGCTGCTCAAACTTGTGAAGAAAGAAGGTTCCGCTATCAACAGGTAAATCGGTCTGGGCCCGGGCATTTGTTATCAAGGCCGAAAGGGCGGCAAATAATAATAAAGGTCTTTTCATGAGGTCAGTAATGTTAATGTAAGATAGTAGTTTGTTTGCGATGTTACAAAGCCGCCTTTGAGATTTTGGCTAAAGCCCCTATATGATCCGCGTTTAACCGTCCGTTAAAACCGATAGATAACATAAAGGCGAAAGGCGGCTTTAGTCGAAACTAACCACGATAGCACTTTGCTAAGTTTCTTTGAACAGCAAAATATTCAAACAAGCTACCCGATATACCTAAACGTAATATTAATCCTCGCTCCCTGCATCCTGCTTGTTTTGGGTACCTGGTGAAGCCAGTGATGCTGCGTTTGCCCCTGCATGATCAGCAGGTCGCCATTATTGAGGTTAATGGAAACTTTGGCATTCTTTTGCTGCTTATGTTTAAACTGAAAAATCCGCGATGCACCAAATGACACCGAAGCTATGACCGGATTTCCGCCAAGCTCAGTTTCATCATCGCTATGCCAGCCCATACTATCACTGCCATCCCGGTAATAATTAAGCAGGGCAGTATTGAACCGGTGACCGCATTGCTGCTCTGCCGCCTGTCTAATATCATCAAGCAGCGGACTAAACTTAACAGGTACGTTCACAACACCTGAATATACATACACCTCGTCGCTCTCCCCATACCATGCTGTAAGCCTCGGAAAGTTGATCTCCTTACCATAGATCTTCATTTTATCCTGTTTCCATGGTGTTTCATCAACCAGCCGGGTAAACACGTCGTCCTTAAAAAAATGCGGGTAAAGTAAAACCTCGCCGTCAAAAGGCAATAAGTTTTTTGGCGCACCAAACAGGTTTAGCTGATCATTATTGAATAGATCCATGCTCAAATATCAGTAATAGTACCATAAAAACGCGCAGCCTGCTTTGCTCTCAATATGATAAAACCTATCATTTTGATAGCTTTTCCTCATATTGAGAAAATCTTTCTCATTTTGATAAACGACTGTAAAACAAATATCTAAATAAAAATAAATTCTACTGGCATGCTTATTGGCTATGTGCATGCATAGTACAAAATGTAATTTACGATGGCATTGTTTACCACTGCGGCAGCAAAATTTTCAAAACGGACCATAAACTCCTCCGTTGCTTTGGTATCATCCCCTCTTTTTCCCCTAACAATTTATACAATTCATGAATTCGCACGTTAAGCAACTCACTTTTGCGGGTATGATCGTTACCCTCGGTATTATTTTTGGCGATATCGGTACTTCTCCCCTTTACGTTTTCCAAACTTTGTTGGTTGAAGGTGGCAAAGTAAATACCGCGCTGGTATTGGGCTCTATTTCCTGTATCTTCTGGACGCTCACACTCCAAACCACTTTCAAATATATTGTTATTACCCTACAGGCCGATAACAAAGGCGAAGGCGGTATTTTTTCATTATATGCGCTGGTAAGGCGTTATGGTAAATGGCTGGCTATCCCCGCCATTATAGGTGCAGGCACTTTACTTGCCGATGGTATCATCACACCTCCTATCTCCGTAACATCAGCTATAGAGGGCTTGAACCTTGTACCGGCATTTTCAACTGTGATAGTACCCGGTAATAACCTGATCCTGATCATTGTGATCACCATCATTTTATTGCTGTTCTTTTTCCAGCAGTTCGGCACCAAGGTGGTTGGCTCCGCTTTCGGTCCGGTTATGCTGCTGTGGTTTATTATGCTTGGCGTGTTAGGCACCATGCAGATAGCGCACTTTCCATCTATCTTTAAAGCCCTTAACCCTTACTATGGGGCCCGCTTACTAATGGACCACCCTAAAGGTTTCTGGCTATTAGGCGCGGTATTTTTATGTACTACCGGAGCGGAAGCCCTTTACTCCGATCTGGGCCATTGCGGTCGCCGCAACATCCAGGTAAGCTGGATTTTTGTAAAAACAACCCTGATATTGAACTACCTCGGTCAGGGTGCATGGGTACTATCACAAGCACCAGGCAAGGATTTTACCGGCGTTAACCCTTTCTTTGAGATCGTACCGCATACCTTCCTTTTACCTGCTGTGGCTTTGGCAACACTGGCAACCATTATTGCCAGTCAGGCTTTGATCAGCGGTTCATTTACACTCATCAGCGAGGCAGTAAGTATGAATTTCTGGCCCCGGATCACTATTAAATACCCCTCAAACATCCGCGGGCAAATCTATATCCCAAGTATTAACTGGATGTTGTGTATCGGCTGTATCCTGGTATCGTTATACTTCCGTACCTCAAGCGCCATGACGGCTGCATATGGTTTTAGTATCACCATTGCCATGCTCAGCACCACTATTTTAATGTATTACTTTATGCGCTATGTAAAGCACTGGCCGGTATGGCTGGTTACTATTATCCTGTGCCTATTTGTAACTGTCGAGTTCTCTTTCTTTGTAGCCAACGCGGTTAAAATATTAAAACGTTTGTTCTTTGTAGGATTTGAAGTCGGCCTGATCTTTACCATGTACACCTGGTTCAGGGCACGTAAAATCAATAACCGCTTCCTTAATTTCATCGACATTAAAGAAAAACTGCCCTTACTTAATGCGCTGAGTAACGATACCGCTGTAAATAAATATGCAACCCATCTTATTTATTTAACCAAAGCCAATAACAGCAAACAGATAGAGGAAAAGATCATTTACTCTATTATGAGCCGTCGCCCCAAACGTGCTGACACCTATTGGTTTGTACATATTGAACGCACCGACGAGCCTTACACCATGGAGTACACTGTCGACCAGATTGAACCGGGCAAAGTGATCCGTGTAGAGTTCCGTCTTGGTTTCAGGATCCAGCCACGTGTAAATGTGCTGTTCCGTAAGGTAGTGGAAGATATGGTTGAACGTGGCGAGATAGATATCACCAGCAACTATCCATCTCTGAAACAATATAAGATGGCTGCCGATTTCAGGTTTGTGATCATGGAAAAATTCTTGTCGTACAATAACCTGTTCAGCGTATCCGAAGGTTTTATCCTGAACAGTTATTTTGCCATCAAAAAATTGGCCCAGTCTGAAGCTAAAGCTTTTGGCCTGGATACCAGCGAAACACGCGTTGAAAAGATCCCGCTGGTAGTAAAACCGGTTAATAACATTCATATCAAACGGGTGGATGACCCGGTAAACAATTTGGTTGCCGAGTTTGCTGATTAAAGCAAGCCACCCAACGTCGCTGCGCGTGTTACCCCTCTTTGCTTTGCAAAGAGGGGTTTTCTTTTTTAATTTGACTTTGCGCAGGTACAAGCGTCTTCCGCCATAGCCGTTAGCCTAAGCAATTAATTGAATTTTAAATCCCCTCTTGAGAGGGGGCGCGTAGGAACGTGTGGTAGCAGGGGTGTGTTATATAGGCGATAAGCCGCATGTAGAATAACACACCCCTCCACCCCTCTCAAGAGGGGAATCGCACACTCCCACGCTTTTGAGGAAGTTTTTTAACGTCCGCAGCCCAAGTTATCCAATGTTCATTATCAAACCCTCAAAACTTGAGCTAAGACAATGAAGTATTTTGCTTTAAAACGAAACTCCCGGCCTTACGGCCGGGAGTTTCATCAGGTTTATTGGATTGGTTGGAAAATATGATTATAATTTTTCGCCGTGCTGGCTGATGTCAAGGCCTTGCTCTTCTTCTTCGGCAGAAACCCTTAGTGGCGAGATCATGTCGGTGATCTTTAACAATAGTAATGAGCCGAAAAACGCGAATACCGATACGCAAACGAGCGCTACCAGTTGAACAAGAAATAAATGGGTTTCACCAAAAAACAAGCCGTTACCGGTTGTATTATTAGGGTTTACATGCTGACTGGCAAATACACCGGTTAACAACATCCCTACCATGCCGCCAACACCGTGGCAAGGGAACACATCAAGTGTATCATCAATGGAAGTACGGGTACGCCATTCAACAACCAGGTTACTCACCACAGCCGATATGATACCGATAGCCAGCGAATGCGGCACCGATACAAAGCCTGCAGCAGGCGTAATAGCAACTAACCCCACAACAGCACCAATACAGGTACCCATTGCCGATGGTTTGCGGCCAAGCAGCATATCAAAAAAGATCCAGGTAACACCCGCGGCTGCCGAAGCAGTGGTACTGGTTGCCAAAGCGGTAACCGCCAAAGCATTAGCCCCAAAAGCCGAACCGGCATTAAAACCAAACCAGCCGAACCATAACAGACCTGTACCTATCATTACATAAGTGATACGGGCCGGCGCATGGTTAGCCTCATTACGGCGTTTTAAGTATAAGGCTGATGCCAATGCAGCCCATCCAGCCGACATGTGCACTACCGTACCACCTGCAAAGTCTAACACACCAAATTTGGCTAATATGCCATCCGGGTGCCAGGTGCAATGCGCCAGCGGTGAGAATATGAAAATCGAGAACAGTACAAGGAAAATAATGTATGAGTTAAAACGGATGCGCTCGGCAAATGCACCGGTGATAAGCGCCGGGGTAATAATAGCAAACTTTAACTGGTACATGGCAAAAAGCAGCAATGGGATAGTTGGCGCGGCTTTCCAGGTAGCATTACCCAGCATACCCTTCATCATAAAATAGGTTGATGGATTRCCGATAATGCCGTAAAAGCTATCGCCAAAGGCCAGGCTGAAACCAAAAATGCCCCACATTACCGTAATGATCACCATACAAACAATGCTTTGCAGCATGGTTGATATCACGTTCTTTTTGTTAACCATCCCTCCGTAAAAAAACGCAAGACCGGGAGTCATGATCAAAACCAGCGCCGTCGACATCAGCATCCAAGCTATATCACCCGTATTAAAATTGGGGTGGCCGGAATTTTTAAAATCAACCGACGGAAAAATAAAAGTAAGCGAAAGTATAATTAAGATCAGGAAAAAAGGGAAGTACCTCTTCATGTATTCAGAAAAAATATGTTTTAAATCGGCATGAAAGGTAGTATTTTTTCTAAAAACAAAAGAAACTAATTGACTTTTGTTGAAAAAAACATCAACTACAGATATTTCAGGATAGAATTTGGAAAAATCCCTAATAAAACAAGCAGAAAACTTATAATGACAGCTAAAACAAGCAAATTATAAGATCTTTCGCTGGCAACTTCTGCATTTTCTGTTCTTTTAAGAAATAAATACAGCGGGATTTTGAGGTAATAGAATAGTGATACGACCGTGGTTATGGCACCGGTTATCATCAATGCCAGCAGCCAGATACTATGCGTTTGCTCATAAGCGCTATAAACTGCCGAAAACACAAATAACTTACCTGTAAAGCCGGCAGTAACCGGGATCCCGGTTAACGAAATAAGGATAATCACAAAACAAACCGAAGCTACAGGGTATTTTAAACCCAAACCTTTGTAGCCTTCCATCTCTTCGGCGTCAACAATATTACTGTAATAAGAGGCCAATGCCAGCGCCCCGATATTGGCAAGCGCATAAACAGCAAGATAATACGTAAGTGATGATAGCCCTTGCAAATTGAAAGTAACCACTGCCATTAAAGCAAACCCGGTATGACCCATGCTCGAATAAGCCAGCATCCTTTTTACATTATTTTGCAAAACGGCGGCAAAATTTCCGGCTATCATCGTAATGATACCAATGGCCGATAAAACAATGCCAAAATCAATCCCTTTCCAATCTGCCGAAAACAGGAACAAAGGCATCACGTTTACCAGTAATGCAAAAGCAGCTATTTTGGGTACAGTTGAAAGGTAAGCAGTAACAGGTGTGGGCGCTCCCTGGTAAACATCGGGCACCCAAAAATGCATGGGCATAAATGATAGTTTAAAGCCTATCCCAATCATCACCAATACCAAAGCAAATGAAACACTTACCGGATTTACATTTGGCAATTGCGCTACGATATTCAGCAGATCAAGTGAGCCGCTGAAGCCATACAGTAATGAAATACCATACAGCATAATAGCTGATGATGCCGCGCCGAACAGCACATACTTTAAACCCGCCTCGGTACTCAAAGCGGTGTCAGAACGGTAAGCCACCATCAGGTATGATGCTACGGATACCATCTCAATAGCAAGATAAACCGACAGCAGGTTAATAGCCATAGCCATTAAATGCAGACCTAAAATAGATGCGATGGAAATGGTATACAGGTCTGCTAATCCTTTAGGATGCGCTTTCAGTTTATCATCCCATGTAAAATTCAATAACAGGATGAATGACAGCAGATCGATAATGATCTTGAAGAACACCGCTGACCTACGCAGCAATAACATACTCCCGAAAATAACATGATCCCCGTCAAGGATCAGGGCTACCTGCTGCAGGTCTTTAAACAACACCAGCAACAAGCCTGCACAGGCTACTATTTTACAAAGCTTTACAGATCTGCGCCCAAATATCAGGTCGGTTATCAGCACCACTAAAAACAGCACGGTTAAATAAATTTCGGACATGAAATAGGGAATGCTGCCAAAAACATTGGTTAACTGAGCTGATATATGGGGGAGCAGATCGTGCATTTATATTTTATTGTACTATTACTGATTGATTTTTGGGGTACTTAACCTGGTATTTTAATTTCACCTTCTTTTCATCGAGCGAATTTAACATGAAATTCCATGAAACCTTGCCTGTTGTTGCATCAGGTTTCGCGCCTGATGTTTCCTGGGTTTCCACTTCGATATCCTTATTCTGCGAAACCGGCACCTGGTCTTCAACCAGCAGGTTAACCGACTGAGTTTTCCTGTTTTTAACATCGATTAGCCAGTTGCGGGTTTCTTTTTGGTTTGAACCTAACGACTGGCGCAAAGCAAGGCCTTTTTCCAACGTACGGGTAACAATAATATTTTTATCCGTACCTAATGAAAGGTTCAGCGTATCTGTGGTAGCATCGGTATTGATAAGCGACTTGCCGATGTAAGTACCTTCAAAAAACAGGTTAGCTTCGCCAGACAGGAAACTGTATTTGTTCCAGTTGGTAAGCTGCGCGGTGAGGAACACATCGGTACTTAATTTAGGCGCTACATAATACTGGTAGGTAGCATCGATATTATACTGGCTTATCTCAACCGCATATTGCTTGCCGTCACTTGGCACGGTATAAGGGTTGGCGATGTTAAATTCGATATTGGTTTGATTCTCTTCTTTTTTTACCTGGATAGGTGTAGTGTAAGCTGGTTCTTTACGTACACTGCTTACACTGCCGGTGCTGTAGCCGGAAGAATTATCATCACGGGCAGAACTGTACCCAACTACTACAACTTCATTTAACTGTTTTGAAGATAATTTTAAAGATACGTTGATCACCGCCGTATTGGCTAATCTTTCCTGTGTTTCAAAGCCGATAAAACTATAAGTGAGCACCGGATTACCAGCCGGTAACTGGATACTGTAATTGCCTCCTACATCGCTCACCGCACCTATTGAGGTTCCTTTTACCCTAATAGCCACACCCGGCAAACCTTGTTTATCATCGCTGTTTACTATCCTGCCCGTTACCTTGGTTATGGACGCGGTTGATCCGGAATAATACATCCCAAAGTTGAGGTAACTCGGTGTAAGTTCGGGTTTTGCACCATTCACTGTAGGGTTTCCTGTCGATAGGGTAAGTTTGGCATTTTTCCAGTCTTCACCGGTTTGTTGTGATACATTAGCTTTGTAAACAATGGTGATAGGGCTGTTCACATTTTTAGCGCGAATATCATAGGTTGGGAACCAGTTTGCATTGCGCACTACATAACTTAAGATAAAATTTGCCTGTAAAACGGCTTTTGATGATACGGTTACCAATATATTACTGGTAGTTTTAACACTTGCATTGTTAATTTCCTCTATCCGCCTATTATAATCGTCTATCTGACTATTTAGCAGATCTACCTGATCGCGCGCAACCTGCTGGTTCTTTTTGATCTCATTTAAACGCGCTGTTTGAAAATCAAGCGCCTGCTTTAATTTAACCGGATCTAAAGCAACATTTGTACCATTACTTACCGGGTTTTTGGCCATAGTATTAGCCTCTTCCTGGTAAACAGAATACATGTTGTTTATTAAACTCACTTTATCCCTTAACAGTTTTTGCTTGTCGGAAATTACCTGCACCTGTTTTTGCCTAATCTCATTGTCTGAAAAATCAAGTTCATGGTTAACCGAAAGGATGGTGAAATCGCCGCCGGCATTTACCTGGATACTTTGCACATCAATACCCGGCGACAGATTTTCAAATATTAGTGTTGATGTACCGGGGCTGATATTCACCAGCGCGGTACGGCTTACCTGCGCCCCGCTTAAAAACACGGTTACTTTTTGAACTTTTGAGGCTACCTTTTGTCCCTCCTCGGCTTTGGTTGCTGTGGCGATAAAAAATAATGCAGCAGCGATAGATAATTTCTTAAACATAATTCCTTCGGTTAAATACATACCATCTGTTATTTCGCTTATGCCCGGGTTGCCGGGGGCAGCGTAAATAAAAGATGCAGTGGTATGCACTTTTCCATAAATGAATTTATGTTGAAACACGATTTATTTTATTTTGCCTGTAAATACTGTATCAGCGCCAGTACCGAATCATTGATCTTATCAAAAACCAGCCCCGGCATTATACCCAAAGCCAGCGCTGCAAGGGCCAGCGGGGCAAGTGTTAGTTTTTCGCGAAGGTTCAGGTCGGTAAGGGCAATTTTCCAAACTTCACCGCCTTTTAAGGATACTTTGCCAAAGAACATGCGTTGCAGCGTCCACAGGAAATAGGCTGCACTAAGCAGGATCCCAATCGAACCACAAATAGCCATCCAGTATGGCAGCAAGCCGTTTACTGTTGCCGATTTAAATGTACCTGTAAGCGTAAATGCTTCGGCCACAAAAGCCGAGAAACCCGGCAAACCTAACGACGCAAAAAAGGCGATCATGACAAAAGCTGTATACTTCGGCATATGCGTACCCAATCCACGGAAATGGTAGATATCCCTGTCGTGCACGCGGTTATAAACCACGCCCACCAAAAAGAACAGCATAGTTGATAAAAAGCCATGGCTTACCATTTGCATCACGGCGCCACTTACACCTTCAGCAGTTTGTGAGGCTATACCTAACAGTACAAAACCCATATGCGATACCGACGAATAAGCGATCATCCGTTTCAGATCACGCTGGGCCAGCGCATTGCAGGCCCCGTATAATATGGAAATAACGCCTAAAAGACCGATCCAAAAAGCACCTGAAGTAGCTATCTCCGGGAAAATCCCTAAGCAGATCCTGATGATACCGTAGCCACCTATTTTAAGCAGTACACCGGCCAGGATAATTGATACCGGCGTCGGTGCCTCTACGTGGGCATCGGGTAGCCAGGTATGTAATGGCACAACAGGCACTTTAATGGCAAAAGCGATGAAGAGCACCACAAAGCCAACCGTACGGGCAGGCATCCCCAATATGGTTTGATGCGCCGCCGCCGAAAACACCGAACCCGCAGAATAATTAGCCGGGTTCATCATTTGGATGATATTAAAAGTATGACTGCCGGTTGCCGGGTCGCTCACTGAAAGGTATAAGCCAACCATTACCAGCAACATAAACACCGAACCAAACAGTGTGTACAGGAAAAACTTGATGGCCGCGTATTCCCGGCGCACACCGCCCCACATCCCTATCAGGAAATAAAGCGGTAATAACATCAGCTCATAAAACAAGTAAAACAGGAAGAAATCCAACGCACAAAATACGCCCATAACGGCCATATCCAGCAGCAGGAACAACAGGAAAAAACCTTTTAGGTTACTCTTAATCTCCCATGAAGCCAATGTAGCCACCACCATCACCAATGCCGACATCACCAGCAGCGTTACCGAAATGCCATCTATCCCAACAAAATAATCTATCTGTAGCTTGCCCATGTTGCCCAGGTTAAGGGCTATCCAGGGCAGTTTCTGTACAAACTGAAACTGATCTTCATGATTAATGCCTGCCGTAGCCGCACCCGTTTTAAAATCAAGGTAGATCCAGATGCTGATACCCAGCTGCAAAAGTGTAGCCAGCAGGGTAATATATTTAAAACTCCCCCGAACCGACGACGGCAGCAATACGATCACCAACGCAAACAGTACAGGTATAAATATGAGGAGGGTTAATAGGTTCATTAAATTCAGATCAGTATTTTTAAAATAAAGAGTACCAGCACAATGAGCAGCATGCTATAAAGGTAATACTGCACCTTACCGTTTTGAAACTTACGTGCAAAATTGCCAATACTTTGCACCAATGCAGCCATTGAATGTAAAAATCCGTCAACAATATATTTATCGCTCCAAGCGGTAAGGCTTGCTACCAATCGGCTTGTACGCTCAATTAAATGGATCAACCCGTCAATGATATTCCTGTCAAACCAGAAGCAGGTTTTACCTAAGCCAAGTATAGGCTTTACAATCGCTTTTTTATAGATCTTGTCCAAATACCATTGGTTATAAGATAAGCGGTACAGGAAACCCGTTTGCGGGAACGAGAAAGTATTTTGTTTTACGTAGATGGCGTACGCCGCGTACATCACAAATACGCTCAATATATTCACCCCTATCGGGATTATGGTATGATAAATATTTTCGCGGGCCAAAAAGTCGGCAGGTTTTAAACTCTCAAATAGCCATGCTTTTTCGTAAAAGAATGGGTTAAGCGAAAACAATGGGAACAAACTGCAAACCGCCAACAGGATCAACGGCAGTTTATATTGCCAGCCGCCATCGCTGATGTGAAATTTTATTTCGGGGTTACTTTTCAGCAAGCGAAACTCGCCGAAAAAGACTTTTACTATCAGTCTTGACACGTAAAAAGCGGTAAGCCAGCTGGTAAACAAGGCACCTGCCGGGATCAGTTTAAGCCATGCGCTCCGGCCTTCGCTCCACTCAAAAGCCTGGATCAGGATGCCATCTTTTGACAGGTAGCCCGATGTAAGCGGAATGCCGATAAGCGCCAGCGAGCCAATAACCGCGACAATAAAAGTAAGCGGCAACTTTTTACGCAAGCCACCCATATGCAGGATATTTTGCGGATCGATATTCAGATCGTTCTCTTCTTTGATGTGCTGCATCTCGTGGATCACAACGCCCGCCACCAAAAACAGCAAACACTTAAAAAAGGCATGTGTAGCCAAATGAAACAATGACGAACCGTAAGCCCCCACCCCCATTGCCAGGATCATATAGCCCAGTTGCGATATGGTTGAATAAGCGAGCACACGTTTCAGGTCGTTTTGCGTAAGCGCGATAGTAGCCGCCATAAAAGCGGTAAAACAGCCGATAACAGCAAGAACGGTTAACTCGCTATCAGTAAACAGCGGATAAACCCTGCCCAGCAAAAACACCCCGGCGGCCACCATGGTAGCTGCGTGGATCAAAGCCGAAACCGAAGTTGGCCCCTCCATTGCATCCGGCAGCCAGGTATGCAGCGGAAATTGAGCCGATTTAGCGGCGACAGCCATAAACACCCCCAAACAAGCAATATATTGCCAGATAGCTGGCATCTGACCTGTAGCTGAGATCCATAAACCATCATGTATAACCGATTTAAATACCAGGTTCTTGGTAATAAAAAGCTCTGCTATATCAAAGGTATGAAACTGGGCAAAAATGATAATAATAGCGCTCAGCAAACCGATATCGCCAATACGGTTCATGATAAAGGCTTTTTTATTGGCCTGCACCGCCTTATCCCTGGTAAACCAAAAACCGATAAGCAGGTATGACGAAAAGCCCACCAACTCCCAGAAAGCGTAGAACAACACCAGGCTGTCCACCACAACCAAACCCAGCATACTGAAACAGAAAAAGCTGAGATAGGTGAAGTAGCGGCTATACCTGTCGTCATACTTCATATACGCCGTGGAGTAGATATGCACAGGCAAAGCGATCAGCGATACCAGCAGTAACATCATCGCTGAAAGGTTATTAAGCAGGATGCCCGCGAAAACTTTAGTAGTACCAATGGTAAACCACAGCTTTTGGGTATGCAACGGCTGCTGGTTCCATACCCTTGCAAATACAATAGCCGATAAAACACAACCAACCAAAATAGCCAGCGTTGATACCCAGCCTGCCAATTTACTTTTTACCGGCAGGCAAAAGTTGATCAGCGAGGCCACCAACGGCAAAGCCACAGCTAAAATAGCATAGCCAAAAATGGGAGAATCAATATATGGTATTACGTTCTTCAATTGGTTTTACTATCGATAATTACTGAAGTTAATATGTCGTCGAGCCCTGTGGTAAAGCTTAACTCGAAGTTGAGATATGCCGCATCATCTGAAAATATGTTATAAAGTTTTCCAGTACGTTCAAAGGAAGAAGACCGGTACGCCACCCCATTTATTACAAATGAAAGCCTATCATCATTATGATGCTCTTTAAGATACTTTTTGTATTCATCTAACAACGCACTTAATCTTTGCTGATAAGCTTTAACAGCAAATTTTTTTGTAACAACTATGATGACGCCGTTTTTTGCCTGAGGGCCATATTTTTTTATTCCGGCCTCTGGTTTTATCACGTTGACCTGTAAGATGCTTTTAGGATCTATTGTACGAAAAGCAGCAGCCTTAATTTTCTTTTCATCCAAAATATAAAGCAGCTCGGCTTTATATTTTGTACCGACTGTAGTGACCGAAGCAACCTCACCCATATCCGCGTAGGCGGATAATCTCCCAAGGGGCAATAAAACAGATATAATGAACAGGATCGTTTTCATATTCATTTCAAATTAATCCCTCAAATTTTTAATCTCATCCGGATCAATAGTTTTATACCTCCGGTAAACATTCAGAATAATGGCCAGTGCCACAGCGGTAGTAGCGGCGGCCAGCACAATAGCAAACAGGGCAAATACCTGCCCGCCATTATTCAGCTTATCATATTTACCAAAAGCTACCATGTTTAAAATGGCCGCGTTCAGCATTAATTCAATACCAATCAATACCTGTATCGAATTACGCTTGGACACGATCATGTAAATCCCTGTGCAAAACAGCAAGGCGCCCACCAATAAAAAGTCGGTTAATGTGATCATGCCCTGCCCTCCTTACGTGATAAATGCGCCGCACCCACCAAAGCCATTAGCAACAAAACAGAGATAGCCTCAAAAGGCAGCAGGTAGGTGGTCATTAAATTAATGCCGATATTTTCGGTCATCAAAGTAGTTGGTACGATCTCATTTTTTTGTGCGATGGACTGCTTTACCCATGGCAGGTTATCAGCATCTGCTTTAAGGATAATATTTACGATGACCGCTAAAAACAACACAGCCAATATAACTGCCGGTACTTTAGCCATGTTAATGAATTTCCCTTTCTGCTGTTGGATCACATTCAAGGTTTCTCGCCCAGAGAGCATGAAAGCGAAAAGTATCAGCACCAGGATGCCGCCCACGTAAATCACCACCTGCGTTACCGCCACAAAATCGGCAAGGGCCAATACGTACAAACCGGCCAGTGCAAACAACGTCACAAAAAATATAAAAATACTCCTGACCAGATTTTTACTCAATGCAGCATAAAGGGCCGAACTTACCGCGATAAAACTCATCACATAAAACAACACGCGCACTAAGCTCATGCCCCGCCCTCCTTTTGTTTCATGGCGGCTAATTTAGCGGCTTGTTTTTCGGCCTGCTGCTTATCAAATAAGGCGCGCTTTTCGGTAGCATCTTCAGGAGTCATATCCGAAAATTGGTAAACCAAGTCGCTCAGCTGAAAAACGGTTTTATCATACTGGTTGGTCATGACAATGCATTCGGTTGGGCACACAATAGTGCACAAGCCGCAATACATACACTTCGCCATATCAATATCAAACTTGGCAGCATACAAACGCTTGGTTGTACCATCGGATGTTTGGCCGATAGCTTCCGTAGCTTTGATCGACTCAATATCGATACAATTCACCGGACAAACCTTAGCGCAAAGATCACATACGATACAATCGTCCATTTCCACATCCAGCTGATAGCGGCCCACTTCGGGCACCGGCAACTGCTGTTTAGGGTATTGGATGGTATTGGTACCATGCTCCAGTTGTTTAAAGTAATTACTGTCGCTCACAGTCACAATCTCCCTTTTGCCATTACCGGCAAAGAGGTGGCGTATGGTAAGGCTTAAACCTTTCCATGCCGTTGTAAACGCGTTAATTACTTTCTGAACCATGATTTTTAGGATTTTAGGATTACCCTGAATTTCCTATGCTATTTTATATTGTATTACTATTCTTTCCTAAACTCCAACCTCTAATCTCTCTCCCCAATCACATCAACCACAACCGCCAAACGCCCGATATCAGCATACAGGCAAAAGCCAGCGGGGTTAGTATCTTCCAACAAAGGTTCATCAGTTGGTCAACCCGTAAACGGGGCAGTGTCCACCTGATCCACATTTGTACGCCTACAAGGGCTAATGTTTTTATCACCACCCAAAATATACCCCATGCTACATTGGTTGTCCATGTTGCCAGTTTAACGCCTCCTATGTTAGGCAATGGTGTATTCCAGGCACCTAAAAACAAAATCACTGCTATCATAGATACCAGGAACATCATCGAATATTCGGCCAAAAACACCAACGCAAAGCGGATTCCTGTAAACTCAGTATGGAAACCGGCTACTAACTCCGACTCCGCCTCGGGAATATCAAAAGGTGCCCGGTTACTTTCAGCCAGTGAAGCTATAAAATAGATCACAAACGCGATCAATAAATGTGGTGCACGGAAAACATTCCAGCTAAAAAAGCCCCCTATTTGAGATACATCCCAAAAGCCGGCGAATTTGATTTTTTCGGTCGCCAGGATACCCTGCTGAGCCGAGATCACTTGCAAATCCAGCGTTTGTGCTATCATCACTACCGATATAATGGCAAAGCCCGCCGGGATCTCATATGAAATGATCTGCGCCGCCGAGCGCATAGCACCCAGTATAGAATATTTGTTGTTCGAGCCCCAGCCCGCCATCAGGATCCCTAATGTTTCGATAGAGATAATGGCGAAGATGTAATACAGACCAATATTAGTTTTTGAAGGGATAAGTCCGGGTGCCCAGGGCAGCGCGGCGAAGCCAAGATACACGGCTATAAATATCACCGCCGGAGCCAGCATAAACAACCATTTATCGGCCGCCGCCGGGATGATCAGCTCTTTCTGAAGCATTTTCAGAATATCGGCCAGCGTTTGCAGTGAACCGTATTTCCCGGTCTCGGTTGGACCAAGCCTGTCTTGTATAAATGCTGATATTTTACGCTCGGCATATACCCCGAATAAAGCGAAAAAGGCCGAAAAACTGAACAACCCAATTGCCGCGATAAAATATGTAAAATAATAGTTCAACAGGAATATTTGCTTAAGGGTGCAAACTTACTAAATGTTGAGTTATTTAGAATGATTAAATTATATATTAAGTTGATAGGATAAGTTATCTATACCGTCATTGCGAGGCACGAAGCAATCACCAGAGCGGCTGGGCAAGTTACCCTGTAATGTTCGCGATTGCTTCGTACCTCGCAATGACGGGTGCCCCCCCTTTCAATTCACTTACAAACAACCAAATCATTAGCCGATATAAATGTAGATTTTACAGGGGCTGAAAAGAACAGCGAGGCATGATGATCAAAATCGGCAGTATCATCGGTTGTAGTGTAAAACTTATTCTCGCCGTTTCTGCTAAGCTTTTGCTCAATTTCGGGATGGCGGTTTAAATATTCAACCAGGCTTCTCGCCACGATATCACCCTGCCCAACTACATTAATGCCTTCGGGCAAATGTGCTTTGATCTTATCCTGGATGATAGGATAATGTGTACAAGCCAGCAAAATGGTATCGATATTTGGCGATTGAGCCATGATCTGATCCAGATACAACTGCACAAAGAAATCCGCGCCGGGTTTATCGTATTCACCGTTTTCAATCAGCGGCACCCAAAGCGGACAGGCTTGCTGATAGACTTTTACATCGGGAAAAAAGTTCTGGATCTCCAGCAGGTATGAGCCCGACTGCACCGTGCCTTTTGTACCAAGCACGCCAATTTCTTTGGTTTTGGTATAGTCGCCAATGATCTCTGCCGTTGGACGGATCACCCCCAGTACCCTCTTCGACTGATCATCAATGTGCTTAAGATCTTGCTGCTGTATGGTGCGCAATGCTTTGGCTGATGCTGTATTACAAGCCAGGATCACTAATGGGCATCCCTGGTCAAACATCCACTGCACACACTCCCAGGTATACTGATGTATGGTGCTGAATGAGCGGTTGCCGTAGGGTGCACGGGCATTATCGCCCATATAAATATAATCATAGCCGGGCAGCTGCTCAATAATAGAGCGGAATACGGTTAAGCCGCCGAAGCCCGAATCAAAAATACCAATGGGTTGATTTGACATATACAAACATAAAAAAAGCGCCCCGTAATTACGGGGCGCTCTTGTATAATTTACTTAAAGGTGATCTTATTTTAAACCTAATTTCAATTTCACAGCAGGCATCAAATCGTCACCTGCAGGAGATACGATCATGCTAACCTGTGATGAATCCAATACATAAGCATAACCTTTTTCTTTAGCTACCGCTTGTACAGCCTGGCTAACTTTATCAATAATTGGCTTGCCTAATTCTTGTTTTTTAGCATCAACCTGTTGCTGAGCGTTATTTTGATATTCGTTCATGCGTTTTTGGATATCCTGCAATTCAGATGTTTTTGCCTGACGTACTGCATCTGTCATTGTAGTTGCGTTTTTATCCAGGTCGGCACCTTTTGTTTGTAATTCATTGTTCATAGTGGTTAACTGATCAATGAATGTTTTTTGATAGGCCTGTAATGTTGTAGAAACAGTTTTAGTTTCAGGCATCTGATCAATAACCTGACTGAAGTTAACATAACCTATTTTTGTTTGCGCTTTAGCGAAACTACCCACGAACAACATACCTGCTGCAACTAAGGCGACTTTAAATAGTTTTTTCATTTTTGTTTTGTGTCCTGTGTTTAATAATGGATAATAATTATCTGTTTGTTTTTTGTAACATGTATCAGCAAATCACTCATGAACTAACCCGGAAACAGCTTTGCAATGAACAGGAACATTGGCGGCTATCATTGCCTGGTTAAAATAACAATATGTAATTTGATTGGTAAACATAAAAAAAGCGTCCCGTTTAATCAGGGCGCTTTTTTTATATCTTTTTTGATTTTTATTTCAAGCCTAATTTTAATTTCACAGAAGCCATCAGGTCATCAGCATCAGGAGATACCAATAAAGTGATCTGTGATGAATCTAATACGTAAGCATAGCCTTTTTCTTTGGCTACAGCCTGTACAGCCTGAGTAGCTTTATCAATAAGTGGTTTACCTAATTCCTGCCTTTTAGCATCAACTTGTTGCTGGGCGTTATTTTGGTAATCATTCATACGTTTTTGAATGTCGGTAAGCTCGTTTTCTTTAGCAGTACGTACAGCATCAGTCATTGATGCCCTTTTTGACTGATAATCCTGGCCTTTTGCCTGGTACTCGTTGTTCATTGTAGTAAGCTGATCAACAAATGTTTTTTGATAAGCCTGGATCGAAGCTGTTACAGTTTTGGTTTCGGGCATCAAATCAATCAGCTGATTGAAGTTGATGTGACCGATCTTAGTCTGAGCGTTTGCAAAGCTGCCCGCAAATAACAAACCTACTGCAACTAAGGCAACTTTAAATAGTTTTTTCATTTTCCTTTTTCTGTGTTTAAATAATAGTTCGATTTATTTTAATTCAAATTATTTAGCAAATACCCCGGGCTTCAGTCCTAATCTGGTTATAACATCCGCGCTTTTATCATACCGCGGGTTAGCATACAGCATGATCACCTCGCTGTTTTTATCAAAGATCATATCCAGGTTATCGCCCTCAGCAATTGCTTGTACAGCTTTAGACACTCTATCCTGAATTGGTTTAATCAAGGCGGTGCTTCTTTGTGAAAGCTCCCCATCCGGACCAAACTTTTGACGTTGAAAATCTTTCGCCGCCTTTTCTTTTTCCACTATTTCGGCCTCACGATGTTTCTTCATATCAGGGGTCATCAACACCTGATCGGCCTGGTAGGCTTTGTACAGGCGGTCAATTTCCTGAAAACGGCCATCAACCTCTTTTTGCCACTGATCAGATAATGCAGCCAGTTGCTTTTGCGATGAGGCGTATTCAGGCATGTGCTTTAATATATACTCCGAATCAACATAAGCAAAACGTTGCGCGTAAGCGCCTGCAAAAGCAGTTAACGTTAAAAAGGCTACTAAAATTATCTTCTTCATATATTCGGTACGCAAATTAATTAAATCCGCCGGATAAACTCTGAGAAATTGTAAAATGGAACTGGCCTTTATTTGCATCCGGTTGTCCCGGTATTTTGTCAAAGCCATAGCCATAATCTAACCCAAGCAAGCCAAATATAGGCAAAAATATCCTTGCGCCCACACCAACCGAACGCCTTACGTTAAACGGATTAAACTGGCTAAACTGGTTCCAGGCGTTACCACCTTCGGCAAAAGCCAACAGGAATATAGTTGCCGACTGGCTCGCAATAACCGGGTGACGAAGCTCAAGCGTGTACTTGTTATAGATAGCACTACCGGTGTTTGTATTCTGAGTTTCGTTTGAGCCTTCAGGTACTATTGAGAAGTTTTGGTAACCACGTAAACCGATGATCTCACTACCCTGTAAAAACTGATAACTCTGCATACCATCGCCACCTAATTTAAAGCGTTCAAATGGTGACGGGCCAACTTCGTGGTTATACTGACCAAGGAAACCAAACCTCACCTGCGACATCAATACGAATTTACCTACCAGTTTCGAGAACCACTGCGCATCATATTTAAATTTATAATATTCAACAAAGTGGTAACGCTCCTCAGGAGTAGCTATTTTATAGTTGGTGTTGTTAAATAATGAGTATGGTGGAGTAGCTTGTACAGTAAACTTAATATTTGAACCCTGGGTTGGGAAAATCGGCGCATCTATCGAGTTACGGCTCAACTCCTGAGTTAATTTAATGTTGTACGATGTACCATTGGTAAACAGGTAACCGGTATAGTTATCAAGGCTGTAATGGTCAAAGTTAAGTGAGTAGTTTAACTGGAAATAGTTATCAGGCCATTTCAAACGTTTACCCAATGTAACACCCACACCATTAATACGCAGGTTGTTGTAGTAAGGGCTTGATTTTGGATAGTACTGACCGGTTGAGCTTCCCTGTGTATAAGCTGATAACGCAAAGTAGATTGGTTTTTTACCACCTAACCATGGCTCAGAAAACGTGAACGAGAAGTTTTGGTAAGTACGGCCGCTTGATTGTCCCCTTAAGCTCAGTTTCTGACCATCACCTTTTGGCAGTGGCTTATAAGCTTTAAGGTGGAATATATTGCGGATTGAAAAGTTGTTAAAGGTTAAGCCTAAGGTACCAACCAGCTGACCGCCACCAAAACCACCCGAAAGCTCAATCTGGTCTGAAGGTTTTTCAACTACGTTGTAAACCAAGTCAACAGTACCATCCTGCGGATTGATGTTGGTTGGCTTCGGCTCAGTTTTTTGCTCATCAAAGTTACCCAGCTGACCAATTTCACGCGCACTGCGGATCAAGAGGTCTTTATTGAATTTCTGACCTGGTTTAGTCTGGATCTCACGCATTACCACTTTATCGTTGGTAACATCGTTACCTTTTAGCATAACGCGGTTAATGGTATACTGAGGGCCTTCGTAAATCCTAACATCAATATCTACAGTATCGTTATATACCCTTGTTTGTACCGGATCGGCATTAAAGGTTAAGTAACCATCATTAAGGTACAAAGATGAAACATCATCATTACCAGGTGTCGGGCCGCTTAAGCGTTTGTTCAATTCATCTTCGCTAAATACGTCACCTTTTTTAACATGGAGGATCCTGTTTAACAGGTCTGTATTATATTTAGCGTTACCCGAAAACTTAACATTACCGAAGTAATATTTAGGGCCTTCGTACACTTTCAGTTTTACGTTTACTGTTTCATCGTCATGTTTCCATACCGAATCACTCAGGATCTCGGCATCGCGATAGCCCCTTCCCTGCATTTTTTCAACAAGGTTTTGCTTATCTTCTTCGTATTTATCCTGTTTAAATTTCTTTGAGCCAAATAAGTTATACCATTTACGTTTACGGGTTTTACTTAAAAAGCCACGCAGCGTACCGGTGCTAAATGCTTTATTACCTTCAAAAATAACGTCGTTAATTTTAACCTTGGTTTTTTTATCGATAGCAACATCCAATATAACGCTGTTAACATCACCCTGATCTTTACGCTGGGTAATGGTAACTGTAGTGTTTAAGAAGCCTTTTTCGTTGAAATGCTTTTTAATAATGGCAGTAGTAGTACTGATAAGATTTTCATTTACGATCTTGCCCACACGATCGTTCAGTTTTTTCTGAACATCTTCAATTTCACCTTTACGAATACCGGTTAAGTGCATACGTGATAAACGCGGACGTTCCAAAACAGCAATCTCCAGGTAAATGGTATCCATATTAATTTTGGTGATGTTTAACTGAACATCATCAAATAAACCTTGTTGATACAAGGTTTTAATTACCTCGGCATTGCGCTCGCCCGGAAGGTTGATCCTATCGCCTTTGGTTAATTTAGATAACTGGATAAGGATGTCTTTATCAAGATATTTTGCGCCACTAACCGAAATACCACCAATAATATAATCTTTAGGATTAAGATAACTTAAACTATCAGCCGGTATCGATTTTGTAAGTGTAGGCCTCGGCCCATTGGATATCTGGGCGAAAGCCGTAGTAGCCAAAACCGAGAAAAGAATAGCAAAAAGAAATTTATACATTCGAATATTTTAGTGGGCTAAAAATAATTTATACAGTTGTTAAAATTTGTTAAAAGTAAAAATTTAGTTCACCTGCTCACTTGTTAAGCCAAAACGGCGCTCGCGTTTCTGGAAATCAATCACTGCTTCATACAGATCTTCCTTCCTGAAATCGGGCCATAGTTTAGTTGTAAAATACAACTCGGCGTAAGCAATTTGCCACAATAAATAGTTACTTATACGGTACTCACCACTGGTTCTTATCAGCAGCTCAGGGTTTGGCATATCGCCAGTAAAAAGGTTTCGTTCAAAAACCTCTTCATTAATATCATTTATATCCAGCTCGCCATTTTTTACTTTTATGGCGATATTTTTTGCAGCACTTACAATTTCACGACGCGAACTATAGCTTAAAGCCAGCGTAAGCACCACCCCGGTGTTACCAGCCGTTGTTTCAATAGCACTATTAAGTTCGCGAAGACATCTTTCGGGCAGCATATCCAGATCGCCGATGGCATTAAGCCTGATGTTGTTTTTCATAAATCCGGGAACCTCTTTATGAATGGTACTTACCATCAATTCCATGATCGCCATAACCTCCAGCTTGGGGCGGTTCCAGTTTTCGGATGAAAATGTATATAGGGTAATATATTTAATACCTAATTTATCAGCCCCTTCAACAACATCCCTAACAGATGTTACACCGTTGTGATGGCCAAATATTCTTAATTTGCCTTTGCCTTTTGCCCAGCGCCCGTTGCCATCCATGATGATAGCTACGTGCCGCGGTAGTTTCGACAAATCAATCTGATCCAAATAATCCATATTACTCATTATCAAAAGCCACCCTGTTCAAACACACTTGTGTAAAATTTTTCATCAATATGATGGTCTGCTGTATTCGGTTGTTACACTAATCAATTATAATGTTAACCCGTATCTGCCATTTTTGCCACGCAAATTGACGGATTTTTCAGGGTACAAAGGTAAAACTTACTTTGTATTTTTTTAGTATCCCGCACTAAAAGAAAATGTTATTGCGAATAATATATTAAAACAGCCTAAACAGCTATCAAAACCATGATTTTTCATAATATTTAAGCTAAAATAAAAAACCGGCAGCCATTATCTGTTTGATAATGAAAGCTGCCGGCCTCAAAAAGCTGCTTGTAAATTTGCTTACAATTGCGTTACACTATTATATACCCTTTTGCTTAAGCGCATCAACATCTTCGGGCTTAATATCCACTATAGCATATTGCTGGATGCCGGTAATAGCAAGCTCATCAAGCGTACTAACCAAATTGCTGTATTGCGATTTATCACTGGGTTTTACTAATACTATCATGCGTTTGCCCGAACTGTCATGAACTCTTTTATTGGTTTCTATAATAACTTTACGGATACCGTCAGCCTTAAAGTTCGTAACAGAAGGCGCTATGATAGGCTTTTTCAATTCGCCCAAAAAATACATAGCCTTGTTGTCTTTACCTAAAACAACAGTGAGCGTACGACTTGCAGGAACCGGTAAACCTGTATCAATATCAGTTTTATCGGGCATAGCCAGATCCATAGCCTTGGGTTTAGCCAACGTGGTGGTCATGATAAAAAAGGTGATGAGCAGGAATGCCAGATCGACCATTGCAGTGAGGTCAACACGGGCGTTTATTTTTTTGCGTTTGTACTTTCCGCCACCATTTTGGGGAGATGAATTTAATTCGGCCATGACTTTAAAGATTTAAGGTTAATAATTATTMGCAATACTAAATTAGCAAATACAATACATTAACAGAATTAAATATTGTATTTTAATTAAAAAACGAATTAAATATTGAATTATTATCTAAAAAGGCACAATAATTCTACAGCGCTTATGCGTCGCTATTGTTGGCCTGCCCGGTTAATAATAGCAGTTGGCAGTTACGAAAGTAAATGAGATAGTAAAATTGAGGAAGAAGTAAGTATCATGCGATTTGAAATCGCCGCGTTGGGAACCAACAGTACCAATATAATTACCGGTCTTTTCGCCCGAACGGTCAGAAAGTGCGGCTGAGATCGCGGTCATTTTGCTTTTATCGGCATATACACCACTTACATCATCAAGGTAATCTGTAAATGCGTAACGATACCCCATATCCGCCATAACAGTAAATTTTCCCGAAAGATTATACTTTATACCTAAACCATAGGGAATCACAACGGTATTATTACCATAGGCTTTAAGCTGCCCTTCCGTTTTTTGCTGCCTTAATCCCACCTCTCGTCCGTTAAAATCCTGCGCCTTAGGCGCGTAAGAAGAAACACCGATACCCGTAAATATGTAAGGTGTGTATTTGTTTCGCCCGGCATCGGGGATATAATTCATGAAGTTAAATTCGCCGGTAAGGCTAACCTCACGTAGTTGGTCTTTAAAGTTAAGGTTACGATCTCGAAATTGCGGGCTGCCTGAGCGACTGTCATAAGCTGCAATGTTACCTACGCCAATGTTTAGTTTAGCCGAGAAATAGCCATCGAAATTTCTTTTGCCAAATATTCCTGCAGAAACGCCGCTTATTTTAACGGGGTTATTAGGATTAAGATCACCAATATAGCCCGCCCCTCCTATCGATCCGCCCATTTCCCAGGTCTGGGCCTGCAGCTGATAAGTAAAACACAAGAGAATGGTAAAAAGTAAAAATTTTGGCATCAATCAAATTTAGTAATTACGGGCATCAAGGCCCCAAAGCAGCTTATTCCTTAACGTAGTTAAGTAACTTTCATTACTAAGCCTAATTAAATTTAGCTGAAAATTAGCTTTTTGTACATGAAACTTAACTGTTTGATCCAAAACCTCCGTTCGCGAATCGCACGAAATGATATAGTTAGCACTACGGCTTTCCACCTCAAAGCAAAGCTTGCTGCTATCAGGGATCACAATAGGCCGCACATTGAGGTTATGAGGAGATACCGGGGTTACCACTATACTATTTGATTGCGGGAAAATAATAGGCCCCCCGCAACTTAATGAATAAGCTGTTGAACCGGTTGAGGTGGAGATGATAATACCATCGCCCCAGTATGAGTTTAAAAACTCGTCGTTCAAAAATACATGGGTAATGATCATAGCCGCATCATCGCGCTTATGGATGGTTACATCATTAAGCGCAAAATTATTACTGCCGAAAACATTGGGGTTCGAATCAACAGTAAGCAGTTCACGGCAATCGCAGGTAAACTGCCTGTTCACTACCGCGTGAATGGCTGCCGTAATATCACTTTTATTAACACTGGCCAAAAAGCCCAGGCGGCCAAAATTGATACCGATAATAGGGATCCCTGAATCGCGGATCACGGTAACCATATCAAGCAGGGTGCCATCGCCACCAAGCGTTATAAAAATATCAATAAAGCCTTTTAAAGTTTCGGCCGGACGCAACACTTTATATTGCACAGTGGGGAGTTTATCCTGCAGGTATTCGTGGAGTTGCTGGTGTACATAAATATCAACACCGTGCTGTGCAAGGTTATCAAAAACCTGCTGTACAAAAGGTAAAACAGATGGTTCGTTAAATGGCCTGCCGTAAACTGCTATTTTCATTTTTTAAAAAAGCGAATATCGAACTTTGAAAGTACATTAATGCAGCAAGGTATAAATAATTAATACCGGCATAGCCTAAATACCATGATAGGCGCCGGAGCAACACATACCTTTATAATGCCAAACCATTTGCTATTGTTTGCCTAAATATCTGAATAAAACCAACTTAATTGCTTTAACAGATAAATAACTCCAAGGTAAAATAATTAATTTTAACTACTTTGCCATGCCTTAAAAAGATTTAAACAACGGTTATTAATAAATGGATCAAACTTTTACCCAAAAACTATCCAATATACAATTAATTGCTAATGAACTTCCCTCTGCTTTAATAATTCATGAGGTTGAAACCCTGCAAATTGTATATATGAACAGTGTAGGCCTTAATACATTGGGTACCACGCTTGATGCGCTGCAGGCCATTGGCCCTGAAGCTTATTATGTTAAATATTTTAATACTGAAGACAGTAATGAGTATGTTCCTAAAATTTTGCATTTAATAAAAAGTAAAACACAGGAGCAGGTATCGTATTTTCAGCAGGTACGTGTACCTGACAACGCCGAATGGCAGTTATTTGTTAGCAATACCAAAATCTTTGCACGTAACGAAAGGGGCGATGCCACACATCTGTTAACCATAGCCAGCAGACTTGATCCCGTTCATCATATCACCACCAAAGTAAACCGGCTTATGGATGATATTTCGTTTTTGCGAAAAAACAACCTGTTGTTTTTAACACTTACCCGGCGTGAAAAAGAGATCCTGAAATATATTGCTATGGGCATGAGTTCGGCCGAAATTGGCGTAAAACTATTCATAGCCCCGGCCACAGCCGAAACACATCGTAAAAACATTAAGAACAAGCTGCGGTTAAAGAACCATTATGATGCCGTGCGGTTTGCGCAAGCTTATAATTTGGTTTGAGTGCTGAGGCTTAAGTATGAAGTCATCGTTCTTAAGTCTCAAAGTCAATAAGATAATATAGTGGATCCTGCTTAAGACTTAGAACTTAAGACTACAAATTAAGGTAATTCATGAGTGAATCATACCTGTCACGGGTGGTATCGTTGATGTCGGTATGATTAAAGGTGGCCTTGATATCATACTCGTACCGAAGAAAGCTGGCGGTTATGGCCGAAATATCCTGCTTGTTGATTTTAAGTGTAACCTCCATCCGGGTCGAATCGGGAAAGGACTGAACATAGGAACTCAGGATTTGTGCATTGTCTGACTCAACTATCTGCGCCATATGCGCCAGCGAATTATTCTTATTGCTGATCTCCAGCACTATAATACCGCCCGGCTGCGATACCGAAGTTATTTGAGCAAAATATTCTGTTATAGCATTAATGGATATCAGGCCAAGATAATTGCTTTTGGCGTCAAGCACCGGAACAACGGTAAGCTGCTGCTCATAAAACAGGCGAATAACATCATAAATATGCTGTTCTTCCAGCACGTATGGGTTAACCAAAGAAAGCGCAAGTGCACCTATAGGCGTTTGATAGTCATTTTCGCCAATCAGGTCATCCTCGGCAACCAGGCCTAAAAACTGCTCTTCGTTAACAATAGGCAAATGCCTGAGACGGAACTCCACCATACGGTCAAGCACTTTCTGAATGGTATCAGAAGTGTGTACCGGCGGTATCGAGTCAGCTATCAGGTCAAGTGCTATCATTTATACATTTACTTTGGTCTCTAATTTAGCTAAAAACTGCTTAAGTAAAACATTAAATTCTTCAGGGTGCTCCATCATAGGGGCATGACCGCATTTATCAATCCAGTGCAGCTCTGAATCGGGCAGCAGTTCATTAAATTCAACGGCTACCTCTGGCGGGGTGATCTTGTCATTACGTCCCCATATCAAAGATACCGGAATAGTGATCTTATGCAGATCTTTTTTCATATTATGCCTGATGGCCGATTTAGCCATAGCTAACAAACGGATCACCTTGTGCCTGTCGTTAATGGTTTGAAACACATCCTGCACCAGATCATCAGTGGCTATAGCCGGATCATAAAAAGTGAACTGCACCTTTTCGCGTACAAAATCAATACTTTCCCTGCGCGGGAACGAACCTCCGAAGGCATTTTCATACAATCCCGAACTACCGGTTAAAACAAGCGCCTTTATGTTTTCGGGATGTGTGGTTAAATATACTAAGGCCACATGCCCGCCAAGCGAGTTACCCAGCAAAATAATATTACTAAGCTTTTTAAACTTTATAAACTTATGAACAAATTTCGATAAACTTTTTACCCCTGTACTGATCAGCGGCATGTCATAAACAGGTAGTATTGGGATAATAACCCTGTACTTTGATTTAAACTCATTAATAACACCATCCCAATTGCTCAAAGCCCCCATTAAACCATGCAGCAGTAACAGCACCTCTCCTTCGCCCTCATCGATGTAACTAAAACCGTGTTCCTCTTTAAGCACGAACTCCATATAAAATATTAAAAATTAATTTTCAAAATTATCGTATACCAAAATCGCTTTCAGTACAAATTCCCGTTATTCCGCTGTAAAATTAGTTTATTACGAACGACATTTAGCAAGTATAGCAATTATTTATCAATGTAGTAATGTTAAGCTTTTATTAAATAGCTTAACATTAATTCAACATTAGTGTTTAAAAAGCTTAGTAATAATTAAATGCTAAAAGCTTAACCCAATAACTGTTTAACCACCTCTGATATTGTTTTACCATCGGCCTTGCCGGCAAGTTCTTTACTGGCCATACCCATTACGCGGCCCATATCTTTTACGGATGTTGCACCTATCCTGCCAATAAGTTCTTCCAGGTACCCTTCAATTTCAAACTTGCTCATTTGCTGCGGAAGATACTCTTCAATAACAAGCATTTCGGCTATCTCAACCTGGTAAAGGTCGTCGCGGTTCTGTTCTTTATAAATATCAGCCGACTCCTTGCGTTGTTTTACCAGCTTTTGCAAAACCTTGACCTCTGCCTCTTCGGTAAGTTCATCGGCAGCGCCTTTTTCCGTCTTAGCTAAAAGCAAAGCCGATTTGATAGCGCGTAATCCCTGTAAACGATCTGCCTGCTTGGCAAGCATGGCCAGTTTAATGTCCTGGTCTATTTGTGTAATTAATGACATATGTTTTATGTTAGTCCGGAAGTCCGATGTCGGAAAGTCCGAAAGTTTTTCTTTTCAATTTGATAATATATAAGCCCCTTCTATCTTTTCCGGCTTTCGGACTTCACCGACTTTCGGACTTCGGACTTCCCATCTACCCCCTGAATATCGTACCGGCATTTGCCTGCGCCGTTGGCATGATCAGGATATCGTTGATATTAACATGTGCAGGCCGCGATGCAATGAACCAGATGGTTTCGGCTATATCATCGGCCTGCAATGGTTCAAAACCTTCATACACCTTTTTAGCCCTCTCCTTATCACCTTTAAAGCGCACTTCCGAAAACTCGGTTTCTACAGCTCCCGGATGTATCGCTGTTACCTTAATGCCATAAGGTAAAAGATCAATCCGCATACCTTTATTTAATGCATCAACAGCATGTTTGGTAGCACAATATACATTTCCGTTGGCATAAACTTCTTTACCGGCAATTGAACCGAGGTTTATAATATGGCCTTTACCATTTGCAATCATCCAGTTAGATACCACCCTGCTTACGTATAGCAGGCCTTTAATGTTGGTGTCAATCATGGTTTCCCAATCATCAATATTACCCTTTTGAATAGGATCAAGTCCCTGGCTTAAACCGGCGTTATTAACCAGTATGGTTACCTTTTTCCATTTTTCGGGTAATGCTTCCAGGTTGCTGATGGTATCCTCACGGTTACGTACATCAAATGATGAAACTGCAACCTCTACATTATATTTATCATTCAGGTGCCTGGCCAGTTTTTCCAACCGCTCCAACCGACGACCGGTTAATACCAGGTCATATCCCTCGCGGGCAAAAACGTGCGCGCATGCCTCGCCAATGCCGGCAGTAGCTCCTGTAATTAAAGCAATTTTACTCATAGGTTTGATAACTCTAAACAGCGAAATTATGTTTTTTAGTTTGAAATTTTGTCGGTTGTGGGTAAGGATGTTTTTGTAAGGAAGGATTTATCATCTATTGCGTTAAAAACGCAAACCCATTTAAGCACTCATCATAAATGAGCGCAAGAAAGTCAAGAAAGTAAAAAAGCTTTGCGTCTTAGCGCCTTTGCGAGAAAACAATCAGCAGCCTCTACTCAAAAATCAAACTGAACATAATGGTATGCAACCCCAATCTGCTAAGCGGTGCCGAATAAGGATTATTTTCGCGCATCAGCACGTTGCCTAATGAATTGGAGATCTTGATCTCGGGCGAGAGCTTAAAAAACTCGAAATAGATATCACAACCTACGCCTGCCTCATACGAAGCAAAACCACCCACATTTTTTACCAGCTTTTCTGAAAGATCAAGATTAGCATCTGCGTTTTTCTTGGAGCCTATAGCCTGGGTATATTTCAGGCCGCCTACAACGTAAGCCCTGAAATCGCCCAGTCTGTCTGATTTTAATTTTAATTGCAGGGGAACATCTACCGAAGTGGTTTGAACTTTTTTATCAACATCTTCTGATGGATCTACATAAGAATAATGCAGGGCCCTATCGGCAAAAATTAATGATGGTGTGGTACGCACCTCCAAATGCTCAGTGATCCTGTAGCGGGTTAAAAAACCTACGCCGAAACCCGGTGTACTTTTTGAACTGATGCTGTTAAGCGGACCTTTAACCTGCACACCATTCTCATCTAAAAAAGCATTACGAAAGCTGGGTTGATTGATGATCTTGAAATCGGTGCTTACATAGGTAAAGCTAAAACCAAAACTCAGATCCTGCTGATCGGCGCCGCCACCCCATGCAGGTACACGTTGAGCAAGCAATAAATTACTGCTAAAAATTAGTACAACTACAATCAGGTAACGGTTTATAATCATTTAATACCGGTGTATATTGAACAGATACCAAACGTTAAAGGCCTGGATTTGGTATTTTTAAAACCCACTTTATCCATCAAGGCAACAAAAGTCTGTCCGTCAGGGAAAGCTGCTACCGACTCCGGCAAGTAACTGTAAGCCCTTGCATCCTTACTAAATAGTTTACCAATACCTGGGGTGATATAGCTGAAATAAAAATTATACAATTGCTTTATCGGGAATGCTTTGGGCTTTGAAAACTCAAGTACCACCAGTTTTCCGCCCGGTTTAAGTACCCGATTGATATCAGCAAGGCCTTTTTCCAGGTTTTCAAAATTACGAACGCCGTAAGCAACCGTTACCGCGTCAAATTCCGCACCCTCAAATGGTAATTTTTCTGAATCGCCAAGTTTTACGCCAAATTTATCACCTAAACCACGCTTAGCTATTTTTTGCTCCGCGATGTCAAGCATTCCCCTTGAAATATCAACACCGATAATTTTTTCGGGTTTCAGGATAGATAAAGCCTCAAAAGCAAAATCGCCTGTACCGGTAGCAACATCCAGGATCAGCCTCGGTTTGTCGTTTTTTAATTCGTTGATGGCTTTTTTACGCCAGATGATATCAATACCAAGCGACATGAAATGGTTCAGAAAATCGTATGTTTTTGATATATTGTTGAACATATCTGCCACCTGCTCTTTTTTGGTAGCCTGCTCGTCATGGTACGGTGTTATGGTTTTGCTCATCGCGGGCAAAGATAGTGATTGTATATTTCAATGAGTTGTTGCGCCGATATTAAGTTGCCCTAATTATGTAAATGTTAAGTCAATTCATTATTTTTAAAAACCAATTACAGCCGGTACATCCCGGCAAATCACATTTAAAATTTGTTTCCTTATCTTATGAAAGACGAACAAGAATCCTCGCGCCGTAGTTTCATTAAAAAACTAACCACTGCAACCGCGGCTGTAGCTGCCGGATCGGGCCTTTTAGCCAGCCAAAGCCAGGCCAAAACTTTTTCTATCCAGAAACGCCTCGTGGGCAACAGCCCTAACGACCAGGTAAACCTCGCCCTCATTGGCGCAGGCGGCATGGGCACACAGGATACCATCACCGCCCTGCAGGTGCCCGGTGTGAAACTGGTAGCCGTGTGCGATTTGTACGACGGCAGGCTTAAAGATGCCAAAACCCGCTGGGGTGCTGACATTTTTACCACCAGGGTTTATAAAGAGATCCTGAACCGTAAAGATGTTGACGCCGTGATCATTGCCACGCCCGATCACTGGCACCAGCAAATTTCTGTTGATGCCATGCACGCCGGTAAACATGTGTACTGCGAAAAGCCCATGGTACACGCGATTACAGAAGGCCCCGCAGTGATCAAAGCCCAAAAAGAAACAGGCATGATATTCCAGGTGGGCAGCCAGGGGGTATCATCATTGGGTAATGAAAAAGCGCATGAACTGTTAAAAAGCGGTGCTATTGGCGAACTGAACTATGCCGAAGGTTTCTGGGCACGGCGTGCGCCGCTTGAAGTTTGGCAGTATCCGATCCCTGAAGATGCCTCGCCCCAAACTGTTGATTGGGAAACCTATATCAGCAATACTAAAAAACGCCCGTTTGATGAGAAACGCTTTTTCCGCTGGAGAAACTATACTGACTACGGCACAGGCATGGCGGGCGATCTTTTCGTTCACTTGTTCTCAAGCCTGCATTTTATAACCGATTCTGTTGGCCCTAATAAGATATATGCATCAGGCGGTTTACGTTTCTGGAACGATGGCCGCGAAGTGCCCGATGTGCTTTTAGGCACTTTTGATTATGGTAAAACACAAGCACACCCAGCCTTTAACCTTTCTTTAAGGTGCAACTTTGTGGATGGCACCAGCGGTACTACATACCTTAAACTTGTAGGCAGCGAAGGCTCCATGGATATTACCTGGGATAAGGTGACCTTAAAGCGCAACAAGGTTTTAGCATCTGATGATCCGTTTTATCTCGATAAGCTCAAAAAAGCAGGAAGCGGTTATGCCGAACGCAAAAAAATGCTTCCTCCTGAAGAAATCACCTATGATGCCGATAAAGGTTATCTCGGCGGCCCGTATGATCATATGAACAATTTCTTTACGGCTATCCGCAACAAGGGGAAAGTAACTGAAGATGCTATATTCGGCTATCGCGCGGCAGCCCCTGCCCTGCTATGTAATGATAGTTATTACAACAACAGTCCGATGTTCTGGGACCCTGAAAAAATGCAGCTAATTAAAAAATAACACATCATAGCAAATACCCTATTATGAAACAACAGTTTAAAAAACTTGGGTTGATACTGGCGGCAGCCGGTTTAGTTTGCGTGCAAACGTCGGGGATCCCGGTTCATGACCCTAAACCTGCTAAACAGGCTACCCCTGCAAAAGGTGGCTGGATAAACCTTTTTGATGGTAAAACATTGAAAGGCTGGCATGGCTTCAACAAAAAAGGCCCGGTAAAAAACTGGACCATTATTGACGGTTCGCTTGTTTGCCTTGGTGCAGCACAGGGTGATACCGGTGGTGACATTGTGAGCGATAAAGCCTACACCAATTTTGAGCTTTCATGGGAATGGAAAATAGATAAAGGCAGCAACAGCGGCGTGATGTACCATGTGGTTGAAGACCCGAAATACCATGCCAGTTACGAAACCGGCCCCGAATACCAGATCATTGATGATGCCGGCTGGCCTGAAAAATTGGAAGACTGGCAAAAAACAGGCTGCGATTATGCCATGTATCTGCCTAACTCATTGAAAAAAGTAGCCTCGGTAGGTACCTGGAATACCAGTAAAATTGTTTTTAACAACGGTCATGTTGAACACTGGCTCAATGGTAAAAAGATCATAGCTTTTGAAGCCTGGACCGACGAATGGAAAAAGAAAAAAGCCGAAGGTAAATGGAAAGATTATCCTGACTATGGTACTGCGAAAACAGGCTTGATTGCCCTGCAGGATCACGGGCACAAAGCCTATTTCAGAAACATCAAAATAAAGGAGTTATAAAATTTATAACTTTTTGCTTCGTACCCGCGTATAACAGTTTTTTAAAAACTCATTGCGAGGTACGAAGCAATCTTTAACAGCAGGCAACCATGCAATATCGCCGGCAGTGGACTGCTTCGCCGTTCCACCTCCCAATGATCGGGAAAGAAAAAATCTTTTGATCCCCCGTTGAATATATAACCCGCAATGAGTTTTTTTGTTTGCTAAAACCTGTTAATTAGCGAGTTGCAGTAAATTCTCGATATCTAACCGGCGGGTAAACATGGTCAAATCACCTTCATGATCAACAGGCCATTGCTCTTTTGGCCTATCCCAATAAAGTTCAACACCATTTTGGTCAGGGTCGTTCAAATAAATGGCTTCAGATACACCATGATCAGATGCACCGGTGATGTTATAACGGGCATCAATCAACCTTTGAAGTATAATTGCGAGGTCTTTTCTTTCGGGGTATAAAATAGCTGTATGGAACAGACCGGGTGCATACTCCGGAGCCGGTGAAGCGCCTTTACTATGCCAGGTGTTTAAACCTATATGATGATGGTAACCGCCGGCCGAGATAAAAGCGGCCTGATCGCCATACATTACCATTTTCTCAAAGCCTAACAAACCGCAATAAAAATCAAGCGACTTCTGCAGATCACTTACCTTTAAATGTACGTGACCAATTCGGGTTTGGGCGGGTATTTTATAATCGTTCATTATATTACATGTTTAAACATCAAATTTAACTATTATTGCGTTACTTTTTGTTTTCCTATTGTAAAACAAGCCTATAAATAAGCAAACGCCATTTACGTAGGCATTTTACCACAGTGAGTGCATAAAGTAAAAATACTACCTTTGCAGAATGATCGTAAAATCGGCCGACTTTATTTGCAGCAATACCCAGATTAGTAAACTGCCTCCACCGGTAAAACCGGAGTACGCGTTTATAGGGCGCTCAAATGTGGGCAAGTCATCCCTTATCAATACCTTAACCGGTAAAAAGGGCCTTGCCAAAACATCACAAACTCCCGGTAAAACGCAGCTGATCAATCATTTTTTGATCAATGAAAACTGGTATATTGTGGATTTACCAGGCTATGGCTATGCCCGTGCATCCAAAACAAATAAAGCTAACTGGAACAAGTTTATTCATACTTATTTAGATAAACGCGAAAGCCTGCAATGTGTAATGGTGTTGATTGATAGTCGCCTTGAGCCACAAAAGATAGACGTTGAATTTTGTAACTGGCTTGGTGAAAAGGGCCTTTCATTTGTATTGGTATTTACCAAGGCAGATAAACAGTCTTCAGTCAAAACAGATCAAAACATAGCTAAATTTCGCAAAGCAATGCTGGCCACTTTTGATGAGGTACCACAATTTTTTATCACATCATCAGAAACACAGTTGGGTCGTGAAGAGATCCTGGCATTTATAAGTAATATAAATCAGCACTTTGAAGTGCCGTTGTTTAACCCTCCGGCCTGAGTATAATAAAACCATGAAAAAATACTTATCCTTAGTAACCTTCGCCCATA
The DNA here is from genome assembly GCF_056402535.1 of Mucilaginibacter sp. P4_A11. Taxonomy (NCBI): domain Bacteria; kingdom Pseudomonadati; phylum Bacteroidota; class Sphingobacteriia; order Sphingobacteriales; family Sphingobacteriaceae; genus Mucilaginibacter; species Mucilaginibacter sp. P4_A11. The sequence goes on from NZ_JBFUHE010000004.1 coordinate 413,139, forward strand.
CCATTTTCGCCATGCCGTTTGCATTTATCGGCTTCTTTTTGGCGATAACCACCACTCAATATCATTTCGACTGGCTGAAACTAGTTTTAATGGTGCTGTGTATGGTTTTTGCCCGTAACTCGGCTATGGCATTTAACCGCTATCTGGACAGGGATATCGACATTCTAAATCCACGCACCAAACAGCGTGATATTCCGGCAGGAAGGATCAGTCCGCGGGCTGCTTTAACGTTTGTTATTATCAATTGTCTGCTGTTTATTACGGCAACATGGTTTATTAACAGGCTTTGTTTTTTTCTTTCGCCGGTAGCATTATTTGTGGTGATGGGTTATAGCGCAACCAAACGTTTCACGGCGCTTTGCCACCTGGTATTGGGATTGGGCTTATCCCTTGCCCCCATCGGTGCTTACCTGGTGGTTACCGGGCAATTTGCTATTACGCCTATATTCTTTTCATTATCGGTATTGTGCTGGGTAAGCGGTTTTGATATTATTTATGCCCTGCAAGACGAAGATTTCGATCGCAGCAAAAATCTACACTCAATCCCGGCTTATCTGGGTAAAGTAAATGCCTTAAGATTATCCACCTTTTTACATGTGCTTTCGGCGATATTTATCATGATGCCGGCTGTTGAAACTCACGTTGGCTTCCTGTATTATATCGGTATCGCCTTCTTCTGCGCCATGCTGATTTACCAGCATCTGCTTGTAAAACCAAACGACCTGAGCCGCGTTAATTTCGCTTTCATGACAACCAACGGTATTGCCAGCGTAGTATTTGCCGTATTGTTCTTGCTCGATAGGATATGGATCCACTAAGCGCCCTCCAAAAGTTTCGGGAATATTTTGAAAAATATGTTCCGCTTACTGACGAAGAGTGGCAGGCTTTGTCGCAATACTTAACTGTAGATACCTTAAAAAAGAAAAGGTTTTACGTAGAGGCCGGCAAAGTGTGCGATCATATCGGCCTGGTAGTAAAAGGTGCGGTACGCTACTACCATGTTAAGGACGGCGAGGAAATAACAGGCTATTTCAGTTTTGAAGATGAAATGCTGAGCTCATACAAGAGCTTCTTGACCCGTACCCCAGCGGCAAACTATATCCAGGCTTTGGAAGATTCGGTAATCGTGAATTTAAGCCACAAAGGTTTACAGCAAGCCTGCATGAATCAATTGCTCGGCTTTAAAATGGAACGTTTCGGCAGGTTAACGGCTGAGCATTATCTCATTTGCTACGAAGAGCGCATTACCGCTTTCATCACCCAATCGCCCGAAGAGCGTTACAGCGATCTTTTACAAACAGGCGGCGAAGCGCTATACCGCATCCCTCAGCATTACATTGCTAATTACTTAGGCATTACCCCGGTTTCACTTTCTCGGATCAGAAGAAGGATCATGAAGATAAGCGCTTAGGGGGGAGCTGAAAGCCGAAGGCTTAAAGCTAAAGGCAGAAGGCTGAAAGCAGAAAGCTAAGTAAAAATTCAAAATCCAACTAATTCCGCAATCGAACATCCGAATTCCGAAATCTCCTAATTCCTTATCTTTTGTTAACGTTTTGATTTACAAAGGCCGCCTACCTTTGTTATACACAAAACGAAAAAGATCATGCATACTATATTAGGAGCCGGCGGTCCGGTAGCGAACGCCCTCACCAAAGAGTTAATCAATCATAACGAAACCATCCGTTTGGTTAGCCGCAAACCGGTTGACACAAATAACAACCAAAAAGTAACCTGGCAAAAAGCCGATCTGCTCAATTACGACGAAGTACTGGCGGCAGCAAAAGGATCAATAGTGATTTACCTTGTTGCGGGCCTGGTTTATGACAAAGACATCTGGCGGGCGCAGTGGCCGGTTATCATGCAAAATGTGATCAACGTTACCAAGGCGACAGGTGCCCGTTTGATATTTTTTGATAATGTTTACATGTACGGATTGGTTAATGGGGCTATGACCGAAGATACACCTTACAAACCCAGCAGCGTAAAAGGCGAGATCCGTGCCGGCATTGCTAATATGCTGATGGACGAAGTTAAAGCAGGCAACATCAACGCAACCATTGCCCGCGCACCTGATTTTTATGGTGCCCCGATCAACAGCTTTATTGACATGATGGTGTTGAGCAATTACGCCAAAAAGCAAAACGCGCAATGGATAGGCAATCCTAATTGTAAACACAATTTTATTTATGTGCCCGATGCAGGTAAAGCCATGTTCATGCTTGGTCAAGATCCCGATAGCGGCAACCAGATCTGGCACCTCCCCACCCCGCCAGCCATCACCGGTAAACAGTTTTTGGATATTGCCGCCAGGGTTTATAAAGTTGAGCCAAAATATACAAGTGTTAATAAAGTAATGCTGTGGATGTTTGGTTTGTTTAAAAAAGTGGTAATGGGTACTGTGGAGATGTATTACCAATACGATCACGATTATATTTTTGATAGCAGCAAGTTTGAAAAAGCATTCAATTTTAAACCAACAAGCTACGAGGATGGCATAACCAAAATATCGAAGACACCTTATAAGTCGTAAGTATGGAGTTGTAAGGAACTGTTTAAAAACAAAAAAACGTCATTGCGAGGCACGAAGCAATCCCCGACCTACAGAGCCGATCTGTATAGTTTGGGATTGCTTCGTACCTCGCAATGACGTTATTGGATATCCTTTCGGTTTGTCAAATTAGTGTACATTTACACATCTATTATTTGCACATCTCCACCCATAATCTGCACATTTGCGTATAAGCATATCTGCACATCTAAAAATCATGATCCACAAAAAAACAAGAACATATATCCCGGCATCCCTTGATATTAAATGGGAAACGCTTGAACCTTTTTATAAAGAACTACTTGATCGCCCTATTAATTCAGTTGAAGAACTGGAGAAATGGCTGCGCGATAAAAGTGAACTTGAGGCAGCTTTAGAAGAAGATTTTGCCTGGCGCTATATCCGCATGACCTGTGATACCACCAGTGAAGAACTGCTGCAAAAATTCCAATATTTTGCTACCGAAATTGAGCCTAAAATTGCGCCATTCAGCAACGAGCTGAATAAAAAATTGGTTGCCAGCGCATATGTTGACCAACTGGACGGCGAGAAATATTTCATCTTCCTCCGTGCGGTAAAAAAAGCATTGGAGCTTTTCCGCGAGGAAAACATTCCTGTACAAACCGAGATCCAGGTGGAGCAGCAGAAATACCAGTCGACCACCGGTGCCATGTCTGTCCATATTGATGATAAGGAATTTACTTTAGAACAGGCCTCCGTATTTTTAAAGGGTACCGATCGCGCCAAACGCCAGGAAGTTTGGGAAAAGATTACCAGCCGTCGTTTGCAGGACAAAGAAAAACTAAACGAGCTTTTCGATCATCTGCGTAAGCTTCGCCATACAGTAGCAACTAATGCCGGCTTTGAAAACTTCCGCGATTATATGTTCCAGGCTTTAGGTCGCTTTGATTACACGCCACAGGATTGCTACGCTTTCCACGCTGCCATTGAGACTGAAATAGTCCCAATCCTTAGAACTCAGGCCGAGAAACGCCGTGTGGCTTTGGGCTTACCAGCGCTTAAGCCATGGGATATGGATGTGGACATTTCGGGCAAACCAGCTCTTAAACCATTTCAAAATGGCGAGGACCTAATCGAAAAATCAATCCAGTGCTTCAGCAATATCAACCGCTATTTGGGCGAGCGTTTAGAGATTATGAAAGATAACGGCTTATTTGATGTGGAAAGCCGTAAAGGTAAAGCTCCGGGTGGTTACAACTATCCGCTGGCCGAAACCGGTGCACCGTTCATATTCATGAACTCGGCGAATACTTTCCGAGATTTGACCACTATGGTACACGAGGGCGGCCACGCTGTTCATACTTTCTTAACCGCCGACCTGGAACTGAACGATTTTAAACATTGCCCGTCTGAAGTGGCCGAACTGGCCTCTATGTCGATGGAGTTGATCTCGATGGATAACTGGAATGTGTATTTTGATAATGAGGAAGACCTGAAACGTGCCAAACGCGATCAATTGGTTGACGTATTGAAAACCCTACCCTGGGTAGCGGTAGTAGACCAATTCCAACACTGGATCTACACCAACCCTGATCATACCGATGCCGACCGTACAACTGCATGGATCGAGATCTTTGAACCATTCGGCGCAAACTTTGCCGATTGGAGCGAACATCGCGAAGCATTAGCTAACCTGTGGCAAAAACAACTGCACATTTTCGAGGTGCCTTTTTATTATATTGAGTATGGTATGGCACAGTTAGGTGCAATTGCTGTTTGGAAAAACTATAAGGAAAACCCTGAAAAAGGCCTGCAGCAATACCTTAATGCCCTTAAGCTTGGCTATACCAAAACAATCAAGGAAATTTACGAAACCGCTGGGATCAAATTTGATTTCAGCGCCGCTTATGTAAAAGAGTTGGCTGAGTTTGTTAAGGCGGAGTTAGATAAGTTGAATTAAGATTTTCGCTAACAAAAGCGCCTCGTCAAATATGTCATTGCGAGCGCAGCGTGGCAATCGCACGGAAGCAAGGCCGCTCTGTATAGCATGCGGTTGCCACGCTGTGCTCGCAATGACATGGTTTTAATTATCTGCCTGGTTGGCTATGGTTAAAGCTTTCAGCTTTATCTACTTGGGCTGAAAGCCCAAATCATGTTATACCACGGGTTACGCTTCGCTAAACCCGCGGCAGCGTTTTATTTTTGCCCCAATATCTTTTTATACAACGCCCAATAATCACTCACCATTTTTTCACTTGAAAACTGCGATTTTGCCCAATCATAACAGTCAGCCCTGCTGATCTGGTCCAGCCAATCAACAGCGTCAACTGCTTCATCAACCGTATTTACTAAAAAGCCTGTCTGCGCATCTTTGATCAACTCGGGCATCGAACCCCGGTTAAAAGCGATAACCGGTGTACCGCAAAGCATAGCTTCGGCTACGCTCAGGCCAAAAGGCTCCTCAAAGCTGATAGGGTGTAGTAAAGCGTAGGCTTTTCCTAAAAGCTCCCGCCGTTTATCGGGACCTGCGTGACCAATGTATTCAATCTCTTCAGATAACTGCGGTTCTATCTTCTCTTTAAAATAGTTGACATCCTGCACTATGCCGGCTATCAATAGTTTTCGTTTGCTTTTTTTGGCGATGTCTATTGCTTCTGCGGTTCCTTTATCAGGATGGATGCGGCCGAAGTATAACAGGTATTCATCCGGCTTTTCATAAAACTGAAAATCACGAGTATCAAGTCCGTTGTATACTGTGGCTAAATAATCAAGTTCAGCACTCCGATCTGCATTGCTGATGGAAACGTAATGGCCCCTGCTGTTATATTTTTTATAAACCGGGATGATCTTTGACGATGAAAAACCATGTATAGTCGTGATCACCGGCGTTTTAATCAATCCCGAATAGGTAAGCGGCAGAAAATCGAAATTATTATGGATGATATCAAACTCAGCTGCCTTTTCCATCAGGTTGCTGATGTGAAGGCATTCCAGCACCTTAGCGTCCTGTGTTCTGTCTTCCTCATAACCAGCGGCGCAAATGGCATCAAGTGTACCCGCGGTTATCGAATCACCAGTAGCAAAAAGTGTTACTTCTGCCCCAAGCTTAATGATACCTTCGGCTATATTTGATGCTATCTGCTCCCAGGGCCCGTAGTGCCTGGGCGGTGTGCGCCAGGCAACAGGGGCTAATATCGCTACCTTCATTTAGCAAGTCTGCATTTTTTGACCGTATTTATTGTACTCGTATTCCAGCTCAAAGGCCTTCAGCACAGTAAGGTGCGATATCAGGTAAGCCAGCGTACTTTCAGCTCCCTGGTTACGGTTAATTCCACCTGGAAGCAGGCCATCACAGCAACCTTTGGTTTCATGATCATACAGCGGTGCGCGCAAAGTATTTTCGCCCAGGAACCATTTATAGCTCAGGAACATTTTTTCAATATACTGAGGCACCCTGAAAATCTGGTAAGCCTGGAAATGCATCAGTACCATAGCCATGGTTTCAATAGCCTGCTGATCAAACGTGGGGAATGTACCTCCACGGTAATACCAGCCGTCGTTACCTACAGGACTTAAATAGCCGTTTGATAGCGTAAGCTGATCAAGGAAAGCCATAGTCGCCATCGCGATCTTTTTGGCTTCTTCATTACCGGTGATCTCGCACGAATGCAGCAAGGCCAACGGAAGAATGGCATTATCATAGGTCATTTTTTCCTCAAACCATTGCCAATCGTCAGACTGGGTATTGTTATAGGCATCGATCAATGGCTGGGTAAGGTCGGCTAAGATCTTCACCATGCCCTCATCCGTGGGATAAACCTGCAGGTATAAGCTGACACCGATTATGGTATTAGCCATTCCCCTTAAATGTTTGAGCGCAGCAAAATGGGGTACTGATTTATGAAAGATCTCCAGCGAAAACTCCCGGTACGAATTACTCGCCGCGCAGCCGATCAAATGTCCTAACGCCCAAATGGTACGGCCAAATGAATCTTCCGATCCAACCTCATCAAGGTACCTCCTGTCAAAACTCAGGAAGTTGCGGAAGTTACCATCATCAGTTTGCATATAGTGGATGTAACTCAGGTATATCGGTAATAGTTCAAATGCTTCCCGGCTTCCGTTACGTTGATAAGCCATGAGCGCCATGATGAGGGCGCGGGCATTATCATCCAAACAATACCCCTCTTTTAAATTCGGGATCCCGTATTTGGCATGTTGTACAATCCCGGTATCGTCAGTTAAACGCAATACGTGGGTCAAGCTGAATTTTGGCAGGATCTCAGGATCAACAATACTGTTGCGCAGGATCTTGTCGCTGAAATCATATCTAACGAGAGATTCTTGTGCTACTTTAATAAACTCGGCACCGATTACCGGCCAGCGTAAATGCAAACCATATTGATAAGCATTTTCTTTTAATTCCTTCAATACGCGATCCTGATCAAGCAGTTCGATAACTGTATCGGCCAATGCATCTGAGTTTTTGAAATCAAACAGGCGACCTCGTTTATCCGCCAGCAGTTCGGTAGCGTGCCAATATGGTGTTGATACTACCGCTGCTCCCGCGCCCACCGCGTAGGATAATGTACCGCTGGTGATCTGCGCTTCGTTTAAATATGGTGTTACATAGATCTCGCAGGCGGTAAGGTAGTTTACCAATTCTTCTTCCGATACAAACTTGGCGATAAACGCAAGGTTTTTTGAAACCCCTAATTGAGCGGCAAGCGATTTTAGGTGATCACGGTACTCCTCGCCCGAGCTTTTGATAACTCCCGGGTGTGTGTTACCTAACACTACGTACATTACATCGGGATGTTTCTCAACTATTTTAGGCAACGCTTTTACTACGGTTTCCAAACCTTTGTTACGGCTCAGCAAACCAAAGGTGAGCATCACCCGTTTGTTTTTAAATGACGACAAGTTTTTAACAGGGTTTTCTGCGGGTGCTTCTACATCAGGTACGCCATGCTCTATGATCTGGATCTTATCGGCAGGGATCTCGTAAATGCTGGTCAGAAACTCAACCGCACGTTTGCTCATCACCACAACTTTTGATGATTGTTCGGCTATTTCACGAATGATGATCCGCTGCACATAGCTTGGATCTTTTAATACGGTATGTAAAATAGAGATCAAAGGTTTCTCCAGGCGATTGATCAGCGGCAAAATATAAATACCGCTCTCACCACCGTAGATCCCAAATTCATGCTCCATAATGCACACATCGGCATTACTGGTGTTAATATAGTTGGCCGCACGGATATAATCTTTTTGGTGATTTTGACGGATAACATATTTTACCTCCTCCGGGTATTCATACTCATGTATATTTTCCGAATCATTAAGGGCAACAACAAAGCCGGTTTGAGCCAGCGCTTGCCTGTCGGGAAAGTTTGAGCCGATGGCCCGCATTAAATTGTTATTAAATGTTGCAAGACCGCATTCGCGCGGGGGATAAGTGGATATATATGCTATTTTCATAAGTAGATTGAGTATAGATGCTTTGTATTAATTTCTTTTACAAAAAATTTTAATTAATTGTAAAAGCATGGTGACCATAAAAACATGCAGAACTGACCTGATTTATTGCTTTCAGTACACCAGAAGCATTATTTTTATGGACATTGCTATAAATGCATAAACCATACCAATTTAACTCAAACTAAAATTCAGGCATTATATAACAGAGAAGTTACGGAAGAAAATGCAGCATTGACTGGCCCTGCTATCGCCAAGCTTTTCGACTGCCTCTACTTCGATAAGCCTGCTAAAACGGATACAGTCGTCGTTCGTTCACGGTATTGTTAGTTCGGGTTCATCAGCAAGAGAACCTGAAAGTATGGCATATTGCCAATCCGGCTGTATAGCAAGTGATTGCTTAGTCATCCCCCTTCGCAACGACTAAGAATTGGCCGTAAATAAAAAGCCTCCCGTTTTCCGGAAGGCTTTAAATATTTAAAGGATGCTTTAATTAACCCTATGGATTTCGATTGCTTCGGGTATGGCGAGTACCAACGGAACTTTCTCTACTGTTACAAAGCTCAGGTCGAGGCCAAAGCCGCGCTCTTCAGATAAACTCACTTTTTTAAGCTGCTTGTAGTAATCCATAATAAACCTTTCAACGAATGACAGGTTGTGCGAACGGGAGAAGATCTTCTCAATTACCACAAAGCGGAAATCGCCCACAATTTTGTGTTTGTTCAGTGATTTATAAGTACTGGTAATATCAACCTCTCCTTTTTTAACCAGGTCTTCCACCACTTTTCTGAACAGCAGGTTTATTTGCTGTTCAACACGGAAACCGAGTTTAAAGTCAATACGGATGAGTTTGTTTGGCACCAGGTGATCAACCTCATATTCACGTTTGTATGGTTCATCTACTACGTCAACGTGTACCAGCCAGTAAACATCGGCGCGCTTGGGCTGCTTTTGCAGTATGGAGTAAACAATTTTTGATTCAATTTCTGAATTGAAGTTAGCACTTGTTAAGTACACCAGTTGCGAAGCGTATTTAGGTACGCTTTCGTCAAGACTTAACTCTTTAATGATATCGAAATAATCCTCGATCTCAACAAACTTAACATAGCGGTTCCTGATCTTACGGGCGGTATGCCAGGTCCACATTACAGTGAACAGCACAAAGCCTATTGATAAAGTAAACCAACCGCCATCTAAAAATTTATGTAAGTTACCGGTAAGGAAAGTGCCTTCAATAAGCAGGTAAACCACCAAAAACGTATTGATGATATAGTTGGGTACCTTTTTGCGTTTCAGGAATTTGGATACCAGTATGGTGGTCATGAGCATGGCTACTGTAATACTTAAACCATAAGCGGCCTCCATTTTATCCGAATGTTTAAAGATCAGCACCACACCTAAACAGCCTGCCCAAAGCAGCCAGTTAACGCTGGGTACATATAGCTGTCCTTTTTGCTCGGATGGATAATTGATCTTCACTTTTGGCCAAAGGTTAAGCCTTACAGCCTCGGCAATAAGCGTGAATGATCCGGATATAAGCGCCTGGCTGGCAATGATAGCAGCCACGGTAGCAATACCAATACCATATATCAGGAACCATGTTGGCATGATCTGGTAAAAAGGATTGTTGGTGTTAAGGTCCATAGTGTGGCCGTTACGCTGTAGCAACCAAACCGCCTGACCTAAATAGTTTAAGATCAGGCATATTTTAACGTATACCCAGCTTACGCGGATGTTAGCTTTACCGCAATGGCCAAGGTCTGAATATAAAGCCTCAGCACCTGTAGTACACAGGAACACAGCACCCAATATAATAAACGCACCGTCGCTTGAGCTTGATGTAAGCAACTTGAACGCATAATATGGGTTAAGCGCCCTGATAATCCATGGATCATGCACAATGTAAGTGATACCCAAAACGCCCATCATGGTAAACCACAGGAACATTATAGGCCCAAATGCCTTACCTACCAGCGACGTACCAAATTGCTGTATGATGAATAGTACCGTAATAATGGCCATTACCACATACACCGTTGGCAAGTTGGGGTAATACGTTTGCAAACCTTCAATAGCCGATGATATGGTAATTGGCGGGGTAATGATACCATCGGCAAGGAGGGCGCAGCCGCCCACAACCGCAGGCACAATAAGCCATTTTGCTTTGCGCCGAACTAAGGAGAACAGCGAAAAAATACCACCTTCACCTTTGTTATCGGCCCTTAAAGTTATCACCACGTATTTTAAAGTGGTTTGCAGGGTTAATGTCCAAAAAATGAGTGAAACGCCTCCAAGAATTAATGTTTCTGAAATTTGACGTTGACCAACTATGGCCTTGAATACGTATAATGGGGAGGTACCAATATCACCGTAAATTATTCCTAAACTGATCAGGAAGCCAGCGGCCGACAGTTTATGCAGATCTTTATGATTTGACACTTTTATGATTTAGAGATGGCAAAAATATTAATTTTTTTGGTTAAACCATTATACTGATTAAACGTATAAGGAAATAATGTGTCTACCATACAATAAGGTTACACATTTTGTTAAAATTTGTTAAAAAGATTTACAAAAACATTATTATTTAATGGGATGAGGGCATTATTTATACTTTTGTAGAATTATACTAAATAATGAGGCGAACTTTTACATATTCTTCTGTTTACACCTATGCATGGGTCTTGATGATTGCGATGGCAATTTTCATGAACTTTGCCTTTGTTGTTGATGGCCATACGTTAAAGTCTGATACCTCATATCTTAGGGGTAAAACTAAGCAGGCTAAAACCTCCTATTTAAAAAATGGGTTACATCTTTCGCTTCCGCCTTTAAAGCCGGCCGTTACTTCAAACGTTAAAATTAACGTTTCCCGGCCGGATGATAAATTATTAAGCGATGTACAATTGTACCCTAATCCTGTAACAGATCAAATCAACCTCAAATACTCTATATCGCGTAATACCAACGTAACCATTAAAATAATGGACGTATTGGGCAATGATATTTCTACCCTGTTTTCGCAAAGGGTTGAGTCTGGTGATCATAATCTGAATTACCCTATCAGTAATAAATTGGTTCGCGGCTTTTACTTTGTACGCGTAGTAGCCGGGACAGAATCGGTTATTAAAAGGATTTCGGTTATTAATTAACGATATAAACAAAAACAGCTGTTCGAAGTCTCTGACTTCGAATTTAATATGTATGTAGTTTGCAACTACATACCCCAACTGTAGTCTGAAGACTACAGGCATAGTCATCCGAAGTCAGAGACTTCGGACAGCGGAATAGCTAAAACTATGTCATTGCAAGCGCGGCAATCTCGTCGCAATGCATGCCCGCCCTGTATAGCTACGAGATTGCCACGTCGCCCCGGGTGCTTTTAGCCACGCCGCTCCTTGCAATGACATGCTTTATTTACGTCAAATAATTAATACGAGCTCATAAACCTTCCCCCAAACCCATCAAATTTTTTAGCTTTGGCGTTTATAGCGTTCATTTATGAAAATTATAGCCATTGGCCGCAACTACGCCGAACACGCCAAAGAACTCAATAACCCGGTACCCACAACACCGGTTATCTTCATGAAGCCCGAAACGGCTTTGCTGAAAGAGAACAAGCCTTTTTACCACCCCGATTTTTCGGAAGATATTCACCATGAAATAGAATTGGTTTTAAAAATCAGCAAAGAAGGCAAGCACATCAGCGAGAAATTTGCGGCTAACTATTACGAGGAAATTGGTTTAGGAATTGATTTTACTGCCCGCGATGTCCAGGCCCGCCATAAGGAAAAAGGTCTACCCTGGGAATTGGCTAAAGCTTTTGATGGTTCGGCGCCTATTAGCAATTTTGTGCCTAAGGCCAAGTTTGAATCGGTTTATGATATCAACTTTAAGCTGGATATCAACGGCGAAATCCGCCAGCAGGGTAACACCCGCGACCTGCTTTTCTCATTTGAGAGCATCATCGCATTTGTTTCAAAATACATTACCCTTAAAAAGGGCGACCTAATATTTACAGGCACCCCACCGGGTGTATCAAAAGTAACAATCGGAGACAGGCTTGAGGGGTACCTTGAGGATGAAAAAATGCTCGATTTTTACGTTAAATAAACATGATCAAAAAACTATTGGTTACAGGTGCAATGTGTTTGGCGCTTTATTCAAACACATTTGCACAAACTATTATACAAAGCAGGCAGTATCCGCAAAATTATTTTAGGTACCCGCTTGATCTTACACCACCCACTACCGCCGGCTCATTTGGCGAATTAAGGCCTGCGCATTTCCACTCCGGGCTCGATTTTAAAACTAATCAGCGCACCGGCTATCCCGTACATGCTGCCGCCGAAGGTTACATATCAAGGGTACGCGTACAGTTTGGCGGCTTCGGACGTGCAATCTACATTACCCATCCAAATGGTTATACCACAGTTTATGGTCATTTGGAAAGTTTTAGTCCGGCGGTTATAGATCTTGTAAAAAAATACCAGTACGAGCATCAAACCTACGAGGCTGATTTTAACCTTACGCCAACCCAGGTGCCCGTAAAAAAGGATGAAGTTGTGGCTATATCGGGTAATGCCGGCGCATCGGCCGGGCCGCATGTGCATTTTGAGATCAGGGACAGTAAAACGGAGGAAACCATCAATGCGCAGTTGTTTGGCTTAACCATCCCCGATAAAGTACCGCCTACCATTACCTCTATCGGCATTTATCACCTTAACGGGCGACCTTTTAGCGAAAAGACATCCAAGGAGTTTTTAGGCGTTACCGGATCGGCAGGTAATTATCACCTCATTAAACCGCAAACGCTGGAACTAAGCGGTAATATCGGCTTCGGCATTAATACCACCGATATGAACAGCACTTCGTTTAACCATAACGGAGTTTATTCTATCGAACTAAAACTGGATGGCAAAACCGTGTACACCTTCGCGGTTGAGCGTTTCGCCTTCGATCAAACCCATGCCATCAATGCCTATATTGATTATCCTGCCTTTGAATCATCGCGCAGGTGGATGCAGAAATGTTTCATCCTTCCCGGGAGCCGGATTTCTTTATACCCGCAGTCGGTAAATAACGGCATCATTACTTTTGATGACAATGCCACGCATGATGTGGAATACGTTGTAAAGGATGTGGCAGGCAATACATCATCCTTGAAACTCAAAGTTAAATCGTCTCCGTTCACCACCCCGCAGGCTGTAAAACCAACCGGGACGATGTTTTACTACGATAAGCGAAGTGAGTTTAGCAATGATAAAGTTAAGGTGATCATTATGCCGGGCAACCTGTATGATGATCTTGATTTTCAATATTCGGCATCCGCTAAACCGGCGGGGGCTTATTCTGCTATGCATCATATCCATAACAGGTTAACGCCCATTCATGACAGCTACGAGATCTGGATCAAACCCGATGTTGATCTGGGTAAATATACGGATAAGGCGGTTATTGTAAGCTCGTGGGGAGGCTGCCAGGGTGGTTACTTTAAAGATGGTTACGTGATATCGCAGGTGAGCGCCTTTGGCGATTATTATATCAAGGTAGATAGCGTACCGCCGGTCATCCATCCGCTTAATATCAAAAACGGCAGCAACATGAAAGCTGCCCGAAGTATCAATTTGAGGATGAGCGATAATTTATCCGGGATTAAAAGCTATACCGGCACCATTGATGGCAAGTGGGTGCTGATGGAGCATGATTATAAAAGTAAAATATTAAGTTACACCTTTAATAGCGATATTGCGCCCGGTAAACACGTGTTTAAGCTGGTGTTAGTTGATAACAAGAATAATTTTTCGGAATTTGCCGCCGATTTTTACAGATAAGTACCTCATACCATGACAACATTAAAAGAAGGCGATAAAGCCCCCGCCTTTACCGCTAAAGACCAAAACGGTAAAGAAGTATCCCTTGCCGATTACAAAGGCAAAAATGTGATCCTTTATTTTTATCCAAAAGATGATACCCCCGGCTGTACCGCCGAATCATGCGATTTCAGGGATAACTATCAATCGCTTTTAAGCAAGGGTTTTGAGGTTATAGGTGTAAGTACCGACGATGAAAAATCGCACAAAAAATTTGAAACCAAATACAGCCTGCCATTTACCCTTATAGCCGATAATGAGCTTAAAATTGTTGAAGCTTACGGCGTTTGGGTTGAAAAAAACATGTACGGCAAAAAATACATGGGTACCGCGCGTACCACATTTATAATTGATGCAGAAGGAGTTATTACGCACGTGATCAGTAAGGTTGATACAAAGAACTCATCTCAACAGGTACTTGATCTTGTAAATTAAGTGTTAAAAACACAATCAAAATAGCTACTTTAGCAGCTCCTAAATTCCATTAATGAAAGCAGACTTACAAACTTTAGAAAAAACCGCGTCACAAATAAGGCGCGACATTGTACGCATGGTACATGGCTGTCAATCAGGCCACCCGGGCGGCTCACTGGGCTGTACCGATTTCTTTACCGCACTTTACTTTTCGGTAATGAACCACGATCCTAAATTTAATATGGACGCTGTTGGCGAAGATATTTTCTTCCTGTCAAACGGCCATATTTCGCCTGTGTTTTACAGCACACTGGCACATGCAGGCTATTTTGATAAAGCCGAACTGGCAACTTTCCGTAAACTGAATGCTCGTTTACAAGGTCACCCAACTACACATGAGCATCTTCCGGGAATCCGTATTGCTTCGGGTTCATTAGGCCAGGGCTTATCGGTAGCTATCGGTGCGGCATTGGCTAAAAAATTAAACGGTGATAAATCATTGGTGTTTACCCTGCATGGCGATGGAGAGATCCAGGAAGGCCAGATCTGGGAAGCAGCGATGTTTGCTCCTCACAATCACGTTGATAACCTGATCTCAACTATTGATGTTAACGGTCAGCAAATTGATGGCCCAACCAAACAAGTACTTTCATTAGGCGATCTTCGTGCTAAATGGGAAGCTTTTGGCTGGGATGTACTGGATATGAAAGGTAACGATATGGCCGATGTGGTTAGGGTGCTTGAAGAAGCAAAAAGCCGCACAGGTCAGGGCAAACCGATCATGATCCTGATGCATACTGAAATGGGGTACGGTGTTGACTTTATGGTGGGCAGCCACAAATGGCACGGTGTTGCGCCAAATGATGAGCAGCTTAAACTGGCTTTAGATCAGTTAGAAGAGACACTGGGCGATTATTAGTACCCCCGGCCTCTGCCCGCTGGCGGAGGAGTTAAGAAACATCAGTTTAATTTATCACGATTTAATGCCATTCCCTCGC
Source organism: Mucilaginibacter sp. P4_A11 (assembly GCF_056402535.1). Lineage (NCBI taxonomy): Bacteria > Pseudomonadati > Bacteroidota > Sphingobacteriia > Sphingobacteriales > Sphingobacteriaceae > Mucilaginibacter > Mucilaginibacter sp. P4_A11. Next base: position 428,414 of record NZ_JBFUHE010000004.1, read on the forward strand.
GGAAGCAGAGGGAGTTTGAACAATGAAAAAATACACTTACACAGATAAAAAAGATACCCGCTCGGGCTTTGGTGCCGGGTTGCTGGAAGCAGGCCAGAAAAACGACCAGGTTGTTGCCCTTTGTGCCGACCTTATCGGTTCGTTAAAAATGAACGATTTTATTAAAGCATTCCCTGAGCGTTTTGTACAGGTAGGTATTGCTGAAGCTAACATGATCGGTATTGCTGCCGGTATGACCATTGGCGGTAAAATCCCTTTCACCGGTACTTTCGCAAACTTTTCAACCGGCAGGGTTTATGACCAGATCCGTCAATCGGTAGCTTATTCAAACAAAAACGTTAAAATTTGTGCTTCACACGCTGGTTTAACTTTGGGTGAAGACGGTGCTACCCACCAGATCCTGGAAGATATCGGCCTGATGAAAATGTTACCAGGCATGACCGTTATCAACACTTGCGATTATAACCAAACCAAAGCTGCTACTGTTGCTATTGCTGAGTATGATGGCCCGGTTTATTTACGTTTTGGTCGCCCGGTTGTTCCTATCTTTACCGATCCTGATCAAAAATTTGAAATTGGTAAAGCATGGATGGTGAATGAAGGTGCTGATGTAAGTATCTTTGCTACAGGACACCTGGTATGGCAGGCTATTTTGGCCGGCGAAATTCTGGCTGAACAGGGTATCGATGCTGAGATCATCAACATCCACACTATTAAACCGCTGGATGAAGAGGCTATTTTGAAATCGGTTGCTAAAACAGGTTGCGTAGTTACTGCCGAAGAGCACAACCGCCTTGGTGGTTTAGGTGACAGCGTTGCCCAGGTACTTGCGGTACACAACCCTTCACCACAGGAGTACGTAGCTGTTAATGACAGCTTTGGCGAAAGCGGTACGCCTGAACAACTGATGACCAAATACGGTTTAGATGCCGAGCATATTGTGGCCGCTGTTAAAAAGGTGATAGAAAGAAAAAACAAAAAAGGTTAATAAACCTTTAACATTAATAAAATTCTAAAAATGTCGGTACAGGTTGAAGATTCAGAGATATTAAGCAAATTCCAGGACGAAAAAACCCGGAATGAGGCGTTTAACCTGTTGTTGAAGAAATACCAGCAAAAAATATACTGGCACATCAGGCGCATGGTTGTTGATCATGACGATGCTGATGATTTGGTTCAGGATGTTTTTGTAAAGGTTTGGAAAAACCTTGCCGGTTTCAGAAACGACGCGCAACTGTACACCTGGATGTACAGGATAGCATCCAACGAATGCATTACTTTTTTGAATAAGAAAAAGCAAAAAAATAATGTTTCGTTGGATGATGTTGCTTATGAGCTGGCTGATACACTGGCCGACTCAACGTATTTTAATGGCGACGCAGCGCAGCGTAAACTACAGGAAGCACTGATTACCCTGCCCGAAAAACAACGGCTTGTTTTCAATATGAAATACTATGAAGACATGAAGTATGAAGAAATGTCGCAGGTTTTGGGTACCAGCGTAGGGGCTTTAAAGGCCTCTTTTCACCTGGCAGTCAAGAAGATAGAGGCTCATTTGCTTGGTCACGATTAATTTTTTAATTTACGTTAAACCTTTTAGCAAGATACCAATCTATAGTTGTGTATGAAAAGCGATATGGACAATAGGGAATGGCTGGATGATTTCATCGCGCTGAAACAGGTTAGCAAAACTAACCCGTTCGCAGTGCCTGAAGGCTATTTCCATGAGTTAGCGCAGCACATTACAACACGCATAAGGCTTGAGGGATTAAAGAACTATCCATCTGCAGGGTACACGGTACCTGAAAATTACTTTGACGAGCTAAGCAGCAACATCCAGAGCCGTATAAATATTGAGAGTGCTTTTAGCGCCGGTGATTCGGGGTTTACCGTTCCCGAAAATTATTTTGATGAGCTTAGCAGCAACATTCAAAGCCGTATTGTGGTGGATGAAGCCATGAATGCGGGCGAGGGTTTCACGGTGCCCGAAAATTATTTTGACCGGCTTAGCAGCAACATCCAAAGCCGTATAACGGTGGAGGAGGCTATGGGCGACGAAGGTTTCACGGTTCCCGAAAACTATTTTGACGAACTGAGCAGCAACATCCAAAGCCGCATTGCGGTGGAGGAGGCCATTGGTGATGAAGGCTTTACCGTTCCTGAACATTATTTTGAGGAATTAAGCGCCAACATCCAAAGCCGTATAGCGGTAGAGGAAGCCATGAGCGCCGAGCATGAGGGTTTTGAAGTGCCTGCAAACTATTTCGATCAGCTTAGCCAGCGCATCCTGGATAAAACAGTTAATGCGGAGGTTGAAAAAGTAGAGGAACTGGACAACGTTGTAAGCATCAACAAAGCTAAGCCTGTACAGAAAAAAGGCATGGTAAGAAGACTTTGGTTGTCGCCTACCATCAGGTATGCTACAGCCGCTTGTTTTGCCTTAATACTTGGTGTGGGCGTTATTTTCAGGGCTGATTTGCAACCATCGGATCATAACCACTCTTATTTACATGAGCAGGTATCATCAGTTCCTGTTGATGAAATAAAAAGCTATCTTCAGTTGCATATGGACGCAAGCGATACCCGTACACTGATAGATGCTAATCAAAAAAGCAACACAAGTAATGCAGACGAAGATCTGTCGGATTATATAGATAATTAACAGAGGAAAACATTTAATGAGTAAACTGATCAGGCATATTTGTATTGTATTATTTGTTATGGCAATAGGCTATGAAGCTGTGGGACAAGTTAACCGCTTTGTTCCGGCTCAAACGCCTTCAAGGCCCGAGCTTAACCCCGTTCGCCCCAATGGTAATAAAAAAGGTGCGATGGGTAAAAAACTTGAGGCAGCCCGTAACAGGTATATCAGCCGCCAGCTTGATCTTACAGATGAAGAGGGCACTAAATTTTGGCCGCTCTACAATCAGTATCAGCAGGAACTTACTGCTGTGCGCATCCTGAAACGTTTAAACAACTCTACCTCTTCAACCAACGGCACCGAGCAAATTGACAAAGAAATTTATTACGAAAGCCAGCTGGTAGGAATCCGTAAACGTTACCGCGATTCATTCTCCAAGATCCTTCCTCCCGAGAAGGTAAGCATCCTGTACAAAAGCGAGCAGGAGTTTAACGACGAACTCATCAAACAACTCAGCGAACGCAGTGAAAGAGCGGGGAATTAGGGGGCAGAGGTTGGAGTTTAGAGATTAGTTATTTTTAGTCTCTACAAAATCAAAAGTATTTCGAATAACATTTACAGATGGATTTTCGTCCGTCTGTTTTAGTTTATCTTTGTCGGTAAATTTAATCACATGTCATTGAGGACTGGATTCTCCTACTCGTCATTGCGAGGTACGAAGCAATCCCCGATTGGCAGAGCCGCTCTGTATAGTTCGCGATTGCTTCGTACCTCGCAATGACGGTTTGGATTTTAACAGTTTTGAATACAACTTAACAACATGCCAACTCTTCGCCAGCTTTTTTTAGCCAACAATGCTCAAACTACCAACTTTCCTTTATTGCTTGAATTTGAGCGCGCCGAAGGTATTTATATGTACAATACGGAGGGCAAGCCCTATATCGACCTGATTTCGGGCATCGGCGTGAGCAGTTTAGGCCACAGTAATCCTTATGTTATTGATGCGATAAAACAGCAGGTTGATAAATACATGCACCTGATGGTTTACGGCGAATACGTACAAACGCCGCAGGTGCGCTTTGCTGAGAAGCTTGTTGCTGTATTGCCGGATAATTTGCAATCCGTATATTTTACCAACTCGGGAGCCGAGGCTGTTGAAGGGGCTTTAAAGCTTGCTAAGCGCTTTACGGGGCGGCAGCAGGTTGTTGCCTGCCTCAACTCATATCATGGCAGCACACACGGCGCATTGAGCGTTATGGGCAATGAGGAATTTAAGCAGGCTTACCGTCCTTTATTGCCGGGTGTAAATTTTATCCGTTTTAATAACCCGGATGATCTTCAACTGATCACCGAAGAAACGGCCTGTGTCATCATTGAAACCATCCAGGGTGAGGCTGGCATTCGTGTGCCGAATCTCGCCTACATGCAAGCCTTACGAGCGCGTTGTACCGAAATGGGTACGCTGCTGATACTGGATGAAATCCAGGCGGCGTTTGGTCGTACCGGAAAGCTTTTTGCTTTTGAGCATTTTGATATTGTTCCTGATATTTTGCTTTTAGCAAAAGCACTTGGCGGTGGGATGCCGATAGGGGCGTTCATTTCATCAAATCAGATCATGGATGCACTGAAGGAAAATCCAATCCTTGGTCATATTACTACGTTTGGCGGGCACCCGGTATGTTGTGCGGCGGGTTTAGCTGCCTTGGAGTATCTGCTGGATAACGATCTGGTGTCGGGCGTAGCCGAAAAAGAAGCCCTTTTTCGTGAATTGCTTGTACATCCAGCTATACTACAGGTACGTGGTAAAGGGCTTATGATGGCCATTGAACTGGAAAACTTCGACCTCAACAAAAAAATAATTGATCGTTGTATTGAAAATGGCGTAATAACCGATTGGTTCCTGCATTGTAGCAATTCTATGCGTTTAGCCCCTCCGCTTATTATTATACCTGATGAAATCAGGAAAGCTTGTGATGTGATCATTGAGGCAGTTGATTATTATATTAAATAGCCGCCTATTTACTCACGTGGCCCACGTTTCGCCGAACCGCCTCTCCTTCAGAGCCCACATGCAAATGCCATGCTATCACTTAACGCAATGACAAAACTTAATTAACAACCTGCGGTAATTTTTCACAAACTTATCTCCCGGGCCATCTGCATATACTTCCGCACTTCCTCATTAATATCTTCCCTAAAATACATTCTGAAGTAATGATTATACTGATCAGTACCGGGCACCTGTTTTATTTTACTGAAGCACAGGTTATCATCATAAACCTGTTTAAAGGGAAACACAACGTCGATAAAGTTTTTACCTAATTGGGTGATATAAGCAAAGTTTACCCTTGCCCCTAAAGCTATCATACTTTTGGTAGGGCAAACTTTGATTTCACCAATCTGCAAGTATTCATCAATCAAATGGTCAAACAGGGCCACAGTATGGGGTGATTTTCCGCTTAAGGCTTCTGAAAGCTCCCTGTCGCGGCATGAATGCACCTGGTTAGTGGCAGTAAATTCACGTTCGCATAAGGGGCAGGTCCACATGATATTTATGCCGTTTTAGTTTCCTTGCCTAACACGCTGTTTTTATAGCTGTAGGTGAAATAAATCACCAGGCCTATTACAAGCCATATCAAAAACCTGAGCCAATTGGTGTAGCCAAGCTCAGTCATGAGGTAAAAACAGCTCATGAGCCCTAAAACCGGAATTAGCGAGAAGTTTTTAATAAAGCTGTAAACCGCTATAATGATGATAAGGATAAAGAAAAGATAGTTAGGGAAATTATACAGGAAACCATTAATACCAAGGCTATATTTTTTAGCATCGCTGATATCATTTGTTTGCCTTACTGCGGTATTGAATTTATCTTCTTCTATATCCTTAAAATATTTTTTAGCCGAATCGGGCTGGGCGGCTACATGGGTGTTGTAAAGCTGATTGGTGGTTTTAAGCAGGCTTAGATTGTCATTGTTATCCAAATTATCAATAATGTCGCTCCGGTCTTTAAGCTTTTTAAACTGCATCATCTCTACTTGAGCAGCCGGTTTAAACCAGGCAACTGAGCCCAAAATCACAAGCGTTATAATTGGTATAATGAATTTACCATTTACATAAGGCAGGTGAAATCTACCTTTCACCGCTTCCTCGCGCGGGAGCAGCAATACTCCGCCGCAAACCAGTACAAAAGCAAAAAGGGTACCTATGCTGGTGAGGTCGGTTACCTCAGTAAGGTTCATGAACAGGGCGGGGATAGCAACAACAAACCCGGTTACCACAGTAGCAAATGCAGGCGTTTGGTATTTGGGGTGGATGCGTGAAAACGCTTTTGGCAATAAACCATCGCGACTCATACTCATCCAGATCCTGGGCTGGCCCAACTGAAATATCAGCAATACGCTGGCTGTGGCAATAACTGCGCTAATGGAGATCACATAACTTATTTTGTGCAAACCAACTTTCGCAAAAACAAAAGCCAGCGGGTCGCCAACCTGCAAATCTTTATAGCTTACCATACCGGTAAGTACAAGGGCTATCAGGATATATAATACAGTACAAATCACCAGCGAGTAGATCATACCACGAGGCAGATCGCGCTGAGGTTTTTCGCATTCTTCAGCAGTGGTTGATATGGCATCAAAACCAATGTAGGCAAAAAATACACCTGATACACCTTTCATAACACCACTGAAACCGTTAGGCATAAAAGGGTGCCAGTTGGCAGGCGTAACATAAAAAAAGCCCACTACTATCACGGCTATCACTATCACTATTTTAAGCACCACCATGGCATTGGTAGCCTTTTTTGTTTCGCGGATACCTATATAAACCAGATAAGTAATGACGATTACAATTAAAAGGGCGGGTAAATTGGCTATGAGTTTAAAATTACCTATACCCGGTGCCTGGTTCCAGGCCAGAGCTTCTGCTTTTACCCTATCACTAATATCGGCAAGGTTTGCCCCTGCTGCCTGAACCTGCTCATGCCCGCGCAAAGCCGAAACATAATCCATCGTAAGGAATTTGGGCATGTGGATATGAAAGCCTTCGAGCAGGTTTACGAAATATTCGCTCCAGGAAATGGCTACTGCGATGTTACCGATGGCATATTCCATTAACAAATCCCAACCAATGATCCATGCGATTAATTCGCCGAAAGAGGCATAAGCGTAGGTATAAGCACTGCCCGCAACCGGGATGCGCGAGGCAAACTCGGCATAACAAAGCGCCGAAAACCCGCATGTAACGGCGGTTAATATAAACAGGATGGAAACTGCAGGACCGCCGTGAAACGAGGCTTCGCCAATGGTCGAAAATATCCCTGCCCCCACAACGGCAGCTATGCCCATGAGGGTTAGGTCTTTTACATTAAGTTCTTTTTTGAGTTGGGATGTTGCTGTACCTGGATGCTCACTATCACTGAAACCACACTCAACATCATTTAAAATTTTTGCTACTGACTTTTTACGAAAGATACTTTTCGACATGTAGTTTAATTAATAAGTGCTAATCAATCTCAAAATTAATCATTTTTTTGCATTGAATAAGTATATGCTTACTTTGCACCATGAAGATAGGAATAAAAGACGTGTTGTACAGGATCCGCCCTTTTTTTATCCTTTACCTGATCGTTTTAGCTACCTGTTTGATCATCAAACTACTATGCAGCCGGGAGGCTATCTTTTTTACCGTTAACAGTTGGAATCAGCCCTGGCTTGATACCATTGAGCCCTACATTACTGACATTGGCGATGGCACCACAGCAGTAGTATTATCGCTTGTTATGCTGCTGTTTAGCTACCGTAGCTGGCTATTGCTGGCATCAAGCTATGCAATCACATCTATAGCCGCCCAAATCCTAAAATACATTTACATTGCCCCCCGCCCCAAGTTATATTTTGCCGACCAATGGAGCAGGGTACATACAGTAGATGGTGTTTATATTTTAGAAAAATACAGCTTCCCTTCGGGGCATACGGTGAGCGCTTTTTCGGCGGCACTTGTTATAACATATCTTTGTAAAAACAAAGGCTGGGGAATCCCAGCCTTGTTTATCGCCATAATGGTTGGCTATTCAAGAATGTATTTAACCGAGCATTTCTACGAGGATGTGCTTGCGGGCTCGGCTATTGGTGTTTTTATAACTATATTTTGGCTCACCTGGCTTGATAGCAAACAATTTATTAATTCGGCCAAGTGGAACAGGGGCCTGCTCGATTTATTCAAGAAAGCCCCTGCTGTTAATTAAACCCCTGCTTCCAGTTGCCTGTTTTTACGTTTGATCACTGTCAATACTATGATCAGCACGATAACGGCACCGCCTCCATAAATACCTATTTTGGCCGGGGCCGACATACCTTTTGCATCAGACAAATACTGGTCACGACGATCTAAAGTAGGTGCAATACGAATAGAGCCCGAAAACTGTTTCAACTCGGCTTTTGCCAGATCGGCCCTTTGCTCAGGGTAATTATACTCAAAGGTATAAGTTGCGTCCTGGGTATAAAGCAGGATAAAGTTCCTTAACTCGGGAGATTCACCGGTTGAACCGCTGTTATCGATCCGTAGTGTAAATACTTTACCTTCCAGTTTGCCTATGGTGGTATCGCGCGGATACATCACACTGCCATTAACAGATTGTTTCTGGATACCATTGATATAGTTTTTAAATACATCCTTTAGGTCTTTCTCTTTATTTAAAGGTTTGTTATTAGCGTTTGGTACGCGTAAAACAAGTATATTACCTAATGATCCGGTGCCTTGGTATATCTGTTGACCTAATGTATCCTTTTTGATAAACCCCGTAGGCAATGAAACCGTAACAAGGCTATCTATCTTTACAGGTTTTAGTGCCTGGCTAAAACCTGCAAGCGAAATAAGCATTATGCTTAAGCTTAAAATTATCTTTTTCATATTTATTTAACTTAAAAAAGAAGAATAAGTTTTAACTAATAATATATCATGAGATTTAAATGATAGCTAAATGACTTAAAATCAACAGTATAAACGCCAGCTAAAAGCAGAAAGGCGAAGACTGAAAGCTTGTTTAACTGGCGCGAATTTCAACTATATAAATAAAAAACCTGATTCTGTCTCCGAATTACTAAACCCTTACAATTGCGAGGTACGAAGCAATCCCCGATTAGCAGAGCAGCCTTGCAAGTTACTCTGTATAGTTGGGGATTGCTTCGTACCTCGCAATGACGGTTGGAGATGTTATGTTTTCCGCCTTCGGCTTTAAGCTTCTTTCAACTTAGCTAAAAGTTCATCCAGGCTTAACTCGGCAAAGGCTGTTGATGAATCGGAAACACCGTATGGAATAATAAGCTTGTTATTATGTACTATAGCGCCACAAGAATAAAGCACGTTGGGCACATAACCTTCGCGCTCATCACTGTTGGGAATCAGCAAAGGCTCTTTCAAACGACCGATCTCAACTGCAGGATCATCCAGCTTCAACAAGCTTGCCCCCAGTACATAGCGGCGCATAGGACCTACACCATGAGTGATCATGATCCATCCGTCAGGCGTTTCAATGGGTGAGCCGCAATTACCTATCTGCACAAATTCCCAGCTAAATTTAGGCTGTTGCAGCATCACCGGCTTTTCCCAGATATTGATTTTATCCGAGTACATAATATAATTATTACAGCCGTCTATGCGCGATATCATCACATACTTTCCGTTCACTTTGCGCGGAAACAGGGCAAGGTTTTTATTCTGCGCACCTGCCCCATATAAAGGCATAATCTTAAAATTATAAAAATCGGTTGTTTGCAGTAGCTTGGGCATGATCAGCGAACCATCGTAAGCTGTGTAAGTAGCATAGTAAACCTTGCTTCCGTCATCATTGGTAAACTGCACAAACCGGGCATCTTCAATACCCTTGCGCTCGTATTCAGATATCGGGAAGATCACCCTATCGGAAATATCGGTATCAAGCGAAAAAACAATTTCATAATAGGAATCAGCAAGCCAGAGCACTTTATCATATTCCAGCCGTTTCATGTCGTTTTCCTGTAACCTTTGCGAATCCATAATGATGCGGCGCAGGTTGGCGTATTCAAAATGATGATCAAGCTTTGATTCCAGCTCACCAATTACATCGATATTGATCTGCGTAATGGCCGCCTTTTCAAAAAACAACTTTTTATTATAAACGGCGTTCCGCACAATTTCGGCTTCGTCAATATAGCTGCCTGCAGGTTGTATACTGATGTTGTTATCCTTATCTATCCAGGCCCTACGAAAAGTTATTGATGAAATATGCCCCTCGCCTACTGCCCTAAAACTGATGATCACCCGGCGCTGCCCGTCTTCCAGTTCGGTTTGATCAGGATCCTCAACTATCGACGGATTGAAGAAAGCTGCCGATTCAATAGAATATTCGTGCGTAAAATACGACCCGATAAGCAGTTTACGATAAACGGTAAGCGTATCAAAATCAATATTCAGCTCCAAAAACAATGGTTTAAGCTTGCTGCAATGCCTGTTAAGCACACGGGTAATATTGCGGTGCCTTTTGGAGTACTCCTGCAGCAAGGGCGATACAATGCCGAAAGCATCTTCTTCACTAATAAGCATTACGCGTTCAATAACTTCTTTTGCCCGGTCGTTGCCATTAAAAAAAAACCTTGCAATTACACGTTTCGGATCTGGATTTACTCGGATGGGTTTGCGTTCGATAGAAAGTCTCATACAATGAAGTGGTAGCTTTTAGTTTGTAACAGCAATAACTGCAAATTGATTTATGCATTTTTAATTTAAACGCAACATTTAAAAAATGACACTTTACAGGCCGTTATAAAAACCTATCTTCATGCTTTGTTAATGTTTGCTGCAGTACTTTGCCTGCTATGAACATCCTGATCCTGTAACCCTTATTTATAGTTTTTTGTAATTTGCGCAATTATGAACGTACTAATTGTTGAAGACGAAAAAGGCCTTGCGCTTGAAGTTGATGAATTTTTAAGCCACGAAGGTTTTACTGTTGAACATGCCCGCACCAAAAAATCGGCATCCGAAAAGATCTTCGTAAACAATTATGACTTTATCCTGCTCGATCTGGGTTTGCCTGACGGCGACGGATTCGACCTGCTTAAGATGCTGAAAGGAATGAGTAACCGAGAAGATGCCGTGATCATACTCACGGCCCGCGGTGCTGTTGACGACCGGGTATCGGGTCTTGAGCAGGGTGCCGACGATTACCTGGCAAAGCCGTTTTCGCTGAATGAGCTATTGGCCCGCATGCATGCTATAACCCGCCGCAAACACCGCCTGGAAAGTAATGACATCAATGTAAAAGGCTTAAAGATCAATATTCAAAACCGCACCGTTACTTATAACGAAGAACGGATAGCCCTCACAAAAAAGGAATTTGAAATCTTTAACTACCTGGTGCTTAATAAAAACCGGGTTATATCGCGCACCAACCTCACCGAGCACGTTTGGGGCGATGTACTGGAAATAAATTCCGACTCCAACTTTGTGGATGTGCACGTTAAAAACCTGCGTAAAAAGCTATCGGCATATATCCCTATCGATTGGTTTGAAACTGTGAGGAGTATCGGCTACCGCATCAACATCTGAAATTAACAGCCTCATGAAATTACAGGTAAAACTGGCTCTTTATAACACGTTAACCAAGTTAGCCATCATACTTTTTACGGGCCTGCTTATCCTGCTTTCTATCGAAAAAATTTCGTACAATCATGTTGAGTTGAGACTTGAAGAAAATGAACGGGAAACGCTTAAAAACCTTACTTCAAAGGAAATCAACAGTAAGCTTGCCAATCAAAAACCCTATACCGATTATAATATCTTAAAAGAGGAATTCATCATTATTAAGCCCGTTGAGTTTCAGCCCACAGAAACCAAAGGCGCAAGATTTACCACCGAGACCCGCACCAGCGACCAGGTTACGCAAACTTATCGCATTTTAACCCATCAGTTTAACTTTAATAACCATACCTATCTGCTTGAAATCGGAGTTTCAATCACTTCTATTGAAGAATTAAAATCAATCATTAAAAGATTTACGCTCTTAACGCTGGTAATAGCACTTGCCCTTACCCTGGTAAGCGACCTGGTGTTCACTAAATTTTTGCTGGCTCCGTTTTATAAGATCATCGACCGCAAACTGATCAAGGTAAATGATCCTATGAACTTTGATTATGAGAAGATCCAGACCACTACTCAGGATTTCGAACTACTTGATGATAGTATCAGCACCCTCATGAAAAAGATCAGCAACCTGTTTAGCCTCGAGAAACAGTTTATTGCCAATGTATCGCATGAATTGCTTACGCCAATATCAATTATCAGTTCACGACTGGAGAATATTTTATTGCAAGAGGAACTTAGCGAAGCCAGCGAAAACAAGATGCATGCTTCGCTGAAAACATTAAACCGGCTCAAATCTATTATTAACAGCTTGCTGCTGATATCAAAAGTTGAGAATAACCAGTATGATAAAGCCGACGTGGTGATGATAGCTGGTGTGATTATGGAGATTGAAGAGGAACTTGAAGACCGTCTGGAAGAAAAGCACCTCACTTTCAACAATAACATCAAATACATCTACTCCATTATGGGCAATCGCCCGCTGATGCATACCCTGTTATTCAACCTGATAAACAATGCTATAAAATACAACAAACCCAAAGGAAGTATTACTGTCGCCGACGAACTGAAAGAAGATGTGTATATACTGGAAATAACCGATACAGGCGCAGGTATGGATCTGCAACAAATTGAAAATGCTTTTAACCGTTTCGAAAAATTTGAAACTGAAGAGAAGGAAAGCTATGGCCTTGGTTTAGCTATTGTAAAAAGTATCACTACGTTTCATAACATCAGGGTAAAAATAGACTCGGTGAAAAATAAGGGGACCAGCATATATCTCATATTTAACCGCGAATAGAACTTCACTTATTCTTCACATTGTATCAATACCTTTACAAAGTTTATTTATAAGTAGATCCCCTATTTAACTATATAGGCTGTTTTCCAATTGGTAACAGCCTTTTTTTATTTCAACAAAATACATTTATAGTAAACCGTCATTGCACGAGGCAGTGCCCCCCCAAATGGCGCAAGTCTTACGTAGGTGAGCTGAAGGATGGATGACTTGTGACCGTGTTCGCGATTGCTTCGTACCTTATAATGATGCGATCGTAAGGCATTGATTATTAAACACATTTGGGAATTGATATTATAAACATGGGCGTTGCCTGCGGCCCGTGCTATCCGCTCATACTGCACAGGCATTAGCCACAAGGCCGGTATCCGCTACTATCACTAACGCGGCCCCGCGCACCATAGCTAAAATATATTTTATACGTTATCATGTTTTTTTAGGTTCTCCCTGATACTTACCCGCTTCTATATAACCTTCCTATATCATCTTATTACGCTTAACCAGATAGGTATTCAGGATGTGATGATAACCTTCGTGAATATCAGCATCAACCAAATCGATATGATACTGAGCGCACTTTAATTCCAGTTGGTGACGGTATTCTTTTAACGATGCTTTATAAGCTTCCCTGATTCGGGCCGGGTTTACTTTCAGCTCATCTCCGCTTTCAATATCTATAAAATGATGAGGACGGTTATCGAAGTTAAGCTCAAGTTCCTTTTGTTTGTCGGTAACATTAAAGATCACTACCTCATGCTTATTAAATTTCAAATGCTGAATAGCCGCAAATAAAGCCTGCTGCTTTTCAGCATCAAGACTGTTCTCCAGCATATCGCTAAAAATAATCACTAACGAGCGTTGATGGATTTCCTGGGCTATATGGTGCAGTACGTTGGTGATATTGGTTTGCGTGTTTACTTTAGGGCTGGCGTACATTTTTTCCAGCTCGGCATATAAATAAAACAGGTGTGCGGTAGTTGATTTTGCAGCACTGATCCAATCGATCTTATCTGAAAATAAACAAAGCCCAAATGCGTCACGCTGTTTTTTGAACAGATACATGAGCGATGCTATGGCGTAAACTGAAAATTGCAGCTTATTGGTGCCCGTTTCCGGGAAATTCATGGATGATGAGGTATCCAGCAAAAGAAAACAACGAAGATTTGTTTCCTCTTCGAACTGCTTCACAAACAGCTTATCGGTACGGGCCAGCAGCTTCCAGTCGATATTTTTTACCGACTCGCCATTGTTGTATAAGCGGTGCTCAGCAAACTCAACCGAAAAGCCGTGAAAAGGACTTTGGTGTAAACCAGTAATGAAACCTTCAACCACTTGCCGGGCCAGCAATTCAAGATTGGCCAGTTGCCTTATTTGCTGATCATCGTTTAATTTGGGCATAGGCTAATATAGGGCATAAAAAAAGCGTTGCAAAATTGCAACGCTTTTTCATTAAAATATGTTGTGTTAATACTACAGTGCGTAGCATTAAATAAGCTTATTTGAGTTATGCTAACTGTTTTGCAAGTTTATCAGTTAATACTGATTTTGGCACAGCACCAATTTGTTTATCCACAATTTCGCCATTTTTGAAGAACAATAAGGCAGGGATGTTACGGATTCCGTATTTTACAGATATACCTGGGTTGTTGTCAACGTCTACTTTACCAACAACAGCTTTGCCTTCATATTCTTTTGCAATATCTTCAACTACCGGACCTACCATCCTACACGGACCACACCATTCTGCCCAAAAGTCAATTAATACCGGTTTGTCTGATTTCAGGACAAGCTCGTCAAAGTTTGCATCAGTTATTTCTAAAGCCATGATTTCTATTTTTTAAATTTTGTATTTACAAATATATGCTATTCAAATTGCTTGCCACAAGTGTACAACTGACAATGTGACAATTATATTATCATCAATAAGCCACTTAACACAAACATGACCATTTGTCGCATTCGCACCACAAAATACTACTTTGCGACATGACGTAATAATACAAATTACTTGTTTACAGAGCATATAAACAACTGTGCGGGCGGGTTACTTTTTAACATTGGCGGTATTAATTAACATTACAGCTATTCAACATGCTACTGTTTATTATCCCTTTCATACTTATTTTAGTTGCACCAATACTGCAATGGAAGTTTTCATTACGCCGGATAAAGGATAAAATAAGCTTGCCCTTGTATGCAATTTTTCTTTTATCGCTTTTACTCGCAGCAGGCCTGGCCACACTTGCATTTATAATTTCGCTTTATGGCGTGCCTGCCGATATTAAATGCGCAACGGGATGTACCGTTTTTATATCATTGGGGTTGTTAAATGTATGTTTTGTGATTCCGCTGATAGGGATTATTGGTTTATTATCATACTACAAGGCACATCGATAAAGGGTTTCAAATATAATTTATAGCGAAATGTATATCTTATTAATTTGGCTTATAGCACCTGTGGTACAGATATATCTGTCGGCATTAAGAATAAATGGTCGCATTATTTTACCTATAATTGGCAGCACTGTATTGTCCTGGGTTTTAGGTATCGTATCAACAGCTATATTTATTCATTATTTTATTCAGACACCTTCCTCACGGTGCGGACTGGTTAGCGTATCGCTATTATTTGGTGGTATATGCATTGATGGGGTAATCGCCTTATTTATTGGCATCTTCAGCTATATTTTCTTCCTCATCAAAACAAAAAATGACCGGAAGCAACAGCTCCCGGTCACCGGTTAATAAATTGTCCGTATCCTCAATTCTCACATTACCCCAATTTTTGAGGAGCCGGATAAATATTCCCTTTATTCTTATGCACCTTTTAAAGTGGCCATACCACCATCAGCAATCAGCTCGGCACCTGTTATAAATGTTGAATCATCAGAAGCGAAGAAGGTTACTGTTTTGGCTATTTCTTCTGCTAAACCAAAACGGCCCATAGGTATCTGTTTTACAAGTTCAGAACCCATGCCTTCCAGTTGTTCCTGCGTTAAGCCTAATTTATCGGCAGTATGTAAAGGCGTTACAACCGGGCCAGGACTTACAGAGTTAACCCTGATACGGCGTGGTAATAATTCGGCTGAGATGTTTTTGGCTAATGAAAGTAATGCTGCTTTACTTGCTGCATAAACAGTTGCGCCAGCCATGCCTATGTGTGCATTGATTGAAGTATTCAGGATGATAGAACCGCCATCGTTAATTAAAGGCAATAACTGCTGAATGCTGAAGTAAGCACCTTTAAAGTTGATGTTCATGATATCGTCAAACATCTGTTCGCTCATTTGCTCGGTTGAGTTGAACTGGCCAATACCTGCATTAACAAATACGATGTCAATTTTTTCGGCAATGGCTTTTACTTTTTCGCCAAGCTGTTTAACCTGGTTCATGTCGCCGCTATCAGCAATTACACCCTGAGCATCGGCACCAAGTATTTCAATTGCTTCATTAATTGATTTTTGGTTCCTGCCGGTGATGATCACTTTAGCACCTTGTGCAATGAACTCCTGTGCTGTGGCCAGGCCTATACCACTGTTTCCGCCTGTTATTACTGCTGTTTTTCCTTGTAACTTTTTCATTATCTTTGTTTTGATACATCAAAGATACACCGGGTTACAGCGCCCCACAAGAATGCACCATTTTGTGTGCAACATACTTTTTGGTAGGTTATGGGCCGGTTTGATGCAATCGCTATATCGCCTTTTTCATTATGACAAAAAACAGACATTCTGATCATTCCTGTACGATGGCAGCGGCCCTCAGCGTGATCAGCGGTAAGTGGAAACTGAGTATAATAAACCAATTATTATCCGGGCAGAAGCGATACAGCGAAATAAACCGGGCCATTCCGGGCATGACCGAAAAGATGCTTTCACAACAGATCCGCGAACTGGAAGAGGACGGTATCGTAACCCGCCATATTTTTCCTGAAGTACCGCCAAGGGTTGAATATTCCCTCACTCCCATCGGCCAGGAACTATCGTCTATATTTTACACCCTCGAAACCTGGGGCAGCCATTACATGACTGTAACCAACGCTAACGGCGAAGTAATCAAGCCTGATTATACTTGTTATACTTTGATTAAGCAGGATGATGAGGTAGTGAGAGTGGAAGTGTAACACAGTTTTAAGATCCTTGCTCTCGTTTATAACGAGTGCTTAATATGGTTTGGTGATTGTATCGCCCGTTGCGTTACAAACGCAAACCCAGGTTACGCACTCGTTACAACTCGAGCGCGAGTTAAAGGAGAGCGCAAGTCGAACATCTCCACCGCGTCATTGCGAGGTACGAAGCAATCGCGAACTTTACACAGCGGCTCTGCTAATCGGGGATTGCTTCGTTCCTCGCAATGACGGGTGTATATACAAGTAGGAAATATCCTAACTCAACACCGGCTCTTCATTAGTCAAGCTATGGATCCCGGCCATAAAATCATCGCTTGGGTTTACTTTGAATGATTTGGATGAGAGCTCAACCAGCATAACCTCTTCCCTGTCCTTGATCTGGAAACGGAGCTTACAGTTTTTTACCGGGTACTTTTGGTTATTATCATCTATCATGTGCTGAATATCATCCAACAGCTTACTATTAAGCATTTGCACATCAATACAAACAGTTAATGATTTGGTAAGCTTATCACGCATTTCTGATAGCAGGTCCATCACCATGATCCGGAGATCCCAGTTATCTTTCTGGCGGAATTTCTCTTCAATATTTCCTTTAATATGCAGGAAGTAACCTTCCATCATCATGTTACGGAACTTTACATAATCATCACCAAACAGGGCAAACTCGTACGATTCATTATAATCCTCAAACACAAACGTGCCAAATGGCTTGCCGGTTTTGGTCATTTTATGCTGAACGCTTGATACCAGGCCACCTATCCGCAATTCACCGCGACGGCGCAGCTCATTAAACGCCGCTGTTACATCTTCACCGCCTTCGCCTGAGCGGGCTTTTTGCATCAGTTTCAGATCGCTGATGTTGGCGTTACAGAAACGCTTAAGTTCAACTTTATAATTATCCAACGGGTGACCGGTTAAATAGATCCCGATAACCATTTTCTCGTACTTCAGCTTTTCTATCAGTGCCCATTCCTCAACATCTGGCATAGCCGGCTCAGGCACGTATGATGCTACCGAACCGCCAAACAACGATGATTGTGAACTGCTTTGTACGTTCTGATAATCGTTGGCATATTTGATGAGGCGTTCAACACCAGTTAAAACACCCAACTCCGTTTTGGCAAAAAATTTGGCCCGGGGAATCTCAAAACCATCAAAGGCACCACCATATACCAAATTTTCGTACGATTTGCGATTAACGCTGCGGGTGTTTGAACGCCGTGCAAAATCATAAACCGTTTCAAACGGACCATTGGCGTTACGCTCTTCAATGATACTTTCTACCGCTTTGTCACCCACACCTTTTACACCGGTTAAACCGAAACGTACCTGCCCCCGTTTGTTCACGGCAAAAGCCATGTCCGACTCGTTGATGTCCGGCCCTAAAACCTCAACACCCATGCGGCGGCATTCCTCCATAAAGAAGGTAATTTTTTCAATATTGTTCTGGTTATTTAAAACCGCCGCCATATATTCTGACGGATAATGCGCTTTTAAATAAGCAGTTTGATATGCCACGAAAGCGTAGCAGGTAGAGTGCGATTTATTGAACGCGTACTGAGCAAATGCTTTCCAGTCGGTCCAGATTTTGGTAAGCTTATCTTTGGGGTGACCCTTGGCAACGGCACCATCCATAAACTGAGCTTCCATTTTGTTCAGTACCTCGATCTGCTTTTTACCCATCGCCTTACGCAAAACGTCGGCATCGCCTTTACTAAAGCCCGCTAACTTTTGCGACAGAAGCATCACCTGTTCCTGGTATACGGTAATACCATAGGTTTCGCCAAGGTATTCCTCCATATCCGGAAGGTCAAACACTACCGGTTCGCGGCCATGTTTACGGCTGATGAAGTTAGGTATGTACTCTATCGGCCCAGGACGGTAAAGCGCGTTCATGGCAATCAAATCCTCAAACCTATCGGGCTTAAGTTCGCGCAGATACATTTGCATACCATCACTTTCAAACTGGAAAGTACCATTGGTATCGCCACGCTGATAAAGCTCATAAGTTTTAAGGTCATCAAGCGGTATGTAGTCGATATCTATCACTACACCGTGATTCTGTTTGATCATCCGCAGGGCGTCTTTAATAATGGTAAGGGTTTTTAAACCCAAAAAGTCCATCTTAATTACACCTGCATCTTCAATTACACGGCCGTCATATTGGGTAACCAGCAGGTCCGAATCTTTAGCGGTGGCTACCGGTACAATATCGGTAAGGTCATAAGGGGCAATGATGATCCCCGCAGCGTGCACACCGGTGTTACGTACCGATCCTTCCAGTTTTTCGGCCTCGCGCAGTACCTGTGCTTTCAGGTCGTTCCCGTTCAGGATCTCTTTTAGTTCTGGAACCTGCTCAATAGCATCCTTCAGGGTGATACCCAATGTTTCGGGCACAAGCTTTTTCATGGCACTTACATCGGCCAGTGGCATATCAAGCACACGGCCCACGTCCTGGATACTGGTACGCGCAGCCATTGAACCATAGGTAATGATCTGGGCTACCTGGTTTTTACCGTATTTATCAACCACATAATCAATAACCCTTTGCCTGCCGGCATCGTCAAAGTCCGTGTCAATATCGGGCATCGATTTACGGTCGGGGTTCAGGAACCTCTCAAACAGGAGGTTATACTTCATCGGATCGATATTGGTGATCCCTGTACAATAAGCCACTACCGATCCAGCTGCCGAACCACGGCCCGGACCAATAAATACGCCCATATCGCGCCCGGCCCTGATAAAGTCGGCCACAATAAGGAAGTATCCGGCAAAACCCATCGTACGGATGGTGAACAGCTCAAAGTTGATGCGTTCCTCAGTCTCCGGGCTAATATCTATATAACGCTCCTTAGCCCCCATAAAAGTAAGGTGCTTTAGGTACTCCCACTGGTTAAGGGTATCAGCATCGGGTGTATTGTGAATCTTAAATTCGTCGGGAATAACGTAGTTAGGCAGCAGGATATCGCGCTTTAGCTTCAGTACCTCTACCTTATCAACAATTTCGTTGGTATTATCCAGTGATTCAGGCAAATCATGAAACAACTGTCCCATCTCTGCCTGTGTTTTAAAGTAAAACTGATCATTTGGGAAACCGAAACGATAGCCTTTACCACCTTCCTCATCAGTTGCAATGGGGGTACTCTGCATATCGCCCGTGTTAACGCAAAGCAAAATATCATGCGCGTTCGAGTCCTGCTGATCCACATAGTGTGAATCGTTTGAACAGATCACTTTAACATTATATTTTTTTGCATAGGTGAGCAAAACATTATTGATGATTTGCTGCTCGGGGATCTCGTGGCGTTGCACCTCGATATAAAAATCCTCGCCAAACAAATCAAGCCACCATTTAAATTCCTTCTCTGCATTTTCGGGCGTATCTCTTAAAATAGCCTGTGGAACTGATGCACCAATACAGCACGTAGTGGCGATGATACCTTCATGATATTTTACAATAAGCTCCTTATCAATACGGGGCCATTTACTGTACAGCCCTTCCATATAACCCAATGAGCATAGCTTTACCAGGTTTTTGTACCCGGTAGGGTTTTTAGCCAGCATCAGTTGGTGGCGGCGTACGTCCTTATTCTCTTTGGTGAACTGTTTTTTATGCCTGTCTTCAACCACATAAAATTCGCAGCCTACAATGGGTTTCACATTGTGTTTACCGGCTTCGGCCACAAACTTAAATACACCAAACATGTTACCATGATCGGTTATTGCCAGGGCCTTCATCCCATCCTTGGCGGCTTTTTTATACAGCTTGGAAATATCGGCTGCACCATCGAGCAATGAGAATTGGGTATGTACGTGGAGATGAGAAAAATCAGGCATAGTTAATCCGTTTCAGCAAAATCGTTATGAAATACAAAGTTAAAACAAGTTGATGAGTTAAAACAAGTTCGGCTATTGAATGTTAAAAAATAGCGTTGTGAAATTTTCTTTTAAGCCGGTCCCCCATTTTGTAAATTATACAAAACACACAGCGAACAGCTATACTTAGCATGTTATTTGTTTATATTAACCATCACGATCTTCACCTTTGAAATACACATACAATTGAAAAAAATACTACGAATAACCCTTAAAACGATACTTTGGATACTGGTAAGTGTAGTTCTGCTGGTTATCCTTGTAGTAATTTTGATACAGGTACCTGCCGTACAAAACTTCGCAAAAGATAAAGCCGTAACTTTTTTACAAAATAAGATCCATACCAAAGTTAAAATTGGGCATATCAGTTTGGGCTTGCCTAAGCTGCTTGTACTGGAAGATGTTTATTTTGAAGACCAGAAAAAAGACACCCTCATTGCCGGCGAAAAACTAAAGGTTGATATCAGCATGCTTAAGCTGCTGCACAGCCAGGTTGAGGTGAACGAGATAAACTTGCAGGGCATTACCGCCAACGTAAGCCGTGGAGCCGATAGTGTATTCAACTTCGATTACATTATGAAGGCTTTTGTTGGCGAACAAAAGAAAGAAGTAAAACCTACCGATACTACTTCAACCATGAAGTTTTCTGTTGATAAGATCATCCTCGATAAGATCAACCTAAAATATAAGGACGCCATTACCGGCAACGACGTGAAATTCTTGCTGGGCCATTTTGATACCCGCGTTAAGGATTTTGATATGGATAAAATGAAGTTCACCATACCAAAAATTACCCTGAGCGATGTAAACGCAAAGATCATCCAAACGCCAACCGGTCCGCCGCCGCCCGATACCGCTACTGCACCTTTAAACATGGACCTGAATTTAGGTGTTATCGATATCTCCAAAATTAAAGTCGATTATCAAAGTGCCGAGATGGGTGCCAAGGTAGATCTGAGCAAATTTTTGGTGGAGATGGATAAGATCGATCTGAAAAACCAAAGGGTAGGCATTAAAAACATCGAACTAAGCGATACCAAAGCGGGCCTTAGTTTAGCCAAACCCAAAACAGTAGTCAAAGCTGTTGTAAAGGCTGTAAAAAAACTGGATACACTGGTATCTTCTCCTACCAAATCGGCATGGAGGGCAACCATCGGTAAAGTTACCTTCACTAACGATAATATTAAGTTTGATAATGAGGCGCAGAAAGCAATACCCAAAGGTTTGGATTTTGGACACATGGACATCCGCAGCCTGAATGCCGAAGCTGAAGAAATTTCATATAGCACTGATACCATTTCGGGCAAGATCAACTCTTTTACCTTTACCGAAAAAAGTGGCTTGAAGATCAATAAGTTTCACACGGCGTTCCTGTACGGGCCAACCAATGCCTACATGAACGATCTGCTGCTGGAAACCCCGCAAACTACCTTGCAAAAATCGGTACAGGTACGTTACCCATCTATCGATGCCATCACCAAAAACATTGGCGCGCTGGGCATCAATGCCAATTTAGACGGCAGCCGTTTAGGTCTGAAAGACGTTTTACTACTGATGCCAACCATGGCCACCATGGAGCCTTTCAAATCATCGCCGGGCACAGTGTTCAAGATCAATGGCAGGGTAAGCGGACAAGTGAATAACCTCGACATTCCTAACCTTGAAGTAACCGGGCTTAGCAGCACCCACATTAAGGCATCAGCTAAAATGAAAGGGCTGCCCAATGTAAATAAGGCGACCTTTGATGTCAACATCGCCGACTTCAGCACCAGTCGCAGCGATATATACAAGCTTGCTCCTGCCGGTAGCATCCCGCCGAATGTAAGCATCCCCGAAAAAATGAGCCTGAAAGGTAACTTTAAAGGCAGCATGTATACGTTCAACACCAAAATAGGCCTGCGCTCAAGCTACGGCGCAGTTGACCTGGTAGCTGCTTTAAAGAACGGGCAAAATAAGAACACAGCAACCTATACCGCAAGCATTAAGGCTAACGAGCTTAATGTTGGGGCACTCACCAAACAACCGCAAATGGTTGGCCACATTACCATGAATGCCAATTTAAAAGGCACAAACCTCGACCCTAAAAAAGCAAGCATAGCTTTTAATGGCACTGTAGCAAAGGCTTATGTTAAAGGTTACAGCTATCAAAACCTTATAATGAAAGGCACCTCAAGCAATGGCGCATATACGGCTGTTGCCCGTATGAAAGACCCTAACATTAATTTTAGTTTAGATGCTAAAGCCAACCTGAATAAGAAATACCCGGCGGTTAAAGCCACTTTAAATGTAGATAGCATCAACCTTAAAAACCTGCACTTTGTTGCGGATGACATGCGCTTTCATGGTAAGATCGTTGCCGATGTGCCAACTGCCGATCCGGATTACCTGAACGCCAATATTAAAGCCACCGACTTGTTGGTAGTTAACAAAGGTCAGCGGATCCAGATGGATACCATCAGCCTCATTTCAACAGCCAGTGCCGATAGCAGCACATTGCGGTTAACAACGCCTATCATGACTGCACATATGGCCGGTAAGTACAAGCTTACCCAGATAGCCCCGGCCATGCAGGATGTGATCAACAAATATTTCAATACCGCTATAGCAGGTGGCCAGCAGGTGGCAGTTAAAACTAAAGGAGGCAAAACGGTTAAAACCAAACCTGCACCGGTAGTTAAGTACGATGCACAGCAATTTAAGTTTGAAGCCCGGCTGGTTAAAACCCCTTTGCTAACCCAGTTTGCGCCCGACCTGAAACAGCTTGATCCTGTTTTGCTGAATGGCAGCTTCAACAGTCAAACCGGCGAACTGGTAGTTAAAGGTTCTATACCAAAAGTGGTTTATGGTACTAACACCATTAACAAAGCATCGCTTAATATCAATACCGGTAACAACGTCCTTAATTATAATTTTTCTGTCGATGAAGTTAAAGTTGGCTCATCTGTTGATCTGTTGTACACCAGTATCTCCGGTGCAGCACAGGATAATAAAGCGGGTGTAAGTATCCAAATCCGCGACGCGGCTAAGAAAGAGCGTTTCCGCATTGCGGGTACCTTTAGTATACTGCCGGATGAATATCAGTTTAGCTTTAACAAGGATGGACTGCTGCTTGATTACCTGCCATGGGCGGTTAGTGATGATAACTTTTTACAATACGGAACAAAAGGTATTCTGGCACATAACTTTACCATTACCAATAACAACCAGGTGCTGAGCGTTAACAGCAGCACACAGGAGTTTAACAGTCCGCTCAATATCAAGTTTAACAATTTCCATATTGAGGCGCTTACCAAAATGGCCAAGCAGGATTCCTTACAGGTAGGTGGTACCATTAACGGGGATGCTACCGTAAGTAATTTCCAGACCGCACCTTTGTTTACAGCGGCCATCAATGTAAATGATTTCAATTTTAAGGGAGATACCGTAGGCAACATCGCCCTTAAGGTAAATAACCAAACCGCCAACGCATATGCCGCCCAAATGAGTATCACGGGTAAAGGCAACCAGGTTGACCTGAACGGTACTTATTATACATCTCCCGAAAGCCGTTTTGATCTCGACTTGAACATTGTTAACCTGAGCATGAAGAGTATTGAGGGCTTTAGCTTTGGCAGCCTGCGTAACGCCACGGGAAATATTACGGGTGCCCTTAAAATATCCGGCACCACAACCGCGCCTTCGGTAAGGGGTGATATCAACTTTAACAAGGTAGGCTTCAACGTAGCCATGCTTAACTCCTACTTCAGGATGCCGCAGGAAAGTATCACGTTCAACAACGAGGGCATCCGCTTTAATGATTTCACTTTGGTTGATTCAACAGGCAACAAAGCAGTGGTAAGCGGAAGTATTTACACCAAAACTTACACCGACTTCGCTTTCGGTATGGATATTAATGCCACCAACTTCAGAGTTACAAACTCAACCCAGGCTGATAATAAACTTTATTACGGTAAGCTTTATGTGGATACCCGAATCAAGATCCGCGGAAATATGGCTAAACCTGTGGTTGATGCCAATCTTACGGTAAACGATAAAACTGATATGACCTTTGTACTGCCCACTAATGACCCTGCCGTGGAAGATAGAAAAGGCGTTGTTGATTTTATTGATAAAGATGCACCTAAATTAGACTCTATCATGCTGGCGCGGCAACTGGATTCGCTCAAAAAATCGGATGTTACCGGTCTGGACGTATCCGCTAATATTATAGTTAATAAAAACGCTGCTTTTACCATTGTTATTGATGAACGCAACGGCGATGTAGTGCACCTGAAAGGTGAAGCCAACCTGAATGGCGGCATCGACCCAAGCGGCAAGATCAACCTAACCGGTACCTATGTGGTTAATTCAGGATCGTATAACCTGGCTTACGCAACCGTAAAACGTACCTTCAACTTTAAGCAAGGCAGCACCATTGTTTGGACGGGCGACCCAACCAGTGCCAATATCGACCTTACAGCGATTTACGTTGCCAACGTACCGCCGATTGACCTGGTTGCCAACCAGCTTCCAGACGCACAAAATACAACCATGTATAAGCAAAAGCTGCCGTTCAACGTTAACCTTAACCTGAAAGACCAGCTGCTTACACCAACTATCAGCTTTGATATCGTATTGCCTGATAGTACTTATTCTGTATCATCAGATGTGGTAAGTACTGTAAACACCCGTTTGACCCAGATACGGCAGGATCCTAATGAACTTAATAAACAGGTATTAGGTGTATTGGTACTTGGCCACTTCATTGGCGATAACCCGCTGCAAAGCCAGGGTGCAGGTACATCAATTGAAGGCACTATCCGTAACAGCGTAAGCAGTTTATTATCCGATCAGTTGAACCGTTTGGCAGGCAGCCTGATTTCGGGTGTGGACCTGAACTTCGGCCTGTCGTCTGGCGAAGATTACTCATCCGGAACCGCTACTAACCGTACTGATTTAAATGTGGGCCTATCCAAGCGCTTCCTGAGCGACCGGCTTACAGTAAGCGTTGGCAACAACTTTAACCTGGAGGGCAATCAGCCAGGTCAAAAAGCATCCAACATAGCGGGGGACGTATCTATAGCCTATAAACTTAGTAAGGATGGCCGCTATACCCTACGTGCTTACCGCCGCGACGAATTTATTGTGATACAAGGGCAGATCATTGAAACCGGTGTAGGCTTTACTTTAACGGTTGATTATAACCGCTTCAGGGAAATCTTCCGCAAACGTACCCCTGAAGAACGCAAGTTGCGYCGCCAATATCAACAGCAGCAAAAAGACGAAAAACAAAAACAACAGGAAGCAGACAAGGCGCTGGAGCAAAAGAACATGCAGCAGCAACAGGACAACAAACCGCAAACTACTTCAAACTAAGCCCATGACCAAACATTTAAAATATATACTGCTTTCATCATCTGTTTTACTGAGTGCCTGCAGTACCACTAAGTTTTTGGCGCCCGGCCAAAAACTGTACACAGGCGGCGAAGTAGTGATCAAGGACTCAACCCTGAAAAAAAGTGAGAAGAGTGCATTAAGCGAAGAGCTTGGTACTTTGCTAAGACCAGTGCCCAATAGCTCGATATTAGGTTTGAGATTTAAACTATGGCTGTACTTTAAAACCAAAACTAACAAAACCAAAGGGCTTGCACACTGGCTCAACAAAAAAGGCGAGCCACCTGTACTCATAACAGCAGTAAACCTGGAGCAAAACAGCAAGATCTTACAAAACCGCCTGCAAAACGAAAGCTATTTTCAGGCACAGGTAAGCGGCGATACCGTAAGTAAAAAGCCAACATCTAAAGTTGCCAAAGCGGTCTACACAGCAGTAACCGGACCGGGATATAAGATCAGAAAAGTAGTATTTCCACAAGGTAAAGGAACCATCGATACCGCGGTTGCAGGCACATCAGCCAAAACATTGTTAAAAGTTGGCAATAAGTACAACCTTGATATTATTAAAACCGAACGCCTGCGCATTGATGCACGATTAAAAGAAGAAGGCTTTTATTACTTTTCGCCTGAAGATTTGATCATGCACGTGGATAGCACCATAGCCGGTCACCAGGTTGATATTTTTGTGGCCGTTAAAAATGAAACTCCGGGCAGGGCCAAAGATATTTATACTATCAATAAAATTTATGTATACCCAAGTTACTCATTGAGGGATACGTCACTGATGAAGGATAAGGCCATTCCTTACAAATGGTACAACATTGTTGAACGCCGCAACACGGTACACACCTACACCTTTGCCAATACAGTGCTTATGCGGCCCGGCCAGGTTTACAATCGTACCGCGCATAACAATTCACTCAACCGCTTCATTAACCTTGGCCCTTACAAGTTTGTAAAAAACAGGTTTGAGGACGTATCTGCCGATTCGTCAAAACTTGATGTTTACTACTTTTTAACCCAGTACAAAAAGAAATCGCTGTCGCTCGATATATTAGGTCGCACCACTTCGGCCAACTATACAGGTACACAGGTAAACCTCAACTGGCTTAATCGCAACGCATTTAAAGGTGCTGAAGCTTTAAAAATAACCTTATTCGGGAGTACCGATGTGCAGGTAGGCGGGCAAAACTCCGGTTACAACGTGTACCAGGCCGGTATTCAGACAACACTTACATGGCCGCGCTTTATCGGACCTATCTACCCAAAAGCAGCCGATGCCTATATCCCTCATACTAATCTAAGCTTAGGTTACTCTGTCGTAAACCGCCAAAAACTGTATAATCTAAATTCATTTAATTTATCGTTTGGTTACCAGTGGCGCGAAACAGAACACCGTTCGCATGAACTTAACCTTATCAACTTCCAGTTTGTGAACCCACTGAGCGTATCGCAATTATATCTTGACAGCATCAACAAGAAAAATGTTCCGGTTAACCCGGCTTTGAAACACGTTATTGATAAACAGTTTATCCTCGGCCCAAGCTATAGCTTTACCTACACCAATACCAATGAAGATTACCGCACTAACACCATTTACTACAACGGCAAAATCAGCCTTTCAAATAATATTTACGGCCTGGTTACCGGTGCCGACAGTGCAGGCGGAAAGCCTAAAAAATTGTTCGGAGCTATTTTTAACCAGTTTGTAAAACTGGAAAACGAGCTCAGGTATTTTCACAAAACCGGGCAAAACAGCACCATAGCAAGCAGGCTCATAGTAGGTGTCGGCCTGCCTTATGGTAACTCAACCCAATTACCTTATAGCCAACAATTCTTTATCGGTGGCCCAAACAGTTTACGCGGTTTCAGGGCAAGAGCTATCGGTCCGGGCTCGTTTGATCCCAGTACAGGTGCGGGCACCGGCGGGTTCCTTGCTGATGAATCGGGCGATATCAAAGTGGAAGCCAACATTGAATATCGTCCAAAGCTATTTAGCATAGTACGCGGGGCATTATTTGTTGACGCCGGTAATATCTGGCTGCTGCACTCCAATGGCTCACAACCCGGTGCAGTGTTTACCAAAAGCTTTCTAAACGACCTGGCAGTCGATGCCGGTTTTGGTTTAAGGTTTGATTTAACAGTGCTGGTGTTGCGTACTGATCTTGGTATCCCACTTCGCACGCCATATGTCCGTGCCAATGAGCCGCGCTGGGATTTTAACTTTAACCGCAGCGTATTTAACCTGGCAATTGGCTATCCTTTTTAATTTGGTTTGCGCAACACAACAACACCCGCTTGCCGTATAAGCAGGCATACATAGCAAGCAGCATAATTGTAAAAACCGATTGTGCTGCTTTGTTCTAATAAAACCTATGACTATCACAAACTTCAGCAGCTGATTATTGAGAGCAAAAAAGGACGTTTAAACATCATATTTTCAAAATATGATCATTCCTTTTTATATTTATCAGATGATATCACTTGACAAGCCCTAACAATCGTATCATTGAACATAATCGAAACGGCAGCGATATCAAACCGACGTAAATAATAAAATGCAGCTAAAAAACCCTTTTTTTAAACTTTTAATATTAATTCAGTTTTTATTTTCGGGCGTATATGCCAGCACCCCCTATCAGGTAGTCTATCTGAAAAATTATAACGCTGCTGATGGCCTGCTCAGCTCAAGGGTTAATTATTTAATGCAGGATAGCAGGGGATTTATCTGGTTAGCTACCGATAAAGGTGTGAGCAGATTTGATGGACAGCGCTTTACAAACTTCACATCGGTAGATGGGCTTGAAAGCAATGAATGTTTCCGGATAGCTGAGGATAATTACCACAGGATTTTTTTTTACTGTAATAACTACCGGGTTTGTTATTATGAAAACGGACGTATACACAAATTTAATTCACCTCAAAAGGTAACAGTATTACCTTTTGCCAATTTCTTTTTTAACCGTTATAATGAGCTTTGCGTAAATTACAGGCTTAGTACTAAAGTATATCATTTTGATGAATTAAATTCAAGAAGGCACACCATCCAATATTTAAACGGGGATATTTATGGCGAGAATGGCGAGGACATCACCTTATCTCGAAATGACATCGATATACTCCAAAAAGAGCTATCGGCTGGGCAGTTAAGTTATCAAACAGCCAAAAACAATACCAAACCTTACCGGCTGGCAATACAGCAAAATCATTTGTTATTAATAACTAAAGATTGGGTACACGTTTATCAGTATCAGAAAAGCGGGATTATTCCACTCAATAAAATCTATTTCACCGGGAATGTAACCTCGGTTTACCTCACCGGTAAAAAAACTTTTGCCGTTACCACAGTAAAACAAGGCACATACATTATCAACTATATTACCGGCGAGCGAAAAAACTATCTTGATAACCACATCACCACATCAACGCTTATAGACAAGGAAAACAACTTATGGTTTGGCAGCTATGACAAAGGCTTCTTTTTAAGTACCAACCCCGAAGTAAAAGTCATTAATAAAGAAAGCGGCCTGGCAAATGAAGATGTTTTAAGATTGGACATTGCGGGAGGCTATCTTTTTGCCGGGCACGTTTTAAGCATGCTCAGTTATATGAAGCTTGGGGTAAATCAGATATCAGCAATAGACACCATATCGATAAATCAAAACCGGTCTGACTTTAACCGGATAACCAATCTGCTTACAATTCCGGGCAACAGGCTCATGATTGGCACCGATAATGGCCTATTCAGATTAAATGTTTCGGGTAAGAACCCGGCGCTATGGCATTCTGAAAGTTATTTTGATGGGTCCGTAAAATATGATGGCCCTATAAAAGGAATTACCCATCTACATGATACAGTGTGTTTTATCTCACAAGAATCCGTTGTCGTATTGTCAAATCAGCTCAACCGTTTAAAAGGTTATAGATTCAAGCCCATACGCATGACATCACTTACCTGGTATAAAAACAGCATGCTGATAGGCTCACTTTATGGCTTATACAGGTTAAAACCAACCACTAATGATGTTAACTATATACGGATACTGGCCGAAAACGGGATAAATATTGTTAAATGCCTGGCTGCAAATAATGAAGTATGTGCAATTGGCACCGAATCTCAGGGGGTGTTTTTGTGGGCTGGGAAACAAATTGTTCAATTTAATAAGCCGATTATTTCTTCAGGCGATATCCGCAAACTGGTATGGACAGATGCCAATACATTATGGGCCTGTACAGCAGATGGCGTAAGCATTATCAGGTTTTATAATAATTATCAAAATTACCGGATCAGCTTGCTAAACACCAGCAACGGGCTTCCTTCAGATAATGTTGCCGACGTAGTGCAAAACGGCCATGATTACTATATAGCCACAGATCAGGGAATAGCAGTTACGCAAAATTTAGGGAACACCAACCTACCCCGCCCGGTATTAATTAATGACGGAAGATCAGGAATTCAAAACAGCTTCACCTACGGGCGACCTGTTGTATTTAATTGCGTTGCCCTATCCTATAAAAGCATGGGTAAAATACAATACAGGTTCAGGCTCAGAGGGGTTGACAAAAATTGGAGTGTTGCGCCATCCGGTGAAAAGCGGTTCGACCTGTTGCCCCCGGGTAATTATGAGTTAGAAGCGGTAGCTGCCGATCGTTTTAACCAGTTGAGCTCACCGCTTATTTTTAAATTTACCGTTATGCCTTTATGGTACCAGCAGCTATGGTTACAGGTTTTGGCTGTTTTAAGTGCTGTGGTTGTGGCTTTTTTACTGGTACGAAAATATTATCAGTCCATCATAGGCTTACAAAAAAAGGACTACGAAAACGCGCTTGCCCTGCAACGTGAACGGCAGCGTATCAGCAGTGAGGTACATGATGATTTGGGGGCAAGCATATCGGGCATTAAGCTGCGGACCGAATTACTAAGCCGAAAGGTTGCCGATCAACCCGCTTTTAAAGAAATAGACGCTATTCATGAAGGCATTACAGATATTTCAACCCAAATGAGGTTAATTATATGGAGCCTTGATGCTGAAAACGATGAGGTAAGTAACCTTACAAATTTCATTCATAAACAAGCCGTTAAAATATTTGATTTCAGCAACATCCGTCTTCATGAAAGTACTTCGGTTGGCGAAACTATAATTACCATAAATGGCGAAAAAAGGCGGCAGGTATACCTCCTTGTGAGAGAAGTTTTAAACAATATTGTTAAACATTCGGAGGCGCAAAACGCTTTTCTTGAAATCGGTCTTTACAAAAACCGGTTACATATCAGCATCCGGGATGATGGCCGGGGCTTTGATCCAGACCTTCGCAAACATGAAACCATGGGTATCCGTAATATTTACGCACGTGCAAAAAGATTAAATGCCGAATTAAAAATTGACACTGCGCCAGGCAAGGGTACATCAATTAGCCTCAAATTGAACCTTTAGATACCCCATAATAGGTATAAAGAAAGCCGGGATAATTTAGGAGATTAGCATTTTATATTTACTGCAAGCATGCTCCAGATAATTTTGTTAGAGGATAATTTACATTACCGGCGCGGGCTGGAACAAATTATTCATGATATGAGTGGCGTAAGTTTAATGGGATCGTACACTAATGCCGAAGCTGTATTAAAAAAGATAAACCAGCTACAACCTGATATTTTTATAGTTGACATAAACCTTGAAGGTATATCGGGCATTGAATTTATACGACGGGCCAAACCCTTACTGCCCAATACCGAATTTTTGGTATGTACCATAAACGACGACAATACCAATATCTTTGAATCATTAAAGAGCGGCGCAACAGGTTATATGCTCAAAGAATCATCAGCCGACGAGATCAGAAATGCAATTACCGAAATTGCGGCGGGCGGCTCGCCCATGAGCGCTTATATCTCCCGCAGGGTAATAGCATCATTTAATACTGCTACCGCAAAACCATTTATCCCCGCCGCCGAAAACCTGACAGAGCGCGAAATAGAAGTACTTAATCATCTGGCGCGGGGCCTACAGTATAAAGAAATTGCTGATTACCTTGAAATTTCTACAGGCACTGTTAAAAAACACATTCGCAATACCTATGTTAAGTTACAGGTACAAAACAAAGTAGAAGCCATTAATAAATTCAGGGCAATTTGATATACCACTTTTTCAGTATTGTGGAGGCTAAAGGTTAAAACTAATTTAGCGTTATAAAAAAACTAAAGGCCGATGTTAAATTAACTTACCTCGTAGTGATTTTAAAACCTAAACCTTATCACTTTAAAAATTCACCGGACTATCCGGTTGTGCTTACCTTTTTTTTAAAAGCGTTTCATTTCCCAATATCGGAACTTTATAAATCTTAAAATTACTGGCGCTTTTTCAATAACAGCAATATGAATCCACTGCTTTAATCTGCACTTTTGCACATCTGTAATTTGCATATCTACAATGATCATATCTGTCCCCCTCCGCATTATCGACCTGCATGATGATGGTTTTCACCCGTTGGTGGAAGTTTCACTGTTTGAAAAAGCTTTTATTATGGTACTGGACACAGGCGCTTCCAAAACCGCTTTTGATCAAACAACGTTAACTGAGGCCAATGAAACCATGAATATATTAGCCAGCGAGAAACTTTCAACAGGCCTTGGCACTAATACAATGGAATCTTTCACTGCAACGGTAAGTGACATGTACATTGGTGAATTAGTTATTGCCGAATTTGAAGCAGCTGTACTCGACCTGTCTACCATTAATGTGGCTTATGGCCAAATGGGGTATCCGAAGGTACTGGGCGTTTTGGGCGGGGATATTTTAATGAAGTATAAAGCAGTGATCGATTATGGGAAACGCGAGTTAATGTTAAAAACACGTGCCGCTAAAAGTAGAAAACCGAGGATAGTTGATTAAGCTTAAGCTGAAGACTTATGCAATAAGGCACCACAAAGCCTACGACAGATACTCATAAAAAATCCTGCTTCCTTTTTCAGAAAGCAGGATTTTAATATCAATCATTCCTCCCTTCAGGAGGCCGGGGGGTTTACGAATCTATCTTAGCGTATTTAGCGTTGCGCTCAATGAACTCGCGGCGGGGGGCAACCTCATCACCCATCAGCATGCTAAAGGTATGGTCACACTCTGCTGCGTTTTCGATGGTAGCGCGTTTCAACGTACGGGTTGCGGGGTTCATGGTGGTATCCCAAAGCTGGATATCGTTCATCTCACCCAAACCTTTGTAACGCTGCACATGTACGCTATCTTCCTTACCAGCACCTTTAAGGCGTTGTATGGCAGCATCACGCTGTACATCATTCCAGCAGTATTCAAACTCTTTACCTTTTTTAACCTGGTAAAGCGGTGGCGAAGCAATGTATACGTAACCAGCCTCAACCAGCTCCTTCATATAACGGAAAAAGAAAGTAAGGATCAGCGTGGTAATGTGCGATCCGTCAACGTCCGCATCCGTCATGATAACTATCTTATGGTAACGAAGCTTGGTCATGTTAAGGGCCTTATCATCCTCAGGTGTACCGCGGCTTACGCCCAAACCGGTAAACATGTTCTTTATCTCCTCGTTTTCATAAATTTTGTGCTCCATGGCTTTTTCCACGTTCAGGATCTTACCACGTAATGGTAAAATAGCCTGGTATTCGCGGTTACGGCCCTGTTTAGCGGTACCACCCGCTGAGTCACCTTCCACAAGGAATAACTCGCAAAGGGTTGGATCGCTATTGGCACAGTCAGACAGTTTGCCCGGTAATCCCGAGCCTGTCATCACGCTCTTGCGCTGTACCATTTCGCGCGCTTTACGGGCGGCGGCACGGGCAGTAGCTGCCAGTATCACTTTATTTACAATCAGGCGGGCCTCTTTAGGGTTTTCCTCAAGGAAGTTACCCAAAATTTCACCAACAGCCACATCAACCGCGCCCATCACCTCGTTGTTACCCAACTTACTTTTGGTTTGGCCTTCAAACTGCGGCTCCTGAACTTTTACCGAAATAATAGCCGTCAAACCTTCGCGGAAGTCATCACCGCTGATCTCCACCTTTACGTTTTTCAGCAAGCCTTCTTTATCGGCATAAGCTTTAAGCGTACGGGTTAAACCGCGACGGAAACCTGCTACGTGAGTACCGCCTTCAATGGTATTGATGTTATTTACGTACGAAAAAACGTTTTCGCTGTAGGTATCATTATACTGCAAAGCCAGCTCAACCGGGATGCCGCCTTTGTTTCCATCCACATAAATAGGCTCGGGGATGATAGATGTACGGGTGCCATCTAAAAACTTAACAAACTCGCGCAAGCCACCTTCTGAGTAAAACACTTCAGAACGGAAAGTTCCGTCTTCCAAAGTTTCACGCTCATCAGTTAAGCTCAAACGGATGCCTTTGTTCAAAAACGAAAGCTCACGCAAACGGGCGGCAAGCGTATCGTATTTGTACTCTGTAGTAGTAGTAAAAATTTCCGGATCGGGCTGAAAAGTTTGGATAGTACCTGTTTTATCAGATACGCCTATTTCCTTAACCTCAAACATGGGCTTACCACGCTCATACTCCTGGGTAAAGATCTTGCCTTCACGGTGTACAAGGGTTATAACATGGGTTGACAGCGCATTAACGCAACTTACACCCACACCGTGCAAACCGCCCGATACTTTGTAGGTATCCTTGTCAAATTTACCACCGGCGTGCAAAACAGTCATTACAATTTCAAGCGCCGATTTACCTTCTTTTGTATTGATACCCGTAGGGATACCACGGCCGTTATCTGATACGGTTATGGAATTGCCAACATGGATAGTAACTTTAATATCATCACAGTAACCGGCAAGTGCTTCGTCGATAGAGTTATCAACTACTTCGTATACAAGGTGGTGCAAACCTTTAACGCCTGTGTCACCAATGTACATCGACGGACGCTTGCGCACCGCCTCTAAACCTTCTAAAACCTGTATATTATCTGCTGAATAATTGGATTTGTCCTGAATTTCTTCGCTCATATTTATTTGATGAAACAACCTTCAAAATTACAAAAAATAACCGGGATTATCGACGATTTGTGGATAAAAGTGCAGTTGTGGAATAGATTTAGGAGCGTTAAATCAATGTTGCCTTAATACCGAACATCTGTACATCTGATTATCTGCACATCTGATTAGGATACTTGCAATGAAAGATTATCTTTGTCAAAATTTTATAATATTTTCAGATTAGTATAATGAAAACCAGTGCTTCAACTTTAACCAAGCTTACTTTAGGATTAGCCATTGCAGGTAGCATTGCCGCTTGCAGCCAAAATAAAACTGCCGATAAACCGGCTGCTGCTGCAACTACAGCATCTCCTGATAAAGAAACCATTGTTTATGTAAACTCTGACTCTTTATTAAACAAGTACGAGTACTTTAAAGATCTTTCAAAACGCCTTGAAGACAAAGGCAAGGCTTCGCAAACAGACCTGCAAAACCGCGGTCAGGCATTTCAGCGCCAGGTTGCCGAATATCAGAAAAATCAGGCTACTATGTCGGCCGATCAGCGCCAGGCTACCGAGCAACAGTTACAGCGTAAACAACAGGAGTTACAAGGTTACTCGCAAAATGCAGGTGCCGAATTTCAGAATGAGCAGGCTTCAGAGAATGCTAAACTGTATGATAAAATTGCTGATTTTGTAAAAGTTTATGCTAAAGAAAAAGGCTACAAACTGGTGTTGACTTACTCAAAAGCTAACCCAACTGTATTATATGGTGATCCTGCTTTGGATGTTACCGCTGATGTTGCTAAACGCCTTAATGAAGCCTACACTAAAGACAAGAAATAATATACGATTTGAAAATTTTGATGATGTAGTAATTTGAAAATTACAAGTCATTTTCAAATATTCAAATTGACACATTTTCAAATTAAAACCTCAACTTCGGTTGAGGTTTTTTAATTTAGGGCAATATGGAAAATACGGCACACGAAAAATTTATGCGCATAGCCATTGAACTGGCCGAAGACAATGTAAAACGTGGAATTGGCGGTCCTTTTGGGGCCGTGATAGTTAAGGATGGCATGATCGTGGCCCGTAGCGCCAATCGCGTGGTATCCACTAATGATCCTACGGCACATGCCGAAGTTTCGGTGATCCGCCTGGCTTGCCAGGAGCTGGAAACCTATAATTTATCGGGTTGCGAGATCTATACCAGCTGCGAACCCTGTCCTATGTGCCTGGGCGCCATTTACTGGGCCCGCATCGATAAAATTTACTATGCTAATACCAAAGCTGATGCCGCAGCGATAGGTTTCGATGATCACTTTATTTACGACGAGCTGGAAAACCCAATGGAAAAACGCAAGCTCCCGTTTGTACAGATCCTTCGTGACGAAGCGCTACCAGCCTTTAAACTTTGGGAAAGAACCGAGCACAAGGAGCATTATTGACCGGGATTTGGTGGGATTTATCGGATTAACAGGATTTGAATGCAGTGGCATCAGTATGGATTTTTCACAGAACACCTGCAAAGCAAATCCCGTAATCCTAAAAATCCGTTTAATCCTGGTTCAGACAGCTACTCTTCTTCTTTCTCTTCAAAAAAATTGTCTTTCAGATCATCAATCTCACGCCTGTCGGCCTTGGTGGGACGACCGGTACCGCGGTCGCGCTTAAGTATCGGAGCGTGGAACATTGATTTAAAAGCCTGGGTTTGCTCAACCGGGGTTATATCTTCATAAAAATTCACAGCAGTTTTGGCATCAACCCGGTTTTCGAGCAGACCGGTTACCCTTACTACTCTACGTTCAATGCCTTTTGCTACCTGGTAAACATCGCCGATTTTCACCTCGTACGATGGTTTGATGTTTTTACCATCCAGTTTTATGCGCCCGGCTTTGCAGGCATCAGAAGCCAGCGTACGTGTTTTAAACGCACGGATGGCCCACAGGTATTTATCTATTCTCAGTTTCTCTTTTTCGGCCATTTATTAGTCCCTTTCATATTTATCGGCCAGGCGTTGAGCCAATTCATCAATATCATTTTTACGGGCAAGCGTAAGCACCCAATGCTCCGGAAAGCTTTCGTAACCGTAAAGCAAACCTGCCAGGCCGCCTGTTACCGCGGCTGTTGTATCGGTATCGAGCCCCAAATTTACAGCTTTTAGCACAGCTTCGCTATAGCTTGCTGTAGTTAGCAAACTTTAGGCGTATCATATTGATAAAACTTATTTGGACAGATCTCTTTTTATAAATTTACGATAAAGGTATTCAGCATAACCAACACTAATGTAATCAGGAAATTTCCAGTTTGGATAATAGCGTTTTTTGATATATTTAAGCGTACCAAAAAACAAAACGCCTAAAATAAGCAGCAATGCCAGGCCAAGTAGAACAATGGCAAATAGTACAAGTGGGGTCATACTTTGGGGGATGGGGGAATTAAAGTGATAAATTAAAAGGCAAAAATTTACGATGTCAATTTCTTATGATTTAAAGAAACCCCTTATACGCCGAATAGTGCGCCAATGTTTACCGCTTCATAACTTATTTCTCCTAACATAATGTCATTAAAAAAGTAAGCCTCCCCAACACTCGCTGTTCGGAAGGCTTTTGACACCTAATTAGTTTAAACGTTGGTTTTCGTTTATATAAAATTAAAGTTTCCTTAACGTTTTTTAAAGCATATTAACTGGTTGTCCGGATTTTGTATACATGTGTGAAAATCAATACACTGTAAATTAAAATATTATACGCAATCCGTCAATTACAGCCACATATTTCCCAAAGTATCACTAACATTTTGGAAAGATTGAAGATTATCTGGCTCAAAATCCAATTTGGATAGCGGTCATACCGCTATATTCTAAGCGTACAGTTACCCTAAACGGGTTACAGCTATCATCCTTCAACGTCGGCAGCAAGTATTTGCTTACAACACTTAAGATAGTCCACTGTTTAAACTTTTCCTGTCCTCTTTCAAACGGCATAACTTACTATTCTTATTCCATTATGAATAATTGTATGTCATATGCAAGGAATAAAAAAGTTGAATGAGAAATTTTCTAACAAATATTCACTAACTTCAATCAACCTAACACACTCACTATGAAAAGATTACATAACACCGTATTTATTCTACTTTTGGCATCACTGTATACCTATGGACAAAACAAAATAGAAATTAAGTATGAAAAGGATTCTACACTATTAGACGCGTCAATCAAAAACACGACCTACTCGGTTATTATGACTTTTCGTGGCTATGGGGTTATTAGGGACACAAGTTATTATATTAAAGAAAATGCCAAATTCAACTTGCGAACTTTGCCGATTACAAACATAACATTTACCCATGCCAGCAATACTACAATTACAGGTTTCAGTTCGGCAAATCATTTTTCCATAGAATATCAAAACAGTTTGATAGCAACAATTAACGGTTTGAGAGCAGGGGCGATAGGGTTATTCAGCGACACTAATAAACACACTAAACTGAAGTTAGTAATAAAAAATAGTTTTATAAAAAAAATTGCTTTCAGTGATGATTACAACAATTTTGAAAACTACTTTGACAATTTTACAATAGAAGAATCTGAAATATTAGCACTTGACTTTAAAAATGTGTTATTAAAACACTCTCTTAAAATAAAAACATTTGATACTGATACCATTTCATTTGAAAATTGTACCCTACCCGACACGACTGTTTTAAACAACATATCTTCTAAAGGAATAATAGATTTGACGTTGGCAAATTATGAAGACAACCTAACGAAAGTCTTAGTAATCGGAAATGTTGAGTTACCTAAATTAAAAATTCCTTATGATAAAATGACAATCAATATCGATACTGCCCAAACTTATGAAAACCAGATAATGCTTTACCAAAAAGTTCTAAATACTCTGAAAGAGCAAGGGCTAATCGAAAAATTTGAAACATTGGATAAAAAATATCAGGAAGTAAAATATAAACATAATGGAGACAATTTACTCAATCTAATTTCTTCTGTTTGGTGGGATTACGGTTACAATAAATCTAAAGTTTTCAAAAATTCATTTTATTTATTCGCTGCATTTTTCCTCATAAATTTCATTTTATATAAAAAGCTAAATATCGCATACCTCCCTGAAAACATAAGGAACTATAATATAGCTTTAGGAAGAAGTTTTATGAGTGAGGGAAAATATAAACAATTTATAGTCAGCGCTTATAAAGTATTTATTTATACGTCCTTCATATTTTGGGGGGTAAGATTAGATTTAAAAGAACTTAGATTGAATCTTTGGTGGGCCTTATTGGTTATAATTTTTGAATATTCTATAGGTGTAATTTGTTTGGCTTACATCGCCAATTATATCATTACAAAATAAAATTAAGCCCCTCTCCCACTCCCCCACAACATACAATCTTTCAAAATCAACTATATTTCCTTAAAAATCCTTTTGTTACTTCCAAATAATAATGTGCTTTTTTTTTAATTAAACGCACTTTCCATTTCCCCGAAAACATCGATTTTGTCCCTTTTAGGCAATAGTGCTGTCCCCGATTCGGGGAAATAAAATAATATTAAGGAATGAGTTTATGTTCCGACTTACATTGTCCAGTTATGTCATTCCACTTGGTTTCAACCAAGCACTTTATAAATAATCCTGTTAGCCTTATCAATGGCAATTACTGTAAATTTTTGTGGGCTTAAGTCAGACTTTACAATTAAAGTTCATAAATCCTTGTGTCACCGGTTCGATCCCAGTTGGTACCACAAGCTTAAAAAAGGTCATTTTCGATAAGAAAATGACCTTTTTAGCGTTTAAAGGGCATATCTTTCTTCCGACTCTTCTATGTTGCTTGATCACGGGATTTAGCAGTTTAACAGGTTTTTTTGTTGAATTCGCCGAAAATGTTTTACAAATGTTTTACAACGTAAAATTTCGGCTACAAATTTTAGCGATGGCTACCGTAAGGCAAGTGGTATTGCCTCCCCACAAAAAAGAAGATGGCACTTGGAATGTCAAGATTAGGGTAACGCACAAAAGAAAATGCACCTACATCGACACCGAGCATTTTGTCAATGCAAAACAACTTAGAAAAGATCACAAGATTAAAGATCATTTCATACTCGATCTGCTTCATTCAGTCCTCAAAGAATATCGGGGAATTAGCGGGTTAGGAAGCAAGCTAAGTTTCTACATGAAAGAGCGTATTGAGAGTAACGAATTACTAAATTTATAAGCAGTTTAATTACTTCAATACCTTCCCTGATCAAGCCAATCTTTTAGTACTTTCATATTTGAAAATTTCAGTTGCGTGTMCTCATAAATATTGGCCATTAGAAGAATATCTGGTGAATATGCGCAATAAATAGCGTCAAAAAAAGAATTTATGTCTTCTCTTTGCCCGCTAAAATTTAAAATGAGTGTAATTGCCTGCGAAACGGCTGCTGAAGACTGATTTTCAAAAACTAAAAAGGTTATCAGCAAGCCGAATTTGAAATTTTTAAATCGCTCTGAGTTTCTTAAATTCCGTATATTTTGGACGAATCCACCATCAAGCGAACCAACCTCAGTGTGACATAGAGAAAGGCAAAAATTCAATCCTTTTTCCAAAGCAAATTTAAAGCTTTCCAAACTCGATCCTAACATCCATAGTTCTGGGTTTTCATTACAATCTGTTGGAATAATATCACTTGGTCCGTTTAGCATTTCTTTAGTTCTTTCAATATTTTCGCTTAAATCAAATATTTCTTTTTGAACACCAAGATAGTTTAGTAGTACTGGACTCATATGACTTTTAGAAAATCCGAGATCGATCCGTTGGGGGAACAAGCTGTTTAAAAGTTTGAAGTCTTGCGCTACAAAAACTGCATTATGGTACCGGGCTAGAACTCCGGCTGCCCCAATCTGAATTGATTCAGTTGATCCTGCTAACAAAGTTAAAATGATAGGCGTAGCCCTCCAGGCAGTTTCCGGAGAATGATGTTCGCCTATCCAATATTTTGAAAAGCCCAACTCCTCGGCATATTTAGCGCAATTTATCGTTTCCTCGATAGTGAATGGAACTGTTTTTACATGTTTTTGTATGACCCCGAGATCAAAAAAGCCAATCTTCATATTAAAATATATTCATCGTTACAAATCGTTTTATATTTAAATTGATTTTAATTATCTGAGATTGTGAACGATAAACTTTGATCGTATTAAATAACATTTCATGCTAAATATTAAATTAAAGATATTAATTATTTTTTTTAAAATCTTTTCTATATTTAGATTCTCAAAAATAAACCAAAAACCTAACACCATGAAAAAACTCAAATTAGGAAAGCTACTCGTGGGTTCTTTAACAGAAGCGCAACAAAGGAATGTACTGGGAGGGGATAACGGAGCATCTACCACATTTTATGTTAATTACGTTTGCGTGAATGCCCCGGCACCACCGCCAAGTCCATCAGTGAATTCTCCTTGTACAGTGAGTCAGTCTGGCTGTCCTTCAGCACCACCGCCGACTAAGACAATTCAATCACTTCCCTGTGCCTAAGATTTTATAAAACAGAATGTTATGCCGCATTTATTGCGTGAGTTAATTATTTTTTTGACACAAAGAAACATCTGCAAAGGGCGTAAATAGCAGATCTGATTTATTCGTCAAAACCATTGGGTTTCTTTTACATAACTGACATGGTAACTCAAATTTATACTCTCGCACCTGTTTAGTTTAATAACCTTAGACTGTTGCTTATAATACAATTCAATTATATATATACCTTAACCATGAAAAAACTAAAATTAGGAAAATTGCTTGTTGGTTCTTTAACAGAGGCTCAGCAAAAAAATGTTTTAGGAGGAGATAGTGGTGCATCAACAACCTTTTACGTACAATACGTTTGCGTAAACCCACCGCCTGCACCACCACCGCCACCATCCTTAAATTCGCCTTGTACAAGCCAGGGCCCGCCTACTTGTGCTCCGCCGCCACCCAATAAAACGCTATCTGGGCTTCCCTGCGCTTAATGTTGTTTCAGCAATCACGCTGAGCAGTATTAATTTAAATATCTAAAGAACAACAAATCATGAAAAAACTGAAATTAGGAAAACTTCTTGTTGGCTCGTTGACCGAAGCCCAGCAAAGAAATGTATTGGGTGGTGACAGTGGCGCATCAACAACTTTCTACGTGCAATACGTTTGTGTAAATCCTCCTCCGGGACCACCACCGCCGCCATCTTTAAATTCGCCATGTACAAGCCAGGGGCCGCCTACTTGTGCGCCGCCGCCGCCGATTAAAACAGTTCACGCGCTTCCATGTGCTTAAAATGATATAATTTAAGAGTCTTAAGTGTGTATGTTTTAAAGTAAATCATACACACTTAAGACTCTTAAAGTCACCTATAGGCCGAGTTTTTATCCTATTCTGTAAACCTAAAGCCCGATAATGGCTGAACCTGATTTTGCATTCTTTTTCGGTTTAACGCGCTGATTAAAAATATCGTTTTTTTATCTTATTTAATTGTTTCGTCGTCGCTTTATTTTTTATGACAACCTATGACCTCTTTGATGACTTTTTATATAGAATACCGGGATTTACAAATAAAAAATATACTCATCCAGATGAGTGTATAAGCAGCGATTTTTTTAAAGAAGCCGTCTATTTAGCCTCAACTAATTTGTACGACGCTGTATTCTCAAAAGATACGCCGGAATCTTTGTCCAATATTCCAGCTAAACAACGCTGGTCAATCGTTAAATATTTGAATAGGATGTGTACCAGGAGCACACCATTTGGAAATTTCGCCAGCGTGGGGATAGGAAAAATTACGGATAAATCAACAATTGTTATTGATGATGATTCACCATTTACCAGTGTAACCAGCTTAAATAACGAATTTTTCATATCGCTTTCAAAAGAGGTTGAAAAGAGTGCTCAATTATCAGATCTCATTTTATATTACCCAAACTCCAGCCTCTATCAGTCAGGTAACAGACTACGTTACATCGAACGTCGAGAGGGCGGGCTCAAAGATGACTTGCTATTATCATCTATTGAGTATTCAAAAGCTGTTAAAGGTATACTTGCTGTTTGTCGACGTGGCTTAAATAAATCTACCATTGCGCAGTTTATCGTTTCGAATAATTTTTCAGAAACCATTGTAGAGGCTGAGTTATTTGTGGATTCGCTTATAAGTAATCAAATTTTGATAAACGAGTTTTATCCGGGGATTACCAGTGATAATTTAAAGGCAGCCAAGCTTAAACTCGATAAATATGCTAACGAAGCTCCGCTGGAATTATCTGATTATTTTAAAGCCTGCGTGAAAAAAATAGGTAGAATTAATGATCTTCTGCCAGGAAAAAGAGTAGACAGTATCATTGATTTGGAACTGTTTATAAAGCAGCATAATATGCCCTTGGCAAACAATAATGCGCGTTTTACCAAAAGCAATTTATATACAAGAGCCGAAGCATCCTCAGTGGGTAAAAACATTACAGAACTTCTCAAAGAAGGAATAAAGGTGCTAAATATGCTTCAAAAAAATAACCTGAGTAAGATTGAAAATTTTAAAACATTGTTTTTCGAAAGATATGAGCACGAAGAAATACCATTTACGGAAGCCCTTGATCCTGACGTAGGTATCGGTTTTGGAAATTACAGTGCAGAGTTTATTAGAAAAGATCCGATTTTAAAAAGTATCGTTTTTAAAACAAACTCGGCCTCCGGGGAAAATCACATTGCCAGGACCAGCACCGAAGTCCCATTCCTTTTAAAAAAATATATTGAGTATGTTGAGGGAAAACACGAGGCGATAGAACTTGGCCGGAATGATTTTAAACATTGTACTGAAAACTGGGATAACCTTCCCTTGACATTTTCGGCGGGAATTGAGGTGATCAGGGCCGGGAACAATAGCTCTCCCTTAATTTATTTAAGATTTGCGGGAGGATACTCTGCCAATGCTGTTCTTGGTCGGTTTACAGCAGATTGTGATGATGTAAGGAAACTCGCAACGCAAATTGAGGAGTTTGAAAGTAGAAACACACCTGATGGAGCCGTTATGGCTGAACTTGCTTGTATGCCAGATGAAGTAAGCCATTCAAACCTGTTGACAAGAGCCTCCATATATAAATATGAAATTCCCATCTTATCCAATTTAAGCGTAGCGTCTGATCACCAGATTTTGATGTCTGATTTATATCTATCTATTGATGAAAATCAATCACT
Organism: Mucilaginibacter sp. P4_A11; assembly: GCF_056402535.1. Classification (NCBI taxonomy): domain Bacteria; kingdom Pseudomonadati; phylum Bacteroidota; class Sphingobacteriia; order Sphingobacteriales; family Sphingobacteriaceae; genus Mucilaginibacter; species Mucilaginibacter sp. P4_A11. The sequence continues at coordinate 472,517 of NZ_JBFUHE010000004.1, forward strand.
CATTTTGAGATCGAAGAAGTTAGGTAAGCGGATTATTCCTCGAAATTCGACAGCAGACGCGTTTCATGTAAGTTCAAATCCTTACTATCATTTTTTGACTGCTATGCAATCCAACGGAAATTTGAGATCAGGTATTAACTACGATTTTAAAAACATGGGAATTACCAATGGCTTTTATCCAAGGGTTATTTATGAAAATAAAATCATTTTGTCGCCGGCAACTTGGCAAATAAACTTTCATGTATTAAACCAAGGTGATAGGTTTAACGAAAACCTTATTCAGTTAAGACAGGAGCTTAAAATTCCGGATAAAGTGTATAGCACCAGCGGTGATAATAAATTATTGGTTGATTTTACATTACCGGGGGCGAGCGATATTCTCAAAACTGAATTAAAAAAAGGGAATATTTTTATTGAAGAATACTTTGACGACAACTCTGATCCTTTAATTGTAGCTGGAAAAGAGGTTTATAATAATGAACTTCTTTTTTTTCTATTCAAAAATTAATGGGAAAAATACGCCGTTTTCTACCAGGTGACGAGTGGTTATATTTAAAAATATATGCAAGCGTGGCAATTCAGGATAATTTATTAAGAAATAAACTATATACCCTAGTTTACGATCTTTATAAAAAGGAACTTATAACGAAATTCTTTTTTGTTCGATATGTTGATAAGGATGGACCTCATTTAAGATTACGATTTCACCTCTCGTCAGTTGAAGATTTTGCGAGCGTGGTAAGTACAATTAATTACACCTGTAAAAGACTTATCCTAAAACGCCAGATTACTAATATAAGCATAGAAACCTATGTACGCGAATTAGAGAGATACGGCGAAGATCACATCGAAACGATGGAGTCTTTATTTAGTATAAACAGTTTGTTTGTGTTAAACCTTTTTCGAAAGGAGCAATATATTGAACAGGGAAGTTCGTGGCTTATTTTAATGGCAGATATTGATAGACAGCTTGATATTCTGGGCTTTTCAAACTTAGATAAACATCAACTATATGAAGATCAGTATTCTTTTTTTGCGTCGCCTTACGAACAGGGAAGGCATAATAAAGAGCAATTAAAAGCAAAATACCGAGAGTTTCGTCTTCGCATTATCAATGTTATGAATAACCAAAACAATGTCAAAGTGCGTTGGCCAAATAACCTAAATAAAAAAATGGGGCATAGTTTATGGCTAACAATCGCCGTTGATAATGCAAACGAAAAAGGAAAAAACAGAATGCGAAAAAATGTTGGGGCATTCATCCATATGGCCCTGAACAGGCTTTTTTCACATAACCAAAATATGCTTGAATTTGTGATTTACTACATGATGAGCAATCATTATAAATCATGTCTGGTGCGGGAGAAAATCAAAATAATTGAAAGATAAAAAGAATCATATGAAGTTGATCAGTGTACATTGGCCTCTCAATTTTACTATTATATTTTTACTGTTAGGGCAATTGGCAATTGCGCAAACTCCTTCGACCAGGCAGCTCAGAAATCTGGACGCTTTTACCCGGATGTATGGTTATGTGAGATTTTTTCACCCCGCCGATGAAGTGGTTCAAATTAATCAGGCCCGCCTTGCGTCATTTGGAGCACTGAAAATGCTGAAAGTTAGAAATGATGAGGAGTTGATCAAGACTTTACAGGAGATATTTTATCCGATAGCACCTACCGTGAAAGTGTTTTATACAAAACAGGGGGGCGATTTTAATTATAAAAGCACGATTCCGCCTAACGTAAACTGGTATAATCAGGTTTACTGGCAGCATCTTGGCATAAACCCATATAACGATAATCCGCAATTTAAAAGCTTCAGGGTTCATCGACAGCTATCAGAAAGCCCAGGCAAGACAATTTTCGTTCCCCTTTCAGATTCACTAAACCTCGAACCTTATATCGGAAGGCGTTTTACTTTTAGTTTTTCTGCGAAAACTACAGCCAATGACAAGGCGGGGGAACGATTGAAAATTACAGCAAGGCGAGGCTTTCTTGAGGAAAACAAAGAATATTTTGCAAACAACAACGGCCATAATGTTATTGACACAGGGAGACAGACCTTTAGCTTTTCTGGTACGATCAGGAAAAACAGATCACAAATGATATGGGGCGCGAGTATGAGTCAGTTTTTTCGATTATCTATTGACGACATAAAACTTAAAATAGAAGGGACAGAACCCGTAGAGATAAAACTTAAGAACGAGCAAAAATATCATACACCTATAAAAAAAGAGGCTGTAAGCAGCAACCTATTGTATATTCAAAAACTCGATGAGTTAACTAATCCTGAACTTTATAAAACTGCGGTTTCCATTAACAAGCCTATCAGGAAGGAACTTGTAAAAGGAATCTCAGTGATTATCCCGCAGGTGTTATATAGTGACGATGAGCACACATACCCCCTTGCAGACAAAGCCCGCATTGTTGAACTGGAAAACAAAATGTATAACGCCGTTCCGAAAGACAGTAATGGTAATGTAATTGATTCAGGTGATGAACTCTCAATTAGGTTTGCGAATATTATAATGGCATGGAATGTACTGAAACATTCTTTTCCAAATTGGAACCAGGTATCGCAATTGCCCCTTACAATGCTGAACAACGCATTTGTCAAAGCAATTTCAGATAAAAACAGTATTGATTTCTTTGCTACGTTGAAGGCTATGTTAGCGCCGCTAAACGATGGTTTGGCACAAGTTAACTTAAATGATACCAAAGTTACCTATAATAACGCGTTTGCGCCTGTAAGACTTGAAAAATACAACGGTAAGATTTTCATTACCAAGGTATTGGACAGCACATATAAGGAACTGATTTTCCCGGGAGACCAGCTATTGGCCATTAACGATGTACCCGTATCAAATGCTTTATTACTCGCCGGCAAACAAATCTCCGGAACAGATCAGTCGCGCCAGTTAAAAGGGCTTCAGGCTATCATAAGCGGGCCAGTAGACCGCGAAATGACAATAACGATCATTCATCTTCAAAAAAAACGAACGCTAAAACTTACGTGCAGTGAAATTGGAGTTTTTAACGGAAATAGGTTTGTGCCCCGGAATTATGAAGTTAGCCGATGGGTTGCCAAGTCGATTTATCTGATAGACCTGGGATCAGATAGCATTGAACGACATCTTAAACAGATTGATAGTGCCAGGGCTGTCATTATTGACCTCCGAAATAATAATATAGCTCACCATAACTTGTTATCGTATTTTGCAAGGTCCCTAGAAAAAATAAGCTTTAAAAGTTATCCTGAAATAGATTTCCCCGATTGTCTGAAAGTTAGATATAAAAAGTTTTATACCGAAGTCATTCCTGTTGAAAAGCGGATTTTAAAGAAGATGATTTTTTTAACTGATGCGTCAACAAGTGGTGATCTTGAGGAACTGGCTTTATTTATAAAAGCCCAAAAATCAGGTAAAATAGTTGGCCAAAAAACCGCAGGTACTTTTAAGGACGCAAACAATATCAATTTATTAGGTGATTACAGTATCTCGTTTTCAGGTTTTAAAATAACCGATTACAATAAAATAAATGCAACATCGGGAGTTGAGCCAGATGTATTTGTAAACCCTTCAGATGTGTCATATGAAAGTGACGGTATTATCAGTAGTGCTGTAAAGCTAATTGAACAGGAGAAACTATGAAGATGCTCAAGGAAAACATAAAAGAAAAGCTGTTTACAAAATTCAGCACAGAACTCCCGAACACACAGTGGCAAATATCCCTTTTGGCCGGTGACTGCGGTGTAGTTATGGTACAAGGATTACTTTATAAAACGACCTTAAACCCCGTTTATAAAAAAACCTTTGACGAAAATATGTTCAGGTTATATGAGAGTGTAGGTAAACCTGATTTTAAGATGCAGCCTACGTATTGCAATGGACTGGCTGGTTTCGGTTGGCTGGCAATGTATCTCAACGATATTGATATGCTTGAACTTGACGAGGATTTTTTTTTTGACTTAGATACGTATCTGCAAGAGTGTCTTGTCTTAATGTTAGAGGAAGACAATTGGGATATTTTTCATGGGGCCCTAGGAATAGGGTTGTATTTTTTAAAAAGGAATAAACCTCTTGTAGTTGAGCAAGTGATTAATTATCTGGAGCGCAGAAAATCAGAAAGCAGAGGCGGGTATGCATGGGAAAGATTGGATAAAAGAGAAACGGAGCGGCTTGTTTTTGATTTTGGATTAGCTCATGGAAACGCAGGCGTACTCTATTTTTTAAAAAAATGCGTTCAAAAATCGATTTTAAGGTCCCGATGTATGAATTTGATTGAAGGTGGGGTTAAATTTTATTTCAATACTATTCAAAATCAGGCCGAAGCAGGCTCATTCTTCAGGAACTTTCTCGCGCTTCAAAACAAAGAGGAAAACCAAGATCTTGAATTTTCACGATTGGCTTGGTGTTACGGCGATTTAGCAATCTTATATACTCTGTATAAAACTTGTAAAACGATAGGCAATACTAAACTTCTTGATAAAATTGAGGCTATGTTGGTTGAAACCACTAAGAGAACAACTTATGAGCAAACTTTAATAAAAGATATAGGCATATGCCACGGAAGTACCGGTTTAGCCTTGATTTATCGATGCATTTTCGAAGACACAAATAACGAGATATTTCGTCAAGCTCAATTTTTTTGGGAAGCGGAAACACTCATGTGCATATCGGGTAAAAAAAAGGTATATGATTATATTAAAGAACAATATGTTGTATTGGAGGTAGATAATTATCACTGCGATCTACTTGATGGCCTTGCAGGAGCTGCATTATTATATTCCACAGAGGATATTTCGGCCAATCATCCTTCAGCCGATGAAAACAAATTAAATAATTGGAAGGAGTTATTCTTCCTTGATTAAAACTAATAAATAAACCTAAAATGAAAGAAATTACAGCTTACAGATATCGAACTAATGCCCCAGGTGATATTAAACCGGGAGGCCCCGGCAGAGACTGGATGGATTTTACCGGAAACAAATTTGCCTACGGTTGTTTACCCTTATTAATTGCGAACGAATTGGGATGGGATATTTTATGTCAGGCATCTTTCAAAGCAATTTGGAATGGGAACCTCTCTAAAGATGCCATTCTTATACAATACGCTGATGAAAACAATGCGGGGAATCACCAGGTGGCAAGTCATTTCGGTCATGGTGTGCTGACCTTTATCCCACAATTTTTATTCAAGACTGAGGCGGGAAGCAACCTGATTGTGAAAGGAGTTCCAAATATGATTAAAGATGCAATTCAAGCTCTTGAGGGGGTGGTTGAAACCGATTGGCTTCCTTTTTCTTTTACGATGAATTGGAAATTTACACGGCCAAACGTTTGGGTTGAGTTTACTGAGGGGGAACCTATTTGCCGGATCACTCCCTATCCCCGAAACTATATAGAAAGCTTTAAAC